>JANPAS010000228.1:0-1583 GCA_031430035.1 Comamonadaceae bacterium | reverse complement strand
CTAAGCATGCTTTTTTGCAAAGCCTCTGCATAAGGCGCGACTTGGGTAAATATGACCTCACCTGCCGCCGTGAGGCTGAGGTATTTTGCGCGCTTATCACTTGGGAAATCATCGCGCTTTACCAACCCTTGTTTTTCAAGGTTTTTGACCGCGCGATGCACTGCTACAGCATCCATGCCTGACATTAAAACCAATTCGGTTGCTGTCGTTTGCTTTTGCTCGTGCAATAGCGCCAGCGTTCGCCACTCGGTTCGTGATAGTCCGTACTGCTTGCCATAAAAACTCTCTAACGCCTCGCTTAGTCGCCTAGAAATCAACGCGAATTGATACGGCGCATAACTGGAAATAGCGAATCCATTCGTCGGCTTTTTTTTACTGGTAGAAACCCCAATTGTTTTCATTTGAAAGTATCCAATAAAATTACATATGAAATTAATTTTAATGCCACACGTAGAGACAAGAGTCAACATCCTATGAGCCATCTAAAAATGAACTGGAATCCGCGCTACGAAGACGCGCTCAATCTTTTGCTGCAAAGGGTGCAGCATACCGAGATTGAAGTAGCAAGCCACTGGCCTTATCACGCCGACCCTGCAACTGGGCAATGGGCGGTGACAGAGGACGGTGATTGGTGCGGGGGGCACTGGGTGGAGTGCCTGAGGATTGCGGCTGAATTGACTGGCAATCCCCAGCTTCAAGCCTCAGCAGTCTTAAGAACAGAGCGCCTGCGTCCTTATTTGGAGCGCGATGACCAGTTTCGGGGGCATCGATTTTATTATTCTGCGGCTCGCCAGTTTGATGCTACAGGCAATGAATCCTTTCGAACATTGGGTCTAGCTGCTGCTTACGCCATGCGGTCAATGGCAATGGCAGTCAATGGTGCTATGCCGATTGGCACGCAGGTGCAAGTCAAATCGACCAACTTGGCAAGCCGCAGCATTGTGGCGGTGGATAACGTACACCCCAACATACAACTCGACTGGTGGGCAAGGCGATTGACTGGCGATACAACTTTTGAAATCGGGGCTCGCAAGCATTTAGATACGACGATTCGGGACTTCATCCGTGAGGATGGCTCTACGGTTGAGTTTATTGAATACAACCCAGAGACGGGGCAAGCTTTGAAGGAATTCACCTTACTCGGCGCACATGACCATAGCTGCTGGTCGCGTGGTCAAGCATGGGCGATTGCTGGTTACCTTCGCGCTTGGGAAGAGCTTGGTGATGAGCAATACCTTGCTATCGCACGCAAGTTATTGGTGTACTGGCTCGGCCACTCTGATAGCAGCACCGTACCGCCGTGGGATTTCATGGATCCGTTGCTAAAAACAAACCCTAAGGCCGTGCCACTGGATACCTCTGCCTCAGCTATCGTCGTCGAACAACTTGCACGTATTGCTGCTCGTTCAGATTTGAGCGCTCTCGCGCCCGACATGGTTGAAGCCCTCCACACCATGATGGAGGGCTTGCTCGCGCACCTCACACCGAAAGAGGATGCAAAGCCTGGTCGATTGTTAAATGGTTGCTTTAATCAGCCACGCGAATTTGCCAATCACAGCGAACTGATCTGGGGAACGGCATAC
>JANPAS010000227.1:0-12576 GCA_031430035.1 Comamonadaceae bacterium | reverse complement strand
CTGCGTACGCGTGCTAAAGATGCGCTCTTGACGTTAGAGATTGCTAACGAAGAAGGTGTAGAAGAGGCGTCGCAAGACTTGCTCGACCTGGAAGGTATGACCCCGACGTTGGTGGGCAAATTGTCAGAAGGCAACGTTCATACCCGTGACGATTTGGCTGACCTAGCCGTGGATGAGTTGCAAGAATTGACTGGACTCGATGAAGATGCCGCGAAGGCATTGATTATTAAAGCACGCGCACATTGGTTCGCGGCAGAAACATGATGGAGACCCAGAAACTATGTCCACGACTACAGTCGCCGAGTTCGCAACAGAGCTCAAAAAAACAACCGCTACCCTGCTTGAGCAACTGAGCAGTGCGGGTGTTAGCAAATCTGGAAGCAGTGATGTGCTGACGGATGCTGACAAACAAAAATTGCTAGGATTTTTGCAATCCAGTCATGGCACAGCTACGGGTGAGCGTAAAAAAATCTCCCTAGTGAAAAAATCGACCAGCGAAATTAAGCAAGCCGATAGCTCTGGCAAGGCGCGCACCATCCAGGTCGAGGTTCGTAAAAAACGTACCTTTATTCAACGTGATGATGCAGACGCTGCTCCCGTTGTGCAGCCTGCGGTGCCAATCGCCCCTGCCGAACATGTGCTTGATGATGCAGAGCTTGCTAAGCGTGAACAAGAAGCGATGCGTCAGGCAGAGTTACTTCGTCGTCAAGAGGAGGAGTTAGCTGAGCGTAGGCGTGAGCGCGAAGCCAAAGAAGTCGCAAGAGCGGCGCAAGCTGCAGCCGAGGCTGCCGTGGTGGAAACGCCTAAGAAAAGAACAATTGGCAAGATCATCCCAGAGCAAGCACCCGCTAAGCCTGCGCCAGCACCCGTCGCCGCAGCGGTAGTTGTCCCAGTGGTTGTTGCCGTGCCGACAGGTCCAACGCCAGCTGAATTAGCTGCACAGCAGGAAACAGATGATGCTGCGAAAGCGGTTGATTTGAAAGATCGTCGCCAAAAGGCGATGGACGAAGCCAACGCGATTCGCGCCATGATGAGCGCCCCTAGTCGGGGTGTGATGATTGCGAAAAAACCAGAACCAGTGAAAAAACCTGAAGTCGCCAAAGGCACGCTACATAAGCCGGCCGTTGGGACTGGCGTGAAACCAAAAGTGGGTGAAAAACCAGCCACGACGACTGACGCAAAAGGTGGCAAGAAGGAAGTTAAATCCGAAAAATTATCCTCCACTTGGACGGATGAGCAAAAGAAAAAAGCAGCGCTTAAAACCCGCGGCGATAGCTCAGGCGGTGTGGGGCGTGGTTCTTGGCGTGGTGGTCCACGTGGCAAGCGCAAGGGCGATGATCGTGAAGAGCGTGTAGAGCAAGAGCCAGTGGAAGCACGCGTCATTGAAGTGCATGTGCCCGAAACCATCACGGTGGCAGATCTGGCGCACAAGATGGCGGTGAAAGCTTCCGAAGTGATTAAGCACTTGATGAAGCTTGGCCAAATGGTCACGATCAATCAACCCCTCGATCAAGATACGGCAATGATCGTGGTCGAAGAAATGGGACACAAAGCGGTGGTCGCCGCGCTGGATGATCCTGAGGCCTTCACCGAAGAAGAAGTGCTGGCATCCTCATCTGAGATGTTGCCACGCGCGCCTGTGGTGACCGTGATGGGTCACGTTGACCACGGTAAGACATCGCTCTTGGATTACATCCGCACGGCCAAAGTGGCGGCTGGCGAAGCGGGCGGCATTACGCAGCACATTGGTGCCTATCACGTCAACACGCCGCGCGGCATGATTACGTTCTTAGACACCCCTGGTCACGAAGCTTTTACGGCGATGCGTGCACGCGGCGCTAAGGCAACTGACATCGTGATTTTGGTGGTGGCGGCTGATGACGGTGTGATGCCACAAACCAAAGAAGCGATCAAGCATGCCAAGGCGGCGGGCGTTCCAATTGTTGTGGCGATTAATAAGATTGACAAACCGGGCGCGAGCCCAGATCGCGTTCAAAACGAGTTGATTGCTGAAGAAGTGGTGCCAGAAGCGTTTGGCGGCGACTCTCCGTTTATGCAAGTTTCTGCTCGTACGGGACAAGGTATTGACGAGCTGCTTGAGCAAGTGCTTTTGCAAGCTGAGATTTTGGAGCTGCGTGCGCCAATTGAAGCCATGGCCAAAGGCTTAATTGTCGAGGCACGTTTGGACAAAGGCCGTGGCCCTGTGGCGACTGTGCTGATTCAGTCTGGCACGCTCAAGGCGGGCGATGTGGTGTTGGCAGGATCTTGCATGGGGCGCGTGCGTGCCATGTTGGATGAAAACGGCAAATCCATCAAATCGGCGGGTCCTTCCATTCCTGTCGAAATTCAAGGCTTAACTGATGTGGCCATGGCGGGCGATGATTTCATGGTGATGGCTGATGAGCGTCGTGCCCGTGAAATTGCCAACTATCGTTCGGGCAAATTCCGCGATACCAAACTGGCTAAGCAACAAGCGGCCAAGCTGGAGAACATGTTTACCGATATGGCTGCTGGCGATGTGCAAATGTTGCCTATCATTATCAAAGCCGACGTGCAAGGCTCGCAAGAAGCGCTGGGTCAATCACTACTCAAACTATCGACCGACGAGGTCAAAGTGCAGATCGTGTATGCGGGCGTGGGCGGCATTAGCGAGAGCGATGTCAACTTAGCGATTGCCTCTAAAGCGGTGGTGATTGGCTTCAACACACGCGCTGATGCACAAGCTCGCAAACATGCCGAGCACAACGGTGTGGATATTCGTTACTACAACATCATTTATGACGCTGTGGATGAATTGAAAGCAGCGATGTCTGGCATGTTGGCTCCTGAAAAGCGTGAAGAGGTTATTGGTTCTGCTGAAATCAGGCAAGTGTTCAAGGCCAGCAAGGTCGGCTCGATCGCGGGTTGTATGGTGCTCACAGGCATCGTGCGGCGCACGGCACGTCTTCGCTTGCTACGCAACAACACCGTCATTTATACGGGCGAACTCGAATCACTCAAGCGTTTCAAAGACGATGCGAAAGAAGTCAAAGAAAGCTTCGAGTGCGGTTTGAACATCAAGGGTTACAACGACATTGAAGTTGGCGATGTGCTTGAGTTCTTTGAGATTCGTGACGTGGCGCGGACGCTTTAATCTAACGTTATTTGATGAAAAAACAGTCTTCTATCCCTAATCGTAGTTTGCGCGTCGCCGACCAAATCCAGCGTGATTTGGGCGAGCTGATCGCTCGCGAGGTGAAAGATCCGCGTGTGGGGATGGTGACGATTACGGGTGTGGATGTCACGCCCGATTACGCGCACGCGAAAGTGTTTTTTAGTCAGTTGATGGGTGATAAAGAAGAGTGTATTAAAGGTTTGAATAAGTCAGCGGGTTATTTGCGTAGTCTGCTATTTAAACGATTAATGATTCACACCGTGCCGACTTTGCATTTTGAATACGACCGCACGTCAGAGACGGCGGCAGACATGAATGCCTTGATTGCGAAAGCGTTGTCGACTACGGCGAAGGAAGATTAGTTTTGAGCATGAATGAGGCGAAAGCGGATCGTCCGGCGAGAGTCAAAATTGTGCGTCGTCCCTTGCATGGTGTGCTGCTGCTAGATAAGCCGCTGCACTTATCGAGCAACGATGCGCTGCAAAAAGTGAAGTGGCTTTTGCGTGGCGAGAAAGCGGGGCATACAGGCACGCTCGATCCATTGGCTACAGGTGTGTTGCCGATTTGTTTTGGCGCGGCGACGAAGTTTTCTCACATCCATTTGGATGCGGTGAAAACCTATGTGGCGACATTGAGGCTCGGGATTAAGACGAGTTCAGGCGATGCGGAAGGCCGTGTCATAGCGAGGCGAGAAGTAAATGTGGAAATGACCTCGCAGGCCTTGCTAGATAAGGCTTGCGGGCAATTTACGGGGGCAATTTTGCAAGTGCCGCCTATGACGAGTGCCTTGAAGAAGGATGGTAAGCCTCTCTATGAGTTGGCGCGACAAGGGATTGAGATAGAGCGTGCAGCACGCGAGGTAACGATTCACAAGCTTGTCATCGAACCGTTAGAAGATGACTTGTTACGGCTAACGGTGACGTGCAGTAAGGGCACCTACATCCGAACCTTGGGTGAGGATATTGGTGAGGTGCTGGGTTGCGGTGGTCATTTGATCAGTTTGCGGCGCATCGCAACAGGTGATTTTGAGATTGATAAAGCGGTGACTTTGGTGCAGCTGGAAGCCTTATCCGATAAGGCTCGTGAGGCCTATTTATTGCCTGTCGATGTGATGTTGGCAAGTTATGACCGAGTTGAATTAGACGATGAGAACGCAGGCCGTTTTTTAAGCGGCGTGCGGCGTAGGACGGAGTTGAAGGACAACGAGTTTGTGGCGGTTTATGGCCCCAAAGCACAGCTTTTGGGTTCGGCACATATTAAGGCGGGGGAGTTGATTCCGACCCGCTTGCTCAGTCCTTTGGATATTGGGCAGATACAACAGATTTTTTAAAGTAAGAGAGAAGAAACTATGCGACAACAAATTAGAAACATCGCCATCATTGCGCACGTTGACCACGGAAAAACCACCATGGTTGACCAGTTGCTACGCCAGTCTGGCACTTTTGCCGATCACGAAAAGGTGGTCGATACCGTGATGGACAACAACGCCATCGAGCGCGAGCGCGGCATTACGATTTTGGCCAAAAACTGTGCCGTGAGCTGGGAAGGCACGCACATCAACATCGTCGATACCCCTGGACACGCGGACTTTGGCGGCGAAGTGGAGCGCGCTCTCTCGATGGTTGATGGCGTGGTGTTGCTCATCGACGCGCAAGAAGGCCCTATGCCGCAAACGCGTTTCGTAACGAAGAAAGCGCTGGCACTCGGCCTGCGTCCTATCCTTGTAGTGAACAAAGTGGACAAGCCAGGTGCGCGCCCTGACTTCGTGGTCAACGCTGCGTTCGATTTGTTCGACAAACTCGGCGCAACCGATGAGCAGTTAGATTTTCCTGTGGTGTATGCCTCGGGTATTAACGGCTGGACATCGATGACTGAGGGCAAACCAGGCGAGCAGTGGGGCCCTGATATGTCGGCTCTGTTTAACACCGTGCTCCAGCATGTGCCTGCGCAAACGGGTGATCCTGAGGCGCCATTGCAATTACAAATTTCTGCGCTCGACTTTTCTACCTTTGTGGGTCGTATCGGTGTGGGACGTATCAGCCAAGGCACGATCAAACCGATGATGGATGTGGTCGTCATGGAAGGCGTGGACGGCAAAGCTGTCAAAGGCCGCGTTAATCAAGTGCTTAAATTCCAAGGACTCGAGCGCATTCAAGCAACCGAAGCGGGCCCTGGCGACATCGTGCTGATTAACGGTATCGAAGGTATTGGCATTGGGGTGACAGTGACCGATCCAGCGACACCGGCACCGCTGCCGATGCTGAAGGTCGATGAGCCAACGCTCACCATGAACTTTTGCGTGAACACCAGCCCATTGGCTGGTCGTGAAGGCAAGTACATCACCAGCCGTCAAATCTGGGATCGTTTGCAAAAAGAGTTGCAACACAACGTGGCGCTTCGCGTGTCTGAAACCGACGAAGAAGGTATTTTCGAAGTGATGGGGCGTGGCGAATTGCACTTGACCATCTTGCTAGAGAATATGCGCCGCGAAGGTTACGAGATGGCTGTCTCGAAGCCGCGCGTGGTGTTCCGCGATGTAGATGGTGAGAAGCATGAGCCGATTGAAATGGTGACTGCCGACGTCGAAGAAATCCACCAAGGTGGTGTGATGCAGGCGCTTGGTGAGCGCAAGGGTGAGCTGGTCAACATGGAGTCCGACGGCCGTGGCCGTGTTCGTCTTGAGTACCGCATTCCGGCGCGTGGCTTGATTGGCTTTACCAACGAATTTTTAAACTTAACCCGTGGCTCTGGACTGATTTCCAACATTTTTGACAGCTACGAAGCACACAAAGGTGATATCGGTGGCCGTAAAAACGGCGTGCTGATTTCGATGGACTCAGGCGAAATCTTTACTTATGCCCTAGGCAAATTAGACGACCGTGGCCGCATGTTCGTGAAAGCCAATGACCCTGTGTACGAAGGCATGATTGTGGGCATCCACAACCGTGATAACGATCTCGTGGTTAATGCCACACGTACCAAGCAGCTGACCAACTTCCGCGTGAGCGGAAAAGAAGATGCGATTAAGGTCACACCGCCGATTGATTTGACTCTCGAGTACGGCGTTGAGTTTATTGAGGATGACGAATTGGTCGAGATCACACCTAAGAGTGTGCGTCTGCGCAAGCGCCATTTAACCGAAAGCGATCGTAAAAAAGCAGGCCGTTAATCACCAGCCGCTCGTTATGAAAATAACACACAACAGGGCAGTAGCACTCATGGTGCTCTGCCCTTTGTTATGGTCAACAGCAGGTGTTGTGACCAAACAGCTTGACTCGGCTGCGAGTTTTGAAGTCACGTTTTGGCGTAGCTTTTTTACCGCTGTGTCGCTTTTGGTGTTGCTGCCACTTATGCGAGGTAAATATTGGTACCAAGCCGTGCCATGGCGCAGCCCTGCGCTGTGGGTATCTAGCATCTGTTGGTCCGTGATGTTTAGTGCCTTCATGATTGCGATGGTGCTCACCTCGGTGGCGAACGTACTCATCACCTTGGCCGCAGGGCCGCTATTGACGGCGCTTGTCTCTAGGCTTGTCACAGGACATCGGTTGCCAAGCCGCACTTACTATGCCATCGGATTGGCCGCATTTGGCATCGGCTATATGTTTTGGTCGCAATTTGCTGTTGGTAAGCCTAGCGATATTGCAGGCTGTTTGATTGCTCTTTTGGTTCCGATCTGTGGTTCCATCATGTGGACGAATGCTCAAATTCAGCAAATGAAACAGATGCAGCCAAGCAGTAACAGCCTTGATTTGGTACCGAGCGTTTTTCTTGGTGCCATCTTGTCTAGCATCACCATGCTGCCCTTTGCTTTGCCACTGCAAGCGACAGCGCATGATGTGGCGTGGCTTGGGTTTTTAGGCTTGTTCCAATTGGCGATTCCTTGCTCTCTTGCCGTCATTTGCGCCCGTGTTTTAAAAGCTGCGGAAGTCTCGTTGCTTGCCTTGCTAGAGATTGTGTTTGGCATCACGTGGGCATGGATTTTTATTGGTGAAGTGCCTACGCATCAAGTGCTGACAGGCGGCGCATTGGTGCTCGTAGCATTGCTTGGTAATGTCTTATTAGGTATGAGAGAGTCAAATGGATAGAGACATCATCACAAGCGTGGAGGGCGGCATTGCACGGCTTACACTCCATCGTCCCAAAGCCTTGAATGCGCTGTCGCTCGCCATGATTCGGGACATCTCAAAAGCGCTCTTTGCGTGGCGCGATGATGCAAGCATTACTCACGTTCTCCTACGCGGAGCCAAATGGAATAAGGCTTCCGAGGCGCCTGAGCCTTTTGGTGCCTTTTGTGCGGGCGGTGATATTCGCTATTTCCATGAAGCGGTTTACTCGCAGCCCAGCGACGTGCTCAATCGCGAATCCTTGGAAGCCTTTTTCACCGAAGAATACACGCTCAACCATTTAATCCATCACTACCCAAAACCCGTCATCGCGTTTATGGACGGCGTTGTGATGGGCGGCGGCATGGGGCTCACGCAAGGCGCAAGCACACGCATCGTGACCGAGCGAACCAAGATGGCGATGCCTGAGACAGCGATCGGACTGTTCCCCGATGTGGGCGGCGGATATTTTTTAAGCCGCTGTGCCAATTCAACTATCGGTGTGGGTGAGTATTTGGCGCTGACGGGGCAGATGTTAAATGGGCAAGAGGCAATCTCCATGGGGCTTGCGGACGTTTTTATCGAATCTAAAGAGTTACTGGCAATATGGAACGATCCCATCCCGTTCGGACTGAGCTTGTCGAAGTCTGAGCCCTTGCCAGTCGTCAACTTAGACTTAATGCAAAAACACTTCGCTCACTCCTCTCTGCAAGCGATTGTTCAATCTTTGCAAGCAGATGATTCCGAGTGGGCAAAAACAGCATTAGCCAAGCTGCAAAAAAACTCCCCCTTGATGCTCGCCGTCACGCTAGAGCAAGTCCGTAGGGCACGTACCATGAGCCTTGCAGACGATTTGCGCATGGAGCGAGACATGGTTTATCACTGCTTTGCAGGCACACCAAGCCAACACAGCGATACGGTGGAAGGCATCCGCGCCTTGGTGATAGATAAAGACCACACCCCCAAGTGGCAACCTGCGCCGATTGAAGACGTCACGCCTGCGATGGTGAATGCATTTTTTGTGAGTCCTTGGTCAGCAGGTGAGCATCCTTTGCGAGTGCTGTGACCCCCCTGTCAGCTCGCGCTGACATCCCCCCTACTTCGCAGGGAAGAACAAAACTTCTGTATTTGTTTGCCCCTATGCAATAGGGGAAATGTCCACGCGAGTGGACAAAGGGGTTGGATTCGTATTTGCTCATTTGCGTAATGCCAGAAATAGCGACAATGTTGCTCCATGAGCACATCAGATAACGATTACCTAGGCTATGGCGTTTACGCGGACTCGCTATGGAAGCGTATTCAATCCGCGCTAGATAAAGACTCGGGCGGAAAGCCATTAGGCGACGATCCGCTAGTCGTTGGACTCTTTGGCGAATGGGGCGCAGGTAAATCTAAACTGCTGTCATTGATTCAAGATCGGGCGCAGTTATCAGCAAACACTTTGGCTGAGCGTCGCAAGCAAGATGGCGGGAATTTCACGTTGTTAGTGCCTGTATTTTTTCAGCCTTGGAAATATGAGCACGAAAAACATTTGCATGTTCCTTTGATGCTTCATATATTGGAAGCGTTGACAGAACAAATTGAATTGGCACAAACGTGGACTGAGTGGGCTGGTGGCAATATTCCACAGGCAATTAAAGAACACCTCGGATTGGTTGTTAATGTAGTCAAGACTTTGGCTGCAGCCACAGCGCTAGCTGTTGGTGTGGCTGTGCCGCTGGCATCTGCGGCTAGTTTCGCTAGCGCTGGTTTGCTTGCGGGTTTTCTTAAAAAATCTAAAAGCAAAGAACATGAGCCGTTATTAGACACGTTTAAGCATTTAGATAACGGGCGTTTTTTCTATGAAATGCATGAAGTACTCCGTGCCATTACGCGGCCTACACCGCAACAGAAATATTTAACGGGTGCGCAGCTAAATACAAATGTCAGTATCAACTTCGTCATCTTCATAGACGACCTAGATCGTTGCCTGCCCGAAAACGCCGTGGGCACGCTAGAGCTCATCAAAACCATCTTCAACGTTGAGAGCTTTGCCTTCGTGCTGGCGTTAGATGACGAGGTGATTGAGCGTGGCATTGGGCATCGGTATAAAGAGTACGCGCTAGAGAATAAAAAGCCTGAAATGCCGATTACGGGGTTTGAGTACCTTGAGAAGATTGTTCATGTGCCGTTTCGGTTGCCCGCGTTGACGGCGGAGCAGGCTGCGTTATTTGTACGCAGCTACGAGCTTTCGATTGAAAGCGTTCAAAGAAAACGGTGGTTTGATGCCCCTATGCAGCCGGATAGCTCGTCAGATACTGCAACTGTTAATGATGCACTGGCTCGAAAAATTTTTGGAGAGCTTCAGATTGATTTGTGGCCCTTGGTGCGGACTTGTTTTGATGCCTACGTGCCACGCAAAATGATACGTCTAATCGAGCTGTTGCACCAAACCGCAGCGATTGCCCTAGTGCGCGGAAAACCATTGACGCTGGCTCCTCTCGAAAAGTTTGATATTCGGGTTGTCTTAGCTTTGATTTTGATACAGCTTTTTCAACCAGAGCTTTACCGTTTGATGCGTAGGCGAGTGGATATGTTTCCGTTTTTATTGGCGGCTTTTTCTAACAAGCAATTAGCCTCGGCACACGTATCAGATATTGACTTGTTGCAATGGGCAGTGAATCCAGTAGACCCAAATACAAAGGCACCTACATACGACGAGGCGATCAAATTGATTGCCGAATTACCCATAAATCTACGCGCTGATGCCCAGCAGGTGCGTATGCCCTTAGTTGTGCAATTGATTGAGCACCGTGCTGTGCAGCGTCATGTGTTTGATGTGTTGAAACTGCTGAGCGCCTTGGCGCAAAACATGGGTGAATCTGCCAAATCGCTAACTCTTGCCCCGTATTTCAGTTTGCTTGGGCAAGAAGAGGTCACAACGCATATGCCTAGCGGGTCACAAGCTGTCGATACACGCCCACGTTTTACCGTGCTTGATGTGCCGCGTTTGTTGGGTGATTGGACGAGCGATGACGAAGCCGTGGTTGCCAACATCATTAGCCGTAACGAAATACCTAGTAACTATGTTTTGGCTTCCGAATCTGCCTTAGCGTTATGTCGAATGGCAGAGAAGGAAAATGCAGGTGCTAAAAAAATTCTAAATGGCCTCCAATACCTAGCGCCTTACATTGCAAAGGATGACAGTGAAAAGTTTTGGAATTTAGTCAAAGACCTCAACCCCATTCCGACTGAGGTCAACGCCCCAACCCCAGACCCCAAACTCGCAGCAGTCTACACCGATGTACGTAGCCTTCTATGGCAAGACAAGCGCTTCGAGCCAACACGCTTTTACTTGCTGAAAGATCGTTTCAAAGAAGACAAAAACAAAAATGAAGCTGAACCCATAGCGGGCTTTGTTCGCATTATTGGTGATAGATCACACGAAACGTTCTACATGGCTCGCACACTTACCACTGTCGATCAATACAAATGCTTTATGGATGCGGGTCTGGACAAGACGCTGTGGGATAAGCAAGGGCTGGCTTGGTTGGATGGTGACGATAGTGCTTTTGAGGGGGATGCGCTCAAAAAACATTTGGCTAGCCGTGAAACCGCCGACCGTCAACAGCCCGCATTTTGGTCAGAACAAATAGCTTTTGGTAGCCGCCCTGTGATGCACGTGAATTGGTTCCAAGCTAGGGCTTATGCGCGATGGCTAACAAAGCAATTGGTAGCACGTGATGACTTGAAAGACATCAATCTAGGTAAAGACTTTCAAGTGCTCCTGCCCACGGAGACGCAGTGGGCGCAAGCTATAGAGCAAGGTGCTCGGCAAGCCAGTCAAAATAAGATTTTCAAGCTAGAAGATTACCCGTGGGGTAATGATGGCGTGAATGCCAAACTGTTTGCCAACATACAAGGTTCAGAAATTGGTCACGCTAGCTCCGTGGGTTGCTTTGCTCCGACCCCATTGGGCTTGCTGGATATGGTGGGTAATTTGTGGGAGTGGCAAGATAATTTGCGTGATAAGGCTGGCAAAGCGGTGGAGATGTCCAAAATCGAACGTATTGATAACAAAACTAAGGTTGAGATGGACGGTTTAGATCTTGTGGCCTTGCGCGGTGGTTCTTGGCTCGACGAGTCCGCCGACGTGAGGTGTTCGACCCGTTTCCGATCTCATCCTGCCGACTGGCTCTACCTCGTAGGTTTTCGGGTGGTGTTATCCCTAGCGAATTGACCCCCCCTGTCAGCTTGTGCTGACATCCCCCTATTGCGCAGGGGAGAGCAAAGACGCGGTATTCGTTTGCCCCTATTCAATAGGGGAGATGTCCACGCGAGTGGACAAAGGGGTTGTTTCCTTTGTAGGATTGCCGAATATGAAAACCTATAACCCAGTCTTGGTTGACCGTGCGCGGCGAATGCGTCATGCGATGACAGAGGCTGAGTGCCGTATTTGGTTTGAGGTTTTACAAAAGATGCAACCACGTATTCGGCGGCAACGGCCTATTGGTCGGTTTATCGTTGACTTTTATTGCGCGGCTCGCAAACTAGTGATTGAGATTGATGGTGAAAGTCATAACTCGGAAGAGGCACTTACGTATGACCAAGAGCGAACGGCTTTTTTGCAAGCACAAGGCTTGACGGTGCTGCGGTTTACGAATGCAGAAGTTCTAGGTAATTTGGAAGGCGTTCATCAAGCGATAACTGCTGCCTTGTTTGCCCCTGCGAAGTAGGGGAAATGTCCACGCGAGTGGACAAAGGGGTTCTATCAGTGCCGATAACGCCAAGACGTTATCAGGAGAACCCCCCTGTCAGCTCGCGCTGACATCCCCCCTACTTCGCAGGGGAGAACCAAGATGTTGTATTTGTTTGCCCCTATGCAATAGGGGAAATGTCCACGCGAGTGGACAAAGGGGTTGGATTCAAATGGGGGTACCTCTCTAGGGAAAACCACATCACGCAAGCAAGCCGCTTGCGATAAAAATGAGGGATGACTTCTACTGCTCAAACCCACACCGCCGCACCCGCTGATCGCCCGCATTTCAAACACTGGCCGAAGCGTTTGCCGCATTCGATTCCACTGCCCGAAACCTCGCTTTGGCACAACCTAGAGGGCTCGGCGCTGCGCTATCCAAACAAGGATGCGATTGTGTTTTTGGGTACACATCTGACATACGCGCAATTACAAGAAAAGGCGCTACGGATGGCTGCGTATTTGCATAGTCTTGGTGTGCAAGCAGGAGACCGCGTGGTGCTGTCGATGCAAAACTGTCCACAGCTCATCATCACGCACTTTGCCATTTTGCGGCTTGGTGCGGTGGTTGTGCCCGTCAATCC
>JANPAS010000226.1:0-3614 GCA_031430035.1 Comamonadaceae bacterium | reverse complement strand
ACAAGCTGGTGATATAGCTCAGTTGGTTAGAGCGCAGCATTCATAATGCTGATGTCGGTGGTTCAAATCCACCTATCACCACCATTTTTACCACCCTCTACTTGTGGTTTCTCTTTTTCACATCAGCTTTTACAAATTCGTTCGTGTGATTGATCCCGCGAACATGACGGCTTTGGTGCGGGCACTCGCCGCGCAGCACATGCTGGAAGGCTTGATCGACGTAGCCTTTGAGGGTATTAGCGGCGCGGTATCGGGCACTGCCGAAGCGTTGGATCGCTTTGAAGCAGCACTTATTAGCGAAGCGCAATTTGGGAACTCCTTTACTGGCATGGCGTTCAAGCGAACAGCCTGCAAATCCAAACCCTTTCACATGCTCAAAGTCTCCCATGCGCCCGAACTCATTCGGATTGGACTGGACGAGGAGACCCATAAAACGGTGGATGCCACCACACCGCACGGCGTGAGTTTGAATCCTCAAGAATGGAGCGAGCTACTCGCCTCAGATGACGTGGTCGTGATCGACAACCGCAATAGCTTCGAATTTGCACTCGGTCGCTTCAAAGGCGCAATTGACCCAGAGGTCGCGCATTACCGCGATTTCCCCAAATTTATCGAAGCAAATTTGCCCATCTGGAAAGCCGAGGGCAAACGCGTAGCCATGTACTGCACGGGCGGCATCCGCTGCGAAAAGACAGCCGCGTGGATGGATAACTTGGACACCGCGGTCTATACGCTAGAGGGCGGCATCATCAACTACCTTGCCCAAACCAAGGACTTGCCTGAACAGGGTACAGACTGGCAAGGCGAATGCTTCGTCTTCGACAACCGCATTGCACTTGATAGCAAGCTGACCGAGACTGACACCGATATCGAAGACGTATACGACGAGCAGCGCGATGGTGCGTGGCGCATCGAACGAGCGAAACGATTGGCTGGACGATGAACATTCCCATGCGGGATGGCCTGGGCGCAAGCTGCGTTTTTTTGCCACTGGGCAAAGAATCAGACTACCCATCATTGCTTGATTTCCTTCTAGCCAAATTTCCCAAAGTGGGTGTTGCCGTTTGGCAAGCTAGATTTGCAGATGGTCTAGTCATCAATCAAGCGGGACAGCCTGCAAAGCCATATGCAGCATACCTTGGCGGGCAACACCTCTATTATTTTCGGCACGTAGAAGCTGAACCACGCATTCCGTTTGAGGAAACCCTGCTCTACCAAGACGAGCATTTAGTCGTCGCCGACAAGCCACATTTTTTACCCGTGACACCCAGCGGAAGGTATGTGCAAGAAACGCTACTCGTGCGCTTAAAAAACAAACTCGGGTTGCCCGAGCTAAGTCCTCTGCATCGCTTAGATAGAGACACCGCAGGCCTTGTGCTGTTTGGTGTGCAAGCCAAGGAGCGCGGCGCGTACCAGCAGATGTTCCATGACAGGCAAGTCCATAAAACCTACGAAGCGATTGCGCCCTATCGGGATGATTTGGTGCTTCCCATGACGTATGAGAGCCGCCTAGAAGACTCGGATATCTACATGCAAATGCACGAGGTAGCAGGCACGCCCAACAGCCGCACCCAGATTGCCTTGCAGAGCATCCTGCCCGCAAGACCAAGCGGGACAGGGCTTGCAGGCCAGTATGCTTTGTACGAACTTAAACCTGTCACAGGCAAACGCCATCAATTGCGCGTCCATATGAACGCGCTTGGCATCCCGATTTTGAATGACGGCATTTATCCCGTGCTCACTCCTGAGCAGTTGGTGATGACGGAAGAAGATTACGCCAAGCCCTTGCAGCTATTGGCGAAAAGGCTTGAGTTCGTAGATCCAATAACTAAAGCAGAGCGGGTGTTTGAGAGTCAACGACAGCTGCAAGAAATACTGTCTGAAAAATATCAACTTGACGATCTTGTTGGTCGCTTGAAATGGCGTGGCGATGCAGTTGCCGAGCAACGCGCCATTCGTAATGAGTGGTAAGCGCTATTTGCTAAACAACCAAAGCCCAGCAATAACAGCAGCAACTAATAATTGACCATTAACTTTTTTCTGCTTTATATCGATTGCTAGTTTCTCGATCTCCTGATTGATATCGTCCCTACTCTTCTCGGTAAGAATGATTCCTTGAAAATCGGAAATCCATCTTGGCAACTCTGCAGGTTGTATATCCCACATAAGAGATACTAGTTTTTTCTTGCTGAAAATTGCACCTCCCACTTCAAGCTGAACATTCGGTGATGCAAGCGCGCTTTTGCTGGCAAGTAAACATACCCATTCCGAGGATCTCATCTCATCAATAATTTTTTGTGTCCACCGCTCACCAGGTGCAAGGCTAATCGAGGCAAGGAATACTGAAAGACCTTTGGCAATCAAATGTGAATGTACAAACTTTGCAAGTTCTTCATCTTTGACGCTGTAGCTAATAAAAACATCTGTCATAAATTTTCTTTTCAAAGTTCAATACATAAAACCAATCAAGCATTCACAAACTGAGCCTTCCGCTTATTCACAAACGCATCCATGCCTTCTTTCTGATCTTGCGTGGCAAATAGCGCGTGGAACAAACGGCGCTCGAACATGATGCCGTCCGAGAGGCCGCTCTCAAACGCGCGATTGACGGATTCTTTGGCTGCCATCGTGGCGAGTTGTCCGTAGTCGCAAATCATCAGTGCTGCTGCCAGCACCTCGTCCATTAGCTTATCGACTGCCACCACTCGGCTGGCAAGCCCTGCGCGTTCTGCCTCGTCGGCGTTCATCATGCGGCCTGTGAGCACCAAGTCCATCGCCTTGGATTTGCCCACCGCGCGTGGCAAGCGCTGCGTGCCGCCTGCGCCTGGAATGATGCCGAGTTTGATTTCTGGCTGACCAAAGCGTGCGTTATCCGCCGCGATGATGAAGTCGCACATCATCGCCAGCTCGCATCCACCGCCTAAGCAAAAGCCGCTGACCGCTGCAATCACGGGTTTGCGGATAGAGCGAATCGTTTCCCAATTGCGCGTGATGTAGTCCGCGCCGTACACGTCCGAGAAACCCCAGCTTGCCATCGCGCCAATGTCTGCGCCAGCAGCAAAAGCTTTCTCAGAGCCCGTCACGATCATGCAGCCGATCGTGGGGTCAGCATCAAAAGCTTTGAGCGCCGCGCCCAGCTCGTCCATCAGCTCGCCATTCAAGGCGTTCAATTGCTTGGGGCGATTCAAGGTGACGATGCCAACTTTGTCGGCTTCGATGCGGGTAGTGATGAATTCGTAGCTCATTGGTAACTCCGTAAAATAAAAAATCATTTTAAGGAATCCAAACATGAGCGACGTTCTATTTGAAATCAAAGAGGCAGTAGCCGTGGTCACACTGAATCGTCCAACAGCGCTGAACAGTTTTACCAAATCCATGCACCGCGAGCTGTGGGCGGTATTTGATCAAATTGAAGCCAACAAAAACATTCGCGCGATGGTGCTGACGGGCGCGGGACGGGGCTTTTGCGCAGGTGCGGATTTATCGGAGTTCGATTTTTCCGAAGGGCCAAAGTTAGTGGAACGCGCCAATCCTCGCGCCGTCATTAACGATTACTTCAACCCCACTGCCCTCAAATTGCAATTGCTGCGCGTGCCCACTATTGCTGCTGTCAA
>JANPAS010000225.1:0-10610 GCA_031430035.1 Comamonadaceae bacterium | reverse complement strand
CAAGGGAAATTACTTCACTTTGGCGGGTCGTTCGCCCTTTAGCCGCTTGATTTATCCTGTGCCCGAGGCGGCGGGGCTTGGCGTTCACTTGACGCTAGATTTAGGCGGGCAAGCCAAGTTTGGCCCTGATGTGCAGTGGGTTGAGTCAAGCGATGATCTGGTCGTCGATCCAGCAAGGGGCGATGCGTTTTACGCCGAGATCCGTAAATACTGGCCTGCGCTGCAGGGTGGCTCGTTAGTCACGGGTTACGCGGGTATTCGTCCCAAAATCAATAACCAGCACGAAGCTGCCAAGGATTTCGTCATTCAAGGTGAGAGCGTTCACGGCATCAAAGGCTTGGTCAATCTGTTTGGCATTGAGTCGCCGGGGCTGACGAGCTCGCTGGCCATTGGGCAACTTGTTGCTGATTTACTGGGGTAGACCCTTACAATCAAGGTATGTCCGCCCAATCCGTCTTTGCTGACGTCTCTCTCTTTCCGCGCGACGCCAAGCCACTCACCAGCTACCGCCCTTTTTGGGCGAAGCGTTTTGGCGTAGCGAAGTTTTTGCCCATGTCGCGTGCCGAGATGGATGTGCTGGGCTGGGACTCGTGCGACATCATCATTGTGTGCGGTGACGCGTATGTCGATCACCCCAGTTTTGGCATGGCCGTTATTGGCCGAACCCTAGGGGCACAAGGCTTCCGAGTCGGTTTGATTTGCCAACCCGATTGGAATAGCGCAGAAGCATTCAAAGCGCTCGGCAAACCCAATCTCTTTTGGGGCGTGAGCGCAGGCAACATGGACTCCATGATTAACCGCTACACGGCAGACCGCAAAATCAGAAGCGACGATGCCTACACCCCGGGTGGCCAAGGCGGTAAACGCCCTGACCGCGCGGCTTTGGTTTATGCCCAGCGCTGCAAAGAAGCCTTTCCTGAAGTGCCGCTGGTACTGGGCGGCATTGAAGCCAGTTTGCGCCGTATCGCGCATTACGACTACTGGAGCGACAAAGTGCGCCGCTCGGTACTGGTTGATGCCAAGGCCGATTTGCTCTTGTACGGCAATGCCGAACGCGCCATCATTGAGATTGCGCATCGCCTTGCCAAACGCGAACCGATCGAGACAATTACCGATATTCGCGGCACAGCCTTCGTCCGTAAAGCCACGCCCCTATTGCCTTCTGGCGATGCGGTATGGACAGAGATTGACTCTACCGACATCGATACACCAGGCCGTATCGAGCAGGTCGTGAATCCGTACATGATGAGCTCAGATTTGGCAAGGGAGCAGGGCGGAGAGTGCGTGAAAGACAGTGGTGCTCAAGTGACCCCCCTGTCGCCCTCTGGCGACATCCCCCCTACTGCGCAGGGGAGAACAAATACGAGCGCTCCCCCTCAGTTGCAGGGTGGAACTATGGGAGAAATCGTGAATTCGTTTGCCCCTATGGCAATAGGGGAAATGTCGCAAAGCGACAAAGGGGTTGTGCCCCTTCCACTCACCTTCCACCGCACCCCCTTATTAAAACTCAAACGCGACACCAGCGTCATCCGCCTCCCAAGCTATGAGGCAGTCGCCAAAGACCCCGTTCTCTACGCCCACGCCAACCGCGTGTTGCACCTAGAAACCAACCCCGGCAATGCGCGGGCTTTGGTGCAGCGCCACGGAGATGGCATCACCTCCAAAGACGTGTGGATTAATCCGCCGCCCATTCCACTGACCACGGCTGAGATGGATCATGTGTTCGATTTGCCATACGCAAGATCACCACACCCCAGCTACGCGGACGCGCAAGGCTCACACGATGGCGAGACCAAAATCCCCGCGTGGGAGATGATTCGTTTTAGCGTCAACATCATGCGCGGCTGCTTTGGCGGCTGTACGTTTTGCTCGATCACCGAGCACGAGGGCCGCATCATCCAAAGCCGCTCCGAAGACTCCGTGATTCGCGAAATTGAAGCCATGCGCGATACCGTGAAAGGCTTTACGGGCGTGGTCTCCGACCTAGGTGGTCCCACGGCGAACATGTACCGTATCGGTTGCAAATCGCCTGAGATTGAAAGCGCTTGCCGCAAGCCATCGTGTGTTTACCCCGGCATTTGCAGCAACTTAAACACCGATCACAGCTCACTCATCCACATGTACCGCCGCGCTCGCGAGCTTAAAGGCGTGAAAAAGATTTTGATCGGCTCGGGGCTGCGTTACGACCTCGCCGTCAAATCGCCTGAATACGTTAAAGAACTGGTCACGCATCACGTGGGCGGTTATCTCAAGATTGCGCCCGAACACACTGAGGGCGGCCCGCTGTCCAAAATGATGAAGCCGGGCATTGGCAGCTACGACAAGTTCAAGCAAATGTTTGAAAAGTACAGCGCCGAGGCGGGTAAAAAGCAGTACCTCATTCCTTACTTCATTGCGGCGCACCCTGGCACGCGTGACGAGGACATGATGAACTTGGCGGTCTGGCTCAAAAAGAACGGCTTTCGTGCTGACCAAGTGCAAACCTTCTATCCAAGCCCGATGGCGACAGCAACGGCGATGTATCACAGCAATCGTAATCCGCTGCGCAAAATCACGCGAGATTCTGAAACGGTAGAAATCGTCAAAGGCGAGCGCCAGCGCAGGCTGCATAAGGCTTTCCTCAGATATCACGATGCTAACAATTGGCCGCTACTGCGCGATGCTTTGAAGTCCATGGGTCGCGCCGATTTAATCGGCAACGGCAAGCAGCATTTGATTCCGACGTGGCAGCCAGTGACGGATGGGACTTATGTGTCGGCTCGCAAGAAGAATTCGACTTCGTTAGCCAAGCCCTCAGCGCCAGTGAAAGGGCGAATGCTCACGCAGCACACAGGATTACCACCCAGAAAATTGAAATGACCATGAAATTCAACCTCAAAACCCTCAGTCTTACCCAAGCCTGCGTCGAAAAATCTGATGCACTTTTAATTCTCATGCCTTCGCAAGCCAAATCGGACAAGGCTTCCAAGGCATCATGGCCGCTAGCCCAGACCGTGCAAGGTGCAGAGGCCAGCGGTGATTTTGAAGATAAGGCGGGCAAAGTCTTGACGCTCTACGGCGCTGCAGGCGTTGCAAGCCGCGTGGCGGTTGTCATGTCGGCTGGCAAAAGTACTGACAAAAACGTAGCCAAAAATGTGCGTGATGCAGTTGCCGCAGGCATGGCTGCGCTCAAAGGCCGTTCGGTTAAAAAATTGACTGTATGCCTTGGTGATGAATCGCAAAGCCAGCATTTACCGATCGTGATGCAAACCATCGCTGACGCGACCTATGTGTACACCGCGACCAAGGGCTCTGCAACAAAAGACAAATCGGGACGCACGCTGGCTCAGGTGACGGTTGGCGTAGCTGACGCCGCTAAAGCCAAAAAAGCTTTTGCTCATGGACAAGCGCTAGTCGCTGGCATGGACTTCGCCAAAGAATGGGCAAATCGTCCCGCAAACTATGCCACGCCAACACTTTTGGGTGAGGCTGCCAAATCGCTCTCTAAGGCACATCCCGTGGTACTTTGCGAGGTGCTCGGCCCTAAAGAAGTCGCTAAGCTTGGCATGGGCTCGTTCATGTCGGTATCGCGTGGCTCGATGGAGCCGCTGCGCTTCATTGTTCTCAAGTACATGGGCGGCACGAAGACTGCCGCGCCCGCCGTGCTCATTGGCAAAGGCGTGACGTTTGACACGGGCGGCATTTCGCTCAAAGGTGGCGCGGGCATGGACGAAATGAAGTTCGACATGTGCGGCGCAGCTTCGGTGCTGGGAGTCTTTCGCGCACTGGCTGATTTGAAGCCAAAATTGAACGTCATCGGCCTGATTCCAGCCACCGAAAACATGCCAAGTGGTCACGCTACAAAACCTGGCGATGTGGTCACGGCGATGGACGGGCAAACCATTGAAGTGCTGAACACTGACGCTGAAGGCCGTTTGATTTTGAATGACGCGCTGGTCTATGCCAAACGCTTCAAACCCGCTGCCGTGGTGGACATTGCCACGCTGACGGGTGCGTGCGGCGTGGCTTTAGGAGGCGTTCGTGCAGGCTTGTTCAGCACGAACGATGCACTCACGGGCGAGCTGCTAGTTGCTGGCGAGCGTGCGCTTGATCTGGCTTGGCACATGCCTTTGGATGACGAGTACGCCGACGGACTCAAGAGCAATTTTGCAGATGTGGCAAACGTGGCACCTCCTGGTGGCGGCGCAGTGACTGCCGCCAAGTTTTTGCAGCGCTTCACCGAGACAGACGGCACACCGCATTTTCCTTGGGCGCACCTCGATATTGCCGGCGTGGCTTGGAAGGGCGGTAAAGAGAAGGGCTCAACTGCGCGTCCTGTGGGCTTGTTGCTTGAGTGGCTTTTGTCAAAATGACCCATATCAGTTTTCACTTTAACGTTGCCAATACTCAAAATTACGTTTGCCGCCTAATCAAAAAAGCGTGGCAGCAAGAAAAACCTGTCCTTGTAGTGGGCGAGCAAGATTGGCTGGATGAACTAGACGGAGCGCTCTGGTCGTTCTCAGATGTTGACTTTATTCCGCATGCTTTTGTGGGTGAGGAAGCGGATGAAGTCTCCGACGAAAAGGTCAATGTTTGGCTGGCAACCGTCGATCAAATCAATACTCTGGCTGAGAGCCACTCTGGATTTTTGATTTATTTGGGTGATGCGCAGCCCACAGGTTTTGAGCGTTTTGAGCGCTTAATCGAAATCGTGCCACAGGTGGAGGCCTCAAAAGTTGAAGCCCGCAAGCGTTGGGGTTATTACAAACAGCGAGGGTATCCCCTGACGCACCACGACGCTAAAAATTAGGACAATCTCAGTTTTAACTACTGGGAATCCTAAATTCATGAAAACCAAACTCACCCTCGTCGCTCTTAGCGCCATCGTTTTGCTCGCCGCTTGCGGCAAAAAAGACGACACCATCAAAATTGGGCACGTTGCGCCTACCAGCGGCTCTATCGCCCACTTGGGTAAAGATAACGAGTTTGGTGCTCGCATGGCGATTGATGCTTTGAATGCGCAAGACTTCAAAATTGGCGACAAAGTGGTTAAGTTCTCCCTCCTTGCTGAAGATGACGGCGCCGATCCCAAACAAGGCACTGCCGCAGCACAAAAGCTGGTGGATGCCAAAGTGAATGGCGTGATTGGACATTTGAACTCTGGTACGTCGATTCCAGCATCCAAGATTTACTCGGAAGCGGGTATTCCACAAATTTCACCGTCTGCAACCAATCCTAAATTTACACGTCAAGGCTACAAAACAACCTTCCGCGTGGTAGCTGACGATGTGCATTTGGGTGGCACGCTAGGTCGTTACGCAGTTGATGCGCTCAAAGGTCAATCAATCGTCATGATTGATGACCGTACCGCCTACGGACAAGGTGTTGCTGAAGAGTTCAAAAAAGCAGTAGAAGCCAAGGGCGGTAAGGTGATGGGACACGAGTTCACAACCGACAAGGGAACGGATTTCATGGCGATTTTGACTAAGCTCAAAGCATCGAAGCCCGATGTGCTCTTCTTTGGTGGGATGGATGCTGTTGCTGGACCGATGCTCAAGCAAGCCAAACAACTCGGCCTGAAGGTTAAGTTTTTAGGTGGCGATGGTATCTGTACGACAGAACTACCGAAACTTGCAGCCGATGGCATGGAAGACGGACAAGTGGTGTGCGCAGAAGCTGGCGGTGTTGAAGGCGAAGGCAAAGCGGCTATGGACAAGTTCTCTGCCGATTTCAAAGCCAAAAACAATACCGAAGTGAAAGTGTATGCTCCGTACGTTTATGACGCTGTGATGGTGATGGCTGCTGCGATGCAAAAAGCGGGTTCTGCTGATCCAGCGAAATACCTCTCTGTTTTGGCTAAAACCGAAGGCTATAAAGGCGTGACAGGAACGATTACTTTTGACGAAAAAGGCGACATCAAAAACGGCGCTTTAACGCTCTACACCTACAAAGCTGGCAAGCGCGAGCAGATCGCTGTTGTACGTTAATTGAGTGGCTAAAACCTCTTGTCAGTTACAATCGAAAGACTGGAGAGGTGGATGAGCGGTTTAAGTCACACGCCTGGAAAGCGTGCGAGGGGTTATACCCTCCGCGGGTTCGAATCCCGCCTTCTCCGCCAGTAGATTAGTCACTTCCAATGACTCGTAAAAACCTCATCGAAGCCAAGCTTCTTTGAGGTTTTTTTGTGCCTTGTGTTCAAGCTATTCGTATACATCTAGATGCCAATCACCCCGTAAAATAAAGCCCTCTACAAAGGGCTTTTTGTGACCGTTTCTCTCGTGACATCCCACATCCTCTGCTTGGACACTAAAGTACAAGCACTCACCACCGCGCAGCAGTCCGCGCTGCTCTCTAAACTTCAAGCTATTTCGCCCTCTATCCAAAGCGTGACCGCTGGTTTTGTGCATTGGGTGGCTTTATCCGAATCGCCTGATAGCGAAACCCAGTCCAAGCTGACGGCACTTTTGACCTACGGCGAGCCTGCCCACAAGCCAAGTGGGACAAGGGCTAGCGGGCAGGGTAGCCCGCAAGCCATACTAATAGCGCCCCGCCGAGGTACGATTTCGCCATGGTCGTCTAAAGCGACGGACATTGCCCGTAATTGCGGTATTGCTGCTGATAGCTTGCAGCGCGTTGAGCGCGTGACGGAATTCCAAATAACGGCCTCGCAGCCCTTATCTGACGTGGCTTTGCAGGCCATTTCTGCGCTCTTGCACGACCGCATGACGGAATCGGTTTTCTTTGATCGCGCTAGTGTTTCGGCACTCTTTGATTTGCTGCCATCCGTTGCAATGGAGCGTATCGACATCCTTGGTGCAGGACTATCGTCACTGCTAGAGGCCAATACCCGTATGGGCTTGGCGCTCTCTAACGACGAAATGGACTATTTGCTGGATGCCTTTACCAAGCTCGCGCGTAATCCTACCGATGTGGAATTGATGATGTTTGCGCAGGCGAACTCTGAGCACTGCCGCCACAAGATTTTTAACGCTAAATTCATCATTGACGGTGCGGAGCAAGACAAATCACTCTTTGCCATGATTCGTAACACCGAGGCACTGTCGCCGCAGCACACGGTCGTTGCTTATGCGGATAACTCGTCCATCATGGAAGGCGCGCCTGACGCGAGCGGCGTGATTCAGCGCCACGTGATCATGAAAGTGGAAACGCACAACCACCCCACGGCGATTGCGCCTTGGCAGGGCGCGGCCACGGGCGCGGGCGGCGAGATTCGGGATGAGGGCGCGACGGGTCGCGGCTCTAAGCCTAAGGCTGGAGTGACTGGATTTACGGTGTCGTCGCTGGATTCAAGCGCGATCAACGCAACACCGATGCAGATCATGACTGAAGGCCCTCTAGGCGGTGCTGCGTTTAACAATGAATTTGGTCGTCCGAACTTAGCAGGCTATTTCCGCGCATTTGAGCAAACGGTGACCGACACCGCTGGCGACGTGCGCCACTATGGCTATCACAAGCCCATCATGATTGCGGGTGGTTTGGGTACGATTGATGCAAAGTTGACGCACAAGGTGTTGTTCCCTGCGGGCTCGCTACTCATTCAATTGGGCGGTCCTGGTATGCGCATTGGTATGGGCGGCAGCGCGGCTAGCTCGATGGCAGGCGGGGCTAATTCAGCCGAGCTAGATTTTGATTCTGTTCAGCGTGCCAACCCTGAGATTGAACGCCGTGCGCAAGAGGTGATTACGGCTTGCGCTGCATTAGGTAGCGTGGATGCCGCCTTGAATCCGATTTTGGCGATTCATGATGTGGGCGCAGGCGGTTTATCCAATGCTTTCCCCGAGCTGGTCAATGACGCAGCAAGGGGCGCGCGGTTTGATTTATCTGCCATTCCGCTAGAGGAATCGGGGCTTTCGCCCATGGAGATGTGGTGCAACGAGAGCCAAGAGCGCTATGTGCTGGCGATTGCGCCTCGGTCGCTGGCGCAGTTTCAAGCGATTTGCGAGCGCGAGCGTTGCCCGTTTGCGGTTGTGGGCGTAACGACGGAAGCACGGGATTTGTCGTTGAAAGATGACAAAACTACTGCTGTGGACATGCCCATGAACGTACTTTTGGGTAAGCCACCCAAAATGACGCGTGATGTTGCGTCAAAAGCTCGCGCGTTTGCACCGCTCAACCTGACCGACGTCAAGCTACAAGACGCTGTTATCAATGTCCTGTCGCACCCAACGGTGGCTTCTAAACGCTTTCTCATCACCATTGGCGACCGCACGGTGGGTGGTCTCACACACCGCGACCAAATGGTCGGGCCGTGGCAAGTGCCCGTGGCCGATTGCGCCGTCACGCTGGCGGACTACACGGGCTTTGCAGGCGAAGCGATGGCGATAGGCGAGCGCACGCCGCTGGCAATGCTGGACGCGCCTGCGTCAGGCCGCATGGCGGTTGGCGAGGCGATTACGAATTTACTGACTGCGCCAATCGAGCTATCCCGCGTCAAACTGTCAGCCAATTGGATGGCGGCTTGCGGTGAGGCGGGTGAAGACGCAGCGCTCTACGCAACAGTCAAAGCTGTTGGAATGGAGCTTTGCCCCGCGCTGGGTATTTCCATCCCCGTTGGCAAAGATTCACTTTCTATGCGATCTAAAGCGGTGGACGGCAATGGATCGGAAGAAATAGTGGTATCGCCCGTCTCTTTGATCGTGACGGCATTTGCGACGCTGGCTGACGTGCGCGGTACGCTCACCCCGCAGTTAGACGCAACTGAGGCCGATACATCACTGCTGCTGATTGACTTGGGCCGCGGCAAAGCACGCATGGCAGCCTCCGTTTTGGCGCAAACCATGAGTGCTGTGGGCGATAAAGCGCCTGATTTAGACCATCCAGAAGATTTAGTGAGTTTGGTTAAAGCTGTGAATGAGCTACGTCGCGCAGGAAAAATACTCGCCTACCACGACCGCAGCGACGGTGGATTGCTCGCCGCCGTAGCCGAAATGGCGTTTGCAGGACACGTGGGTGTGGCGCTCAATATCGACATGCTGGTGACCGAAGGCGACGGCATCACGGACAGCCGCGCAGACGTAGGTGATGCCAAAAACTGGTCAAGCCAAGTTAATGTGAGACGTGAAGAGTTAACATTAAAATCATTATTTAACGAAGAGTTAGGAGTCATACTTCAAGTTAAAACGGCGGATCGAGGTGCTGTGATGCAAACGCTACGCGCACATGGTTTGTCCAGCATAAGCCACTTCATCGGCAAGACTCGCCCTGAATCAAGCACGCTTGCCGAGGGCAAGGGCGAACTGCAAATCTGGCGTGATACCAAAAAGGTTTTTAACGCGAGCATCACGGATTTGTTCCAAGTTTGGGATGCCGTTAGCTGGAAGATTGCTAAAGCTCGCGATAACCCAATCTGTGCGGATGCGGAGCATGCTGCTGTGGGAAGCCTTTCTGACTCTGGTCTGCACGTGTATCTGCCCGCTAAGGCTGAGCTGGCTTGGCCTGCAGGCATGCCTGCTTTCAATAGTGCAAAACCAAGAGTCGCGGTACTGCGCGAGCAGGGCGTGAACTCACACATCGAAATGGCCGAAGCCTTCCGCGTCGCGGGTTTTGAAGCCGTCGATGTCCATATGACCGACTTGCAAATAGGTCGCCACAAGTTAGATGACTTCATCGGTATGGTGGCTTGCGGCGGATTTAGCTATGGCGACACGCTGGGCGCGGGCGTGGGCTGGGCACGAAGCATCACGTTCAACGCCAAGCTGCGCGATCAGTTCGAAGCTTTCTTTGCACGCGGCAACACTTTTGGGCTGGGCGTATGCAATGGTTGCCAGATGTTTGCCGAGCTGGCGGATATCATCCCGGGCGCAGCAGCCTGGCCGCGTTTTACGCACAACCGAAGCGGACGTTTTGAGGCACGGTTGTCACAAGTCGAAATCTTGGAGTCGCCAAGTCTCTTTTTGGCTGGTATGGCGGGTAGTCGCTTGCCAATCGCGGTTGCGCATGGCGAGGGCTATGCTAACTTCGAGACACAAAGAGGTGGGCGCGGCAACGCAGGACTGGTCATTCCAGCGATGCGATTTGTGGATGGCGCGGGCTTGCCAACTGAAATCTATCCTGCAAATCCCAACGGCAGTGCAGGTGGGTTGACGGCAGTCACTACAGCAGACGGACGTTTCACCGCCATGATGCCGCATCCCGAGCGCGTATTTAGAAATGTGCAAATGAGCTGGACGGATTTATCAACGACAGGCGGCTTAGATGCCTACAGCCCGTGGATGGAACTTTGGCGTAACGCGAGGCGTTGGGTTGGTTAAAAGTCAGCTAGTATTTGAAACTTCATTTTTTGAATTTTTAAAGGACTCACGATGCAACGCCGAACACTCATTCAAACTGCAGCTGCTGGTTTAGCTTTTCCGCATATTTGGGTTCCTGCACAAACCTTGCCTACGGGCGCTGTCCGTATCATTGTGGGCTTTCCGCCAGGCGGCGGCACGGATGCGCTGGCACGCGTAGTGGGACAAAAGCTGCAGGCCATGTGGGGTACCTCGGTCGTGATTGAAAACCGAGCAGGCGCTGCAGGCGTGATTGCTGCCGACTATGTGAGCAAACAAGCGGGAGACGGCAACACGCTATTGATGGCTCATATCAACAGCCACGCGCTAGCGCCTGCCATG
>JANPAS010000224.1:0-18152 GCA_031430035.1 Comamonadaceae bacterium | reverse complement strand
TAGGGCGCTCCGAACCCATTGAAGACAGCGCCCGCGTCATTAGCCGCATGGTCGATTTGGTGATGATTCGCACTTTTGAGCAAACCAAGATCGAAGCGTTTGCCGCGCACTCACGCGTACCCGTGATTAACGGTTTGACCAACGAATTTCATCCCTGCCAAATTTTGGCGGACATCTTCACTTACCTCGAGCATCGAGGCAAAAACTCGGAAGGAATGCCAGACCTGTCATTCCTGAAAGGCAAAACAGTCGCGTGGGTGGGCGACGGCAACAACATGGCCAACACATGGTTGCAAGCCGCTGAAATCTTGGATTTCAACGTGCACATCAGCACGCCGAGTGGCTACGAAATTGATGCTGTTGTGGCAAATCTCAAATCATCGAAACATTACAAAGTGTTTGCCGACCCGATGGAAGCCTGCAAGGGCGCAGACCTTGTGACCACGGACGTGTGGACCAGCATGGGCTTTGAAGCCGAGAACGAGGCACGCAAAAAAGCCTTTGCCGATTGGTGCGTCGATAGCGAGATGATGGCCGCTGCCAAAGCGGATGCGCTCTTCATGCACTGCCTGCCTGCTCACCGCGGCGAAGAAGTATCAGCCGATGTCATTGACGGCCCTCAGTCTGTTGTGTGGGACGAGGCCGAAAACCGTATGCATGCGCAAAAGGCGTTGATGGAATATTTGCTTTTAGGCCTGAATAATTAAAAAATGTCCGACGCCTGCCATTCGAATCACTGCCATAGCGACACTTCTGCTGCAAGCAGCAGCCCCCAATATCGCCGCATTTTGTGGATTGCACTGCTGTTAAATGCCGCCATGTTTTTTATCGAAATGCTGGGCAGTCAACGTTCAGGCTCAAACGCTTTACTGGCGGATGCCATCGACTTCTTTGGCGATGCCGTCAACTATGGCATTTCAATTTTTGTCTTGGCCAGCACACAACTGTGGCGCTCGCGTACCGCTTGGTTCAAGGGCTTATGTATGGCCTTGTTTGGCGGTTTTGTGATGAGTCGTGCCATCTGGTTGGCCTATACGGGCACAACGCCCGAAGCGCTCACGATGGGCTGGATTGGCCTTGCCGCACTGGCAGTCAATGTCACGGTCGCGTTGCTTTTGTACGCCTACCGCGACGGGGACGCCAATATGCGCAGCGTGTGGCTATGCACACGCAACGATGCGATTGGAAACGTTGCCGTCATTGGTGCGGCCATTGCCGTCGCATTTAGTGCATCACGTTGGCCTGATGTCTTAGTGTCATTTGGCATGGGCTGCCTGGCCTTGCAATCAGCGTGGCTGGTGCTGCGGCAAGCACGAGCAGAGATGAATACAATCTAACCATGCATCGTTATTTCATTTTGCTTCTGGTTGTTCTCATGCCTCTCAAGGCGTTGGCTGCGTCCTTTGGCATTTGCGACCAAAATGCTGATACGCACAGGCAACAGCACCACAGCCAAGCTGGACAGTCGCTGCAAGCAACGGCTAGCTTTCATGAGCATGAACAGCTTAAAAGCCAGCAGGTTAAAAATGAATGCACTGACTGCAATCTCTGTCACACCGCTTGCGGCACCTTTGTTATCTCTTTGGTGGGTGGTTTGCTGCTTCCCAACACCACATCACAAAGCTTGCAAGCTGACCTTGCTACCCGCTTAAAAGCACAACCTTCTGACCCCCCCTATCGCCCCAAGTGGCGCACTCTTGCTTAATTGGCAAGAGTTTTCTAGCAATTTAAAACTTTTGCCGAAAACAAGTCGTTCATGCGCAGATGCATGAACTGAATATCGTTTTTCGGGAGAAGAAGTATGTTTTATGTTTTAGGGCGGTGGTTGCTATTTCCGCTGCTAAGTATGCTAGTTGTGCCCAGTGTGTCTTGGTCACAAACTGCACCAATCTCACCCACATTGGCAGGGTTGCACCAACTTGCATGGCAAAGGCATCCAGCCTATGCTGCGCAGGCTTTGCGGCAAACACAATACAAAACCAATAGTGAACTTGCGCAATCAGTCATTGCGGGCACGCCTAGCGCCAGTGTGGGTTACCGCAGTGATGCGGTAAGCAGCCCTAGCGGTCGAAGCGGGCTACGCGAATGGGAAATGGGCGTGAATACGCCGCTAGCCTTGGGGGCGCGTAGGCGATTTGCAACTGAGACAGCCATGCTGCAAACACAGCTTTATGCGTCAGAAATACAAAGAACGCAATGGGCTTTAGCGGGTGAACTACGTGATGCATATTGGGCTTGGCAACTGACGCATATTGAGCACTTGTTGCTGGACGACGAAGTAAAACGTGCAGGGGTGCTAGTAGCCGACTCGATACGTCGAACCAAAGCAGGCGAAACCCCGCGTGTCGATACCTTGCAAGCCGAGGCAGCTCTCAATTTAGTACAAGTCAATTTGGCGGAATCATTGCAAAAAGAAGCGCAGTCGCTGTCCGCACTGCAGCGACTAACGGGGGCTCAATCGCTAGCACAAGTCAGCGAATCTTTACTGAGCGCCTACCAAATGGAGACAGAGCGATCTGAGCAATCGTCTGCGCACCCATGGCTCGCCAGCTTAGATAGTCAATTACAACTGAGCAAGACAAAACTGCAAACTTTGTTGCAGGTAAAGGGCGACCCTCCTACTCTAGGTACAGGTTTTAGCCGTGAAACCAGCAATACAACTGCAGCGCAAACCACAGCAAGGGTGACGCTTAGTTTTGCTCTAGGAACAGAGACTCGCTTTGCGCCAAAAATATCTGAAGCCAGTGCGGAAGCCATTGAGAGTGAAATCGCTTTACTAAGGGCGACTGAGCAACTTGCACAAGATATTGTGGTTGCCAAAGCGTCGTTAGACATTGCTCAGAAAAAAATGCAAGCCGCATCGGCACGAGCCGCTGCAAGCAGAGAAACCGCTCAATTATTTGCCAAGGCCTTCGCACTAGGAGAGTTAGAGATGCCCGCACGACTTCGCGCCGAGGCTGACCGCGCCGCAGCCCTACTCGCTATGAGCCGCGCTGTGATTGAGCGTGCTGCCGCTATTTCCAAATTGAACCAAGTAATGGGGTATTTACCATGATGAATCAAAATAAAAAAATGCAACTTGTTGTTGCTGCGATGTGTTTACTTTTTACGCCCGCTTGGGCAGGTGGCGATCACAGCCACGACGCAGCGCCCGCAGGCAATGCGAGTTTAAAACCAAGGGTGTCGGCTAGCTCTGATCTATTTGAGATCGTGGCTGTATATGAAAAATCAGGCTTAACGCTTTACCTTGATAAAACAAACGGAAGTCAGCCTGTCCGAGCAGCAAAAATTGAATATGAATCGGGTGCACTCAAAGGCGCGGCGCAAGCACAGCCAGACGGCACTTACCGTATTTCATTGACAGAAAAAGAACTGAAGGCAACCATGCCATTTGTGTTCACTGTGACGGCAGATGCATCTTCAGATTTACTGGCTGGTGATTTGGTTTTAAAAACACAGGCCGCTGAACACGAGCATAGCTGGTGGGACAAGCTTTGGAGTTGGGTGAAGGGTCTATTTGGCGGATCCGATGCCCACAGCGATGCGCCTGCACTTGCAACTAATGCCATTGATACCCCGCAGCGCCAAAGCGATGGCTCGGTATTTCTACCAAAGAGCAGCCAAAGGCAGCTAGGTATCGCCACGCAAACAGCCCAAATCGCAGATAGTGAAAAAGTACAAGAACTCACAGGCCGCGTGATTGCTGATCCCGCAGGCAGCAGCCGCGTGCAAGCCGCGCAGGCTGGACGTTTTGAGCTTGCAGGTGCAGGCTTCCCAACAATTGGGCAATTTGTGAAACAGGGGCAAGTATTAGGGGTCATTCGCCCGAGCGTAGGCATCATCGAACGCGCTAATCAAAACGCGCAGGCGACTGATTTGACCAGTGCCACCGAAACGGCGCGTAAACGGCTGGCGCGATTAGAGCAACTAGAAGGAACCGTAGCGCAAAAAGATATTGACGCGGCGCGAATTGAGCTTCAATCTTTAACCGAACGAAGCAGAGGTATTCGAGCATCTCTCACCACGGTAGAGACCTTGATTGCACCTACAGCGGGCATCATTTCATCCGTCAATGTTAGCCTTGGACAGGTCGTCGAAGCCAAAGAGTCTCTTTTTGAGATCATTGACCCCAAGCGGCTGCGCATCGAGGCGCAAGTCTCGCCTTCCTTACTGGCGAGCAACATTCAAACTGCCAATGCTAGTGACGGCAAACAAAGCTATCTGCTCAAGTTTCTAGGCGCGAGCCGTACGCTGCAAAATGGCACTCTACCGATGCAGTTCACAGTCATAAATGCCCCTGCAGCTGGAGTCGCTGGTCTTGCGATTGGCCAACCGATGCAAATTTTTATAGCAACAGGGGATAAGCTAAAAGGCGTGGTGCTTCCAGCAGGCGCAGTCGTTAAAAACCAAAAAAATCAAAACATCGTGTGGGCACAGCACACCCCTGAGAATTTTGAGCCGATCACTGTGAATACCACCTCGTTAAACGGTACGCAGGTGCTCGTGACGCAAGGGCTAAAAGCAGGTGATCGCGTGGTGGTGCAAGCAAACAGTTTGCTCAATCAAATTAGGTAAGGACACACACCATGTTTGATTACTTAGTAAAAGCCAGTCTGCAAAACAGGCTGCTCGTGATGGTTGCGGCACTCGGTTTACTGCTGGGCGGTGCATTCAGTTTATTGCAGACACCCATCGATGTATTCCCCGATTTAGACAGGCCTACGGTCACCATCATGACCGAGGCAGGCGGTATGGCACCCGAAGAGGTGGAGCAGCGCCTCACGCTGCCCATTGAAACAACGATGAACGGACTACCCAGAGTGACTTCGGTTCGCTCGCAGTCTGGTGTCGGTTTGTCATTCGTTTACGTGCAATTTTCTTTTGGTACAGATATTTACCGTGCTCGTCAATCCGTCTCCGAGCGCCTGACGACTGTGCGTGAGCAATTGCCCCCTACAGCTGTGCCTGTCATGGGTCCCGTCTCCTCCATCATGGGGGAGATCATGATGGCGGCCATTCCTATCGACACGGCAAAAGCCAGTGCCATGCAAGTGCGGGAGTATGCAGACTTTGTACTCAGGCCAAGGTTGCTATCTATCCCTGGCGTGGCGCAGGTCATACCTATTGGTGGCGAAGTGCGGCAATTTTTAGTTCAACCTGATACTGTCAAATTAGCGCAGTTAGGTGTGGGTACAGAAGCAATCGAGCAAGCACTGCGGGGCTTTTCAGCCAACACCACAGGTGGATTTTTGGAACTCAATAGTCGCGAGTACTTGATTCGTAATATCGGTCAAACCTCGCGCCTTGAAGATCTTCGCAATTTGGCGGTCGCGTATAAAAATGGACGCTCGATTTGGCTCTCGCAAGTCGCCAACGTCACGTATGCGGCGGCACTGAAGCGCGGCGATGCAGGATTTAACGGCAAGCCTGCTGTTATTTTGGGTATCCAAAAACAGCCAGGCGCTGATACGGTCAAATTAACCAAGCAAATCGAAGCTGCATTTGATACCTTGGCTACTAGCCTGCCTGCAGGCGTAGAACGCCCCCGAACCACGATGCGACAAGCCAGTTTTATCGAGTCGTCTATTAGCAACTTAAACGCCAAACTACTGACAGCCGCAGCGCTTGTAGCCGTCATCTTGTATGCGTTTTTAGCTAACGCTAAAACGACTTTGATTTCACTTGCGGCGATACCACTCTCGATTGCGACAACAGGTTTAGTGTTTGCTTACTTTGGCTTGTCTATCAATACCATGACGCTGGGCGGTTTAGCGATAGCAATTGGTGAATTAGTGGACGACGCTGTGGTTGGGGTTGAAAACGTACTGAGACGATTGCGATTGGCACGCGAGAGTGGCAAGCCCGTGGATACGCTCTCCATCATCGCCAACGCCACGCTAGAGGTGCGTTCGGCCATTTTGTATGCCACGCTCATCATCGTGCTGGTATTTTTGCCACTCTTTGCCCTGCCAGGTATGGAGGGGCGCTTGTTTATGCCGCTGGGCATTGCTTACATCACGTCCATCTTGGCATCCATGCTGGTATCGGTCACGGTCACGCCCGTATTGGCCTATTACTTACTCGGCAAAGCCAGCGATCAAAGCCACAGCGAGCCGCGTTTAGTGCAATGGCTCAAAGGCCACTACCAGTGGGCATTGCAGAAGGTGATGGCTGGGAGAGAACAGCTACTATGGGCTGCAGGCCTAGTGACTTTAGCAGCCAGCCTTGCTATTCCATTTTTTGCAACCACCTTTTTGCCGCCCTTTAACGAGGGCACGGTGTTGATTGGTATCCGATTACAACCTGGCACGACTTTGGCAGAATCAACTCAGATTGGACAGCAAGCGGAACGGCTGCTTAAGCCCATCCCCGAGGTTGCTCATGTGGGCAGACGTACGGGCCGTGCAGAGCTGGATGAGCACGCCGAGGGCGTTCATGTCAACGAAATCGATGTGACCGTTAAACAGGGTGGGCGCGCTATGCACGAAGTGCAAGCCGATATTCGCACAGCGCTTGCACCGCTGCCAGGCAATATCAGCCTAGGTGCGCCAATTGGACACCGTATCGATCACATGCTATCGGGCGTCAGCGCCCAAATTGCGATCAAAATTTTTGGTGATGACTTAGATACCTTGCGCTCACAAGCAGATAGCTTGCAACAAAAGTTAAAGAGCGTGAAAGGCATTGCTGATCTCAATGTCGAGCGCCAAGTGTTGATTCCTCAAATCCGTGTGCAGGTGGACTACACACGCGCTGCGCAAGTGGGCATTTCTCCGCCCGTCCTACTGGCTCAATTGCAAATGATGATTGAGGGAGAAAAAATAACACAAGTGATTGAAGGCACAAGGCGTTTTAACTTGGTACTACGCCTACCCGATAGTCAGCGCAATCCCACCAGCTTGGGGCAGATGCTGATTGATACGCCAGCAGGTCGCATTCCACTATCGCAAATCGCAACGATTGAAGAATCGGATGGTCCTAATGAGATCAAACGCGACGAGGGTAAGCGCCGTATCGTCATATCGGCTAATGCACAAGGGCGTGCTTTGTCCGATGTTGTGGCGGACATCAGGCAAGTGCTTGCAGCCAATCCACAACCGCAAGGTTATTTCGTCACTCTAGGCGGTCAATTTGAAGCGCAAGAGCAAGCCTCCAAATTGATTAGCGGCTTGTCAGTCATTTCGCTGTTACTCGTGCTACTCGTACTCTACAGCCGCTACCAAAGTGCTGTACTGGCAGCGCTGGTGATGGCGAACATTCCGCTGGCACTGGTCGGCAGTGTGATCGGGCTGTGGCTCTCGGGGCAGCCGCTCTCCATTGCCGCGCTCATTGGCTTTATTACGCTGGCGGGTATCTCTGTCCGTAACGGCATCATGAAACTCAGTCACACCATCAATTTATGTCTGCACGAAGGCCATACTTTGAACGACCCAACCATCATGCAAGCTTGCATGGAGCGACTTGTGCCTGTTTTGATGACAGCCTTAGTGGCAGCGTTTGCGCTAGCGCCTTTGCTATTTGAAGCAGATAGGCCAGGCACTGAAATCTTGCATCCTGTGGCAGTGGTGATTTTTTCAGGACTCATCAGTGCCACGCTACTAGATAGCTTCATTACGCCCAAGCTCATTCAGCGCTTTGGCAAAGCTGCCATCCAAAAGCTCTTGTCGCAAAAAGAGCATGGCGCACCGGTGGGTATGTATTAAATTTTTTCGTTTGTTTCTTTCATTTTTAGGAGTTCATCATGACTTTCAATTTTTATTCTTTTGTGCGCACCTTCTCCACAGCTTTAGCAAGCGCTTTGTTATTAGCAATGGCAGCGCAAGCCCATGAAGGCGATGGCAAGCCGCAATATGGCGGCATTGTTGCCGAGTCTGCTGCTTTTCAAGCCGAATTGGTCATCAAACAAAATACTGTCACTATCTATTTGACCGATCACGGCAAAGTCCTGTCCAGCAAAGGAGCCACAGGCAAGCTGACGGTGCTGAGTGCGGGTAAAACGCAAAGCGTAACTTTGTCACCTGCTGCAAATAATCAGTTGCAAGCCACACTGGCAGAGCCAATTAAAAGCGGCAAGTTTGTTGCGCAAATTAGCTTGCTTGGCAAACCTGCCGCTGCCGTGCGTTTTGAAGTGGAGTAGGCTTAACGCTAAGCCGTGAGCGCTGGCAGCACAAACGCAAAAAAGCCGCCTGTGACAAAAATTACGACGCTTACCCCATAAACCCAGCTAGATACGCGGCGTGTTTTTGTACACGCTGCTGCTAGTGAAGGATCAATCGGGCAAGGCACAAAGCGATTTCGCCATTGCAGGTAGCCACTGATCGCCAGCATGACGGCGCAAAAGCCAAATACAAGTTCTTTGTATTCGCTAAAGACCACCAAGCTGGGAACAGTAGCGACCAGTCCTGCCAACGCCGCTCCTGCGCCAAGCGACACCAGCAAGGCGGGTAGTGCGCAGCACACCAACGTGCCTGAGCTGGTGAACAGTGATAGCCAAGCACTCCACTTGCCTTGATCTTGGCTCACTTTTTACCCTTCAAACTCGCCTTCATATCAGCGACTGATTGCGTACTAGCGTCCAATTTCACCACATCGTAGCCTGCTTCGGTAATCTCAAACGAGATGAGTTTGGTATCCAGCGTCATGCCGTCTTTAGCTTCAACCGCGACGACCTTGTTTTTCAAATCCACAAAAACAGCCTTCGCTTCTGGCATTTTGGAGAGGCGTTTCTCAATACCTTGCGCACAAAAAGAGCACACCATGCCATTCACGGTGACTTTGGTTGAATTGGCTGCAAAGCCATATGTAGAAAGACCTGCGAGCAAGATAAAAGCACTTAAATTTTGAATCAAACGATTGTTCATGATAGAACTCCTTAAAAAATAAACATGAAATTGAAGCGGGCATTTTTATCCGTGGACATGCCAACCTCGACAAAATAACGGTTGTGAATCAGGCGCAGCATCGGGGTAATTTCGGTTTTATCCGACAAGCCCTTCATGCGCCGCGCCTCCACAATGAACCACGGCTGCACCTCGTCATAGTCCACCTCATAAAACGAAAACCCTGCTCGCGCCGACGCATAGTCATGGTTTAAGTTGGTTGCACGGTAAAGCCGCGCCGTCGCCGCCAGATACACGCGGGTCGTCTCGTAGTCCACCAGCACGCCAGGGCTGAGCATGGTGCGCGTCCCTGCAAAGTCATTGCCTTTGAGTGCGCTAACACCACCAACTAGCCAAACATTGGCCTGCGCATGCGGCATATTCCAGCGCTTGGCAAGACGCGTGTAGGTCAATCCCGTGTATTCACGCAACAAACGCTTATCGTCTGAACGGGCGTACAAGGCCTCCGCACCAATCGCATCTTTGCTGGTGAGTGCATAGTTGACAAAAGCTTCGCGCCAATTAGGTGAAAAATCACCCATGGACATGGTGCTCTCTTTAAAACCCATTGGGCCAGCTTGTGCAGCAGCACTCAGCATGGCAACACAAACCAGTATGATTTTTCTGATCAAAGCATCCATAGCGTCATCCCCGCCATAGCGACCATCCCAACATCTTCCACAATCGTGACAGTGGACATGGGTAGTTTGAACACCGCGCCCAAACAAGCGCACCTAATTTTGCGTTTGTTTAGCACCGCTTGAATCACGCCAATGGCCGAGAAACCCATGACGACAAATGTCACCCAGTTCGTGAGCACGGGCTGCCAATTGGCAAGGTACGCCATCCCAAGCGCAAGCTCAACAAACGGATAGGCGTAACCCCAACCATGCCACTTGGCCGCTAGCAAGTCGTAACCCGCATAAGCATCGGCAAACGCGGGGATATCGAGCAGCTTAAAAAATGCAAATGACAAAAAGAATCCTGCCATAAAGTAGCGCATCGTGTCTGTGCCGTGGAGGTGACCAGTAGGTACTTGCACGAGGACACTACCCAGCAAAATAAAACCGAACAAAATGAGTAGTGGCTTGTAGGTCAATAGCCATGAGGCTTGCAGGGCATTCTGCTCGGGAGGGTCGATTGGTATTGGGCTAGCGGGCGTATCCAATATGGTTTTATGCAACGTGTATTTGGTGCCCTCTAGCTTTTTTTCGATGGACGCCACGCAGTTGTTGCACGTGATACCTTTAATTTCGTAGCGTAGGTCGCTCATTTTTTAGCATCCTTCATGGCTTCAAGCTGTGTCACGACAAATGCCCCCTGTATCTGCTGGGCACTAAACATAATTTTTTCGCCTACTTTGAATGCACTCGACTTGTCTAACAATGCGCTGTCCTTAATTTGAAACACCATTGTCATAGCAGGCATATCTAAGCTTTTAATCGGCGCGTGTTTGAGTGTGATTTTTTTAGCTTCTACATCTATTTTTCTGATTTCAGCTGAGGTTAGGTGCTGATCGGCAAGTGCAGAAAAAGATAAAGCCAAAGCTGTGATGGAGATGAATAGTGTTTTCATGTTGTGTGTCCTTTAAAAAAATAAAGCTTAGATTGATTTAACGTGCGCTGACTTTGATTTTTCCAACCATGCCGGCTTGGTAATGCCCTGCAATCAAACAGGCAAAATCGAAATCGCCTGCTTTATTAAATTGCCAAATAATCTGTCCTTTTTTCCCCGCTGCCACATGCGCCATATACGGCTCGTCGTGTTCCATATTAGGGAATTTGACCATCATGGCGGCGTGTTCATCTAACTCTTTTTTTGTACCAATGACGAATTCATGCAGGATTTTTCCGTTGTTCTGAATGATGAACCTGATCACCTCACCTAACTTCACATCAATGCGGTCTGGCGTAAATCGCATGTTGTCACCCATACCCACAGTAACGGTGCGCGTGACTGCTTTTATCTCGCCCGCTATGCCCCACGGTTTTTGTTCTTTTTGAGTCGCTTGCGTAGTGCTCGCTTTGGGCGTGTGGTCTTTATTGCCATGCGCAAATGAAATGCAAGACAGGCTTGTCAATATAAAGGCAAGGAGTATGTGTTTGGCGTTCATGATGATTCTTTCTTTAACAATTAATGGCCCGCATGGCCTTTGGGTTTACGAACCGAAGGAAGCGCGCTATTGCCCACGTCGGCTTTCATATCCGCTTTGAAACGAGCAGGCTCAGCCAAGGGGCCTGTCCATTCAAATGCTTGCGTTCCAGGCGGCTGCTTGTACCAACCCGGGTCTTTGTAGTCACCTGCTTTTTGATCCGCTCTGACCTTGAGCATGGTGAACATGCCGCCCATCTCGACTGCGCCATAAGGGCCTGTTCCCGTCATCATGGGCGCGGTGTTGTCGGGGATTTGCATCTCCATCTCACCCATATCCGCCATACCGCGCTCACCCATCACCATATAGTCAGGGACAATTTTTTGCAGTTTTTGCACCAACCCTTTGTGATCCACACCAATCATGGTGGGCACGTTGTGTCCCATCGCGTTCATGGTGTGATGACTTTTGTGGCAGTGGAATGCCCAGTCACCTTCTTCGTCCGCTAAAAACTCAATTTGGCGCATTTGCCCAACGGCGACATCCGTCGTCACCTCGTACCAACGCGTACTTTTAGGTGTGGGGCCACCGTCTGTCCCTGTGACTAAAAATTCGTGTCCATGCAAATGAATGGGGTGATTCGTCATCGTAAGATTGCCGACGCGGATGCGTACCTTGTCATTTTTCCGAACATTGAGCGTGTCGATGCCCGGAAAAACACGGCTATTCCAACTCCAAATATTGTGGTCTAACATGGTGTTGACTTTGGGCGTCATGCTGCCAGGATCCACATCGTAGGCGTTGAGTAAAAAACAAAAATCGCGCTGCACGTTGTCAATCAGCGGATGTTTGCCCGCTTTATCTAACCGTGGGTGTGTCACCCAAAAGCCCATCATGCCCATCGCCATTTGCGTCATTTCATCCGCGTGCGGGTGATACATAAACGTACCAGGTCTGCGTGCTTCGAACTCATACACAAAAGTTTTGCCAACAGGAATTTGCTTTTGGTTTAAGCCACCTACACCGTCCATTCCATTGGGTAGACGTTGCCCATGCCAGTGGATGGTGGTGTGCTCGGGCAATTTGTTGGTCACAAAGATGCGCACACGGTCGCCTTCCACCACTTCAATCGTGGGGCCTGGGCTTTGCCCGTTATAGCCCCACATATTGACCTTAAAACCTGGTGAGACCTCACGCACCACAGGCTCGGCAACTAAGTGAAACTCTTTGACGTTTTGGTTCATGCGCCAAGGCAGCGACCAACCGTTCAAAGTAACAACGGGGTTGTACGGCAAACCAGAATTGGGCAGCAAAGGAGCGGCTGTATCTGGCTTGCTCATCAGCACGGGCTCGGGCAGGGCAGCCATTGCCACAGAGCTGACGCTGGCAGCGGCCACGCCACTAAAAAATGATCGTCGATTAAGTAAATGGTTCATAGTTAATGTCCTTTAGGTTCGGCTGGCATACCTGCGGCGCTGCTGGCCATAGATGTTCCAAGGCTGCTAGAAAAACCACTGGGTGAGCCTGCTGTCATGGCGGTTTGCAAGTCAGTTTCAGCAAGCCAATAGTCGCGCTGCGCCTCAATCGTGCTCACAATGGTGCGGATATTGATGCGCATATCGGCAAGCAAATCCCAGCTACTAACCAGCATGCCGTTGTAGCGCAGCTGGGTTTCGGCCTGCATAAATTGGCGTAGCGGCACGATGCGATCTAAGTACTGCCTTGCAATGTCGTGACTGGAGCGGTAACCAAACCATGCCTCCCTCACCTCGCTTCTGGCTTGCACCGCCGTGTCATGCACTCGCTCCACCGATTGCAAGTACTGAGTTTGCGCTCTGGCGTTTCTAGCCTGCCCCCAGTCAAATATCGGTATCGGCACAGCCAGCTCCCAGCCACGCGTGCGATCCAGAGCCCCTGTCAACATATTCGATTTGTCTTTTGTTTTGAGCTCTATCTCTAAACCGCTCACGAAACCTGTCACCTTGGTAAAGCCCAAGGTTTTTGCCGTGTAGTCCGTTGCCGCCAAAGCTGACCTCACATCCAATCGTTCGCGCAGTGCCGCCCCTTCAATATCAGCATGCTCGGCTGCAAGTTTGGGCAGATCTGGCAACCGATCTGGCAGTACAAACTGCGTTTGCTCGCCCCAAAGCCCCAAAAGACGTATCAAACGCTCGCGCTCGCTAGCGGCAGCTTTTTGCGCCCGCGCCAACGCCAGCGCAGCATCTAGCACCAAGGCTTGTTCTTGCGCTTGCTGCAAGCGGCTAAAGTTGCCCACCTGTGCCATGCGCCTTGCCAGTTCCGCGCCAGCCGATGCAGCCTCTTTGGCATCTTCTAAATACGAGACGGATTGCGCCGCAGCCACTGCGCGAAACCACGCTTTTTTGGTGTCGGCAGCTAGCTGCACCACATCACCCGCAGCCGTCATTTTTGCCAATTCGTGCTGATTGCTTTTAAATTCTGCCTGCCACGGTAGGGTCAAAATCCCCAGCAAGTTAAAGCTCAGCATGCGCTCGATTTCGCGCGTTTGACCTTCAAATAGCCTTGCAAAAGCCACATGAGGATTGGGCAAACGGCCTGCTTGCACACGGTCTGCATCACTAATGTTTAAGCGGGTGAGCGCCGCGCCCATACGGGGACTGCTCAGCATGGCGATGCGGATAGCCGACTCAGCCGTGAGAGGCTGCACGAGCAAGGCGTTTACTGTCTCTTGACGCTTTTGCAACGCCTCGGCCAGATTGCTAGATTGCATGCGATCTTTTTGCACAGCAGATAAATCAATCGCTGTGCCAGCTGTTTTGCCTTTGGTGAGTGTTTGCAAATCGGCGATATTGCCGTCACTGGACAAGCTAGCGCAGCCGCTTAATACGAGGATGCTGCACGCCAAGACCAAAGTTCGAGCTTTGAATTTTTGATGACTCATCATTTTGCTTTTTCGCCTCCACGCTTCTTGGTTTGCGCCTCTTCCCATTTCAAAATATCGACGTGACCGCGCGGAAATTGCGCCACATCTTCGTTGGCTTTGCGCCAATCTTTTTTGTCTGCTGTGGGGCGTTCGGGGTCAAACGCAGGCAAATCAGCAAAGGCAGATTGATAAACAGGGCGCGGAGTCGCAGCTTTTGCGTTATGGCTTTGCGCTCCAGCTATGACTGGCAAAAGCAGCCATAGACAACTGAACGAATAAAGAATTTTTTTCATGGCTAACTTCCAAAACAAACAAAAACAAACCGCAATACTTAAATTGCGGACGAATTTAGGGTTTAGAAGTTAGAGAAGGGGTGGCCGAACCGCCATGCGCAGGTCCGCGCTTTGAAAGCGTGCGCTCGTTTGGTGAGGCACATGATGCGATAGATCTGCAAGCGTCAAAGCGTTAGAAAGAGGCAAGCCAGCAGACAGGTGACACATCACTTGGCATATGCTCTGCAAGTCACAGCAGTCTTGGCTTGCAGCTTGCATAGGCTGGGAAGCCTCGTGACATGGCGCTTGCGGGGCATCCGTCATTTGAGTTTCCATACCCGCCATCTTTACGCCCATATCCACACTTGCAAAGCTTTGCAGTGGAAGTAAGCAAATCAAGAGGATGGCAAATATGCGACGCATGAGGAGGATTCTATACCTGCTGGAAATTAGCCGCAACCTATCCTCTACCCACCAATGGCATCTTGGTAGCCATGATGGTCGTAAACAGCACATTGGTCTCTAGCGGTAAATTAGCGATATGCACCACCATGTCTGCCACATGGTTCACGTCCATGCGGTCTTCCACCATCATGTCGCCGCGTGGTTGAATCACGCCGCCCACCATGCGCTGGGTCATATCGGTGGCGGCATTGCCAATGTCGATTTGGCTACATGCGATGTTGTGCGCCCGGCCATCTAAAGCGATGGATTTGGTCAATCCCGTGATGGCATGTTTGGTGGATGTATATGGCGCAGACATAGGGCGCGGTGCGTGCGCCGAGATTGAGCCGTTGTTGATGATGCGTCCGCCCATGGGGCTTTGCTTCTTCATGAGTCGCATTGCGCCTTGTGCACATAAGAATGAGCCCGTGAGGTTGATGCCCACGACAGCTGACCACTGCTCGAAGGTAATTTCGTCCATAGGGATGGTCGGTGCGCCCATGCCCGCGTTGTTAAAAATCACGTCGATGCGACCGTAGGTGGATTCGATTTTGGCGAATAGCGCATTCACAGATTCGGGGTTGCTGGCATCCGTTGGCACAGCCAGCGTTTTACCTGCAGCTATCTGGGAGGCCATATCCGCCGTGGCTTGCAGGGCATCTAACTTGCGCCCTGCCAGCACCACCGTATAGCCCGCACGAACCAGTGCGAGAGCCGTTGCACGGCCAATACCTGTGCCAGCGCCTGTGACCATGGCAATTTTGTTGTTCGCGGAAGCTGTCATTTTTTGTCCTTTAATTTTGATATTGATAACTATAAAGCCACGGCATAGCCGTGATGCGCTCGCCTGCAACGCGTAGGACAGCGTCCCGCGCTAACCCCATCAAGCCATCGGCATGAAACGCAAACCCTTGAAGCTGCGAGCGAATTTGAACCTGCGCATTTCGCTTCCATCGCGCCTTAGCATAGGCCCGCAAAGCCATATCCACATTGGGCTGCAGGCCGATTGATTTAGCCAAAGCTTCAGCATCTTCAATCGCCATCGCTGCGCCTTGCGCTAAATACGGCAACATGGGATGCGCAGCATCACCCAAGAGTGCGACATTGCCTTTGGCGTAATATTTTGGCGAGAGCATTGGGGGGCGATGAAATAAATCCCAAGTCGTAAATCCACCACTTGCCTCTACTGCTGCAACCAAAGCATGCAGCTGTGCAGACATAGGACTAGCCAGCGTGGGTGCGCCCACCTGAGCAATAACGATATTTAATTGCCGCTGATTGACGGGATACGCGACCACATGCTGCGCCGCGCCCAGCCAGACTTGCACAGACTGATGTCGCAGTTCCAGCGGTAGTAGCGCCATATCAATCATGGCCCGGTACGCTGTATGCCCCGTGCTACGCGGCTTACCGCTGTGCTTCGTACCCGCCAGTAAGTCCTCGCGCACTTTACTGTGCAAGCCATCACAGCCCAAGAGTGCATCAAATTCCTCAGGCCATCCACCCTGCACGCCATACTGTGCTTGGCCTAGCGCGATGGATGCCCTAGAAGCGCCATCTGATATGGCCTGCAAGAGCACGCCTTGTAGGTCGCTTCGGCGAATGCACACATGTGGCGCGCCGAAGCGCTGCCGTGCGTCATCCATGCGGCGCTGCGTCAACAGGCGGTCATCACGTGCATCACGTACAACAAGGCTCATTGGCTCGCAGCCCTTATCCAGTATGGCCTGCAGCAACCCCCAACTTGCCAAAATTCGCATGGCGTTAGGGCCCAGCTGAATGCCAGCGCCCACCTCGGAGAGCTCGCTTGCTTGCTCTAAAACGGTTACCTGATGACCTGACCGCGTGAGCGCAATCGCAGCAGACAAGCCTGCAATGCCTGCACCTGCGATTAAAAATTTAGCCATGTTTAATCAAGAAGTTAGCACTCATCAACGCTTCGTAGTTGGGTGCACTTGCCATCACGTGCTCTCCCGCCAACTCCAGTGCGCTGTGCGTCGTCGTAATAGCAACCGCCCGCATGCCTGCACGCCGCGCGGCTTCAATGCCAAAAGGCGCATCCTCAAACACGACGCATTCGGAAGGTGTAAAGCCAAGGCACTTGGCCGCTTCCAAAAAGATAGCGGGTTCGGGCTTGCCTGCTAAACCCATATCACCACGCACAATCACGGACGGTTCCCGCGCGAGTTGTAAATGCGATAACGCAAACGTCACGTTCGGCGCGTCGCCCGCTGTCCCAATACCTACGGCCAGTCCCGCCGCGTAAGCCTTATCTAAAAAGCTTTTGAAGCCTTTGACCTCAGAAAAAATAGGGGCGTAAAGTTCACGGTAGATGGCTTCTTTTTCATGCGCCAACGGCAGCGCTTCCTCTGCCGTCATCGTGCGGCCAAACAGCACATTCATACATTCAACGACCGTACGCCCTGTGGTGCGCCGCATCATCTCTGGCACATCCATTTCGATACCGTGGCGCCGTGCAAACTCAATCCAAGCCGTTTTATGAGTCGGCATCGAGTCAATCATCGTGCCGTCCATATCGAAGATGAGGGCTTTAATTGCCATCAATCAAACACCTTGTTTCAAGCTGGCTTCAATAAACATATCCAAATCGCCATCCAGCACCTTTTGCGTTGCCGAAGTCTCCACACTGGTACGCAAATCTTTGATGCGAGATTGATCTAGCACGTAACTGCGAATCTGGTGTCCCCAACCCACATCGGTCTTGGTGTCCTCAAGCTTTTGCTGCTCGACCATGCGCTTTTTCATCTCGAAGTCGTAGAGGCGCGAGCGCAGGCGCTTCCACGCTACATCTCGGTTGCCGTGCTGGCTGCGGCCATCTTGGCACTGCACCACAATGCCCGTCGGGATATGCGTGAGGCGCACCGCAGAGTCGGTTTTATTAATGTGCTGGCCGCCCGCGCCGCTGGCACGAAAGGTGTCAGTACGAACATCAGCGGGGTTGATGTCAATCTCGATGCTGTCGTCCACTTCGGGATAGACGAACACACTGGCAAAGCTGGTGTGACGGCCGCCCGACGAATCAAACGGTGATTTGCGAACGAGGCGATGTACGCCCGTTTCGGTGCGGAGCAATCCAAACGCATACTCACCCTCCACCTTGATCGTCGCGCTTTTAATGCCCGCCGTATCGCCTGCAGTTTCGTCTTCGATGATGGCTTTAAAGCCCTTGCGCTCGGCGTAGCGCAGATATTGACGCAAGAGCATGGATGCCCAGTCGCAAGCCTCGGTACCGCCTGCGCCTGCTTGAATATCCAAAAAGGCAAAGCACGGATCGGCTGGGTTGTTGAACATACGGCGAAACTCAAGGCCTTCAACCTCTTTGGTGATCTTTGCGGTCTCGCCTTCAATGGTCAAGATGCCATCCAAATCGTCGTCCGCTTTGCTCATGTCGAACAGCTCGGTGTTGTCGCTAATCTCGCCAGTCAAACGATCCAGCACATGAACCACACCTTCTAGCTCTTTACGCTCTTTGGCCAGTGCCTGTGCGCGTTTGGGGTCGTTCCAAACAGCAGGGTCTTCTAGCGCCGCGCAGACGTCTTCTA
>JANPAS010000223.1:0-5411 GCA_031430035.1 Comamonadaceae bacterium | reverse complement strand
AAAGCCAAAGTTTCGCTATGCAACTTGCCCGTATTGAGTACAAACACGTCGGCATTGTGATTTGATTCAGCCTTCAAACTCTCCAGTAAATGTGTAATCACAACGTCTTCTGCACCTAAGCTAGAAGCCTGCGTGATGTGCGAGTGCTCTTTCAATGCAAGGCGCAAAGTAGCTTTTGTATTTGCTAATTTTTCAGCAAAGTTTTTAGAGGCATTGGCCTGCAGGCCAATCGCGTTCAGGCTTCCCATCTATGCAACCTCGCGAACAAAGTGTGGCGTGGCTTGCAGCACATCGCCTTGATAGAAATCGCTAAACAACGCCAGCATGCGCTCTGCCGCCGCCATGCTTTGCCCTTCGCGCAGCACGGCGGTACTAAAGCCCGTGCGCTGCATCAGTTGCAATTGATCGACCAGCACATCGCCCGTGGCGCGAAGTTCGCCCTTAAATCCAAGGCGTTTGCGAATCAAGGCTGCTTGGCTGTAAGCACGGCCATCGGTAAATTTAGGAAAGTGCAAGTCAATGATGGCGGCTTTAGCAATGTCCGCTTGCAAGGCAATCGGGTCTGCATCGTTGGCAATCTGCAAAGCTTGGACGCTCGCCGCATCAGAATTAAAAATCAATTTCATGCTGCGACCTCGGCCTCTTCTTTTGCAGCGACTGGCGAAGGGAAGCGCGCCGCATTTGCTGCCGCTTTAAACGTCTCCATACCCACGCGCTTAAACGTGTCAATAAACAATTCCTTCGGGATGCGCTGCGCGCGGTAGTTTTCAATCACGGCTTCAATCACGCCCGTCACTTCTTCTGCCGAAAACGACGGGCCGACTGCCTTGCCTGCGACGGATGTGCCGCTCATGGTGCTGCCGTCTGAGCCACCCAGCGTGACTTGGTACCATTCTTTGCCGTCTTTATCCACGCCTAAAATACCAATGTGCCCGCTGTGGTGATGACCGCAAGAGTTGATACAGCCACTGATGTGCAGGTCGATATCGCCAATGTCGTGCAGTTCGTCCAAATCCTCATAGCGCTCCATGATGCCTTCGGCAATCGGGATCGAGCGAGCATTTGCCAGTGCGCAATAGTCGCCGCCTGGGCACGCAATCATGTCGGTGAGTAAGCCAATGTTGGTGCGGGCAAGACCCGCATCCTTTGCTGCAAGCCACAGTCCATATAGGTTATCGGCATGCACCCAAGGTAACATCAAGTTTTGATCGTGCGTCACGCGCACTTCACCGCATGAAAACTGATCGGCGATATCTGCGACAGCATCCAACTGCTCAGGTAGCACATCACCAGGTGCATAGCCCTCGCCCGTAATGCCTGCCTTGCGATTAATGAAGTGCTTCATAGAAAGCGTCACAGCACGTAGCGCAGGGTTTTTGTGGGCGCGAACGTTTTGCTTGAGCCAGCGTTCATAGGCGGGATCGGACACAACCCCTTTGTCGCTTTGCGACATTTCCCCTACTACCGCAGGGGCAACAAAGAAAGCCGCTACCCGATCAAACTCCGCCTGCGTAATCGTGTGATTGCCGCCATCGTTCGCCAAAATCTGTTCGTACTCGGCTTCCACATCGTCAATGTATTGCTGCCCTTCAGATTTCACCAAAATCTTAATGCGAGCCTTGTAGATGTTGTCACGGCGACCATAGCGGTTGTAAACACGGATCACGGCTTCGCAGTAATTGAGGATTTCTTGCCAAGGCAAAAATTCGCGGACAGCTGTGCCAATAACGGGAGTGCGCCCCATGCCGCCGCCTACAAAGACTTTGAATCCAACTTGACCTGTTTCGTTTTTGACCACATGCAAACCGATATCGTGCCAAGCCGTGGCAGCACGGTCCTCGTGCGCGCCCGTCACGGCAAATTTAAACTTGCGCGGAAGATGCGCAAACTCAGGATGCAGCGTGCTCCACTGACGCAAAATTTCGCAAAACGGACGTGGATCGACGATCTCGTCTGGCGCAATACCAGCCAGCGCGTCACTGGTGATGTTGCGGATGCAATTGCCGCTGGTTTGAATGCCGTGCATATTGACAGTAGCAAGCAAGTCCATCACATCGGCGCTACGTGCGAGTGGAATCCAGTTATATTGAATGTTTTGGCGGGTGGTGAAGTGTCCGTAGCCCCCACGTCCTTTGAACTGTGCACCAAATTCGTCGGTGGTAACGTTATCAAACTCACGCGCAATTTTGGCCAAGACCCGCACTTGCTTTGATGAGAGCTCACCATAAGGCACAGCCACGCGCAGCATGGGGGCATGACGCTGCACATACCAGCCGTTTTGCAGGCGTAGCGGGCGGAATTCGTCATCCGGCAAGGTACCGCCTAAGTGGCGCTCTAGTTGGTCACGGTATTGCGCGGCTCGCAGCTTGACAAATTGTTTATCGAAGTCGGTGTATTGATACATAGCTAAAGACGAAGAGTGAAAATTTAAAGTGCAATCAAACGAACGCCCGCGTAGGCAATCAAGAGTGAGAGCAAGGTACGCAGCGCCTTGTCGGACCAGCGAGAATTAAGACGAGTCCCAAGCCAAATACCGGGCAACGAACCCGCCAGCAATTGAGCCAATAGCGGCCAATCAACCGAGCCAATGGAGGCATGTCCAAGACCCGCAACCAAGGTAATGGGCACGGCATAGGCAATGTCAGCAGCCACAATTCTGGAGAGCGGCAGGGATGGATAGAGCAACATCAAAGCCGTCACGCCAATCGCGCCAGCGCCCACTGATGTAATGGTGATCAGCACGCCAACAAACGCGCCAAAAATCACAGGTAGTGCAGGATGCAGCGGTTTGGTTGGATTCGCAATTTGATCAATGCTTTGCGAGGCAAGCTGATCTTTTCGCGATTGACCAAACTGCGCTTTATACAAAGTCGCGGCAGCAGTCAATACCAACGCCACGCCTAGGGTGGTTGTAATCACGTGCTGAAACGCATCCGAGCCATGTCCAACAGTTTTGAGCACATAGAGCGTGAGCAACGATGCAGGGATACTGCCCAAACTGAGGCTTCCCACAATTTTCCAATCAATTTGGCGAGAAACGGCTAAGTTAATGGAGCCGCCCAGCTTGGTAAACGCCGCAAACAGCAAATCCGTGCCCACGGCCAAGGCTGGCTTGATGCCAAAACCAAAGATAAGCAGCGGCGTCATCAAAGAGCCGCCGCCCACGCCCGTGAGGCCAACGATCAGCCCGACAACAAATCCTGCAAAAATAAACGCTGTTTGATCCATAAATTACTCCAATGAGCCGTGACTGTAGGGGTATGCCCTAGTTTTTCAAACTACTTTATTGTTGTTCTTATATACCTATAAATTATATAAAAATTTACTCACACCACTAAACTACCCTGATGACTACAAACCAATCCTCTATTGCGCAAACGTTGGCGCAAACACGCAAAAGCTACGAAAGCGCCAGTCTTGGTGAAGCCGACTCACATGCCAACCCGATGCAGCAGTTCGAGCAATGGCTGGGCGAAGCTATCAAAGCCGAAGTGCCCGAGCCAAACGCCATGACGCTAGCGACCGTAGGCTCAGACCTGCGCCCCAGCACCCGCATCGTGCTGATAAAGGATTTTGATGAGCGCGGCATTGTTTGGTTTACCAATTACCAAAGCCAAAAAGGGCAGCAGCTAGCAGGCAATCCGTTTGCGGCATTGCAATTCCACTGGGTAGAGCTTGAGCGTGTGGTACGCATAGAAGGAATCGTCGAAAAAGTGGATGCCAACATGAGCGACGAATACTTCGCTAAACGCCCGTTGCTTTCCAGATTGGCGGCCATCGCTAGCCCACAGTCAGCAAGACTTACAGGACGTGTCGAGCTGGAAGGCTTGATGGATATGGCTTCCAAGGCATGGGGTGAAAACCCTGTACGTCCAGAGCACTGGGGCGGTTATCGCCTCGTGCCAGACCGTTTTGAGTTTTGGCAAGGACGTAGAAACCGCCTACACGATCGGCTTAGTTACGAGAGAAAAGGCAGCGCCTGGGAGCACTATAGACTAGCGCCGTAATCTTTTATTGAATGCTCTTGAAACCTACGTATTTCTACGCATTTAAGCTCTAGAATCCGCTTGTCATCAACTTTTAAGGAGTTCCTCATGTCTGACAACATCACATCTCTTAACGAACACGCCTTTGGTGGCGTTGTTTCAACCACTGCAGCAGAACGCAATCGCGTACTACGCAACACCTATGTTCTGCTAGCTGTGAGCATGCTGCCCACCGTGCTGGGTGCCTATCTTGGCGTATCGACTGGTTTATCTAAAGTCTTCTCGGGTTGGATGGGCTTGATCATCATGATCGCGGGTCTTTTTGGCGGCGTGTATGCCATTCAAAAGACAAAAGACTCTAGCAAAGGCGTTTATGTTTTGCTTGGCTTTACCTTCTTTATGGGCTTGGTGCTCTCCAGCCTAATTGCTCGCGTACTAGGCTTCCGTAATGGCGGCTCGTTGGTGATGACAGCTTTTGGCGGTACAGCTGGCGTGTTCTTTGTCATGGCGACATTGGCAACCATGATTAAGCGCGACTTATCTGGCATGGGCAAATGGCTGTTTTGGGGTGCAATGGTTTTGATGATCGGCTCGATCATCAACATATTTGTCGGCTCCACCATGGGCATGGCAGCCATGAGCACCTTAGCTATCGGTATTTTTAGCGCCTACATGCTGTACGACATCAAGCAAGTGATTGATGGTGGCGAGACCAACTACATCAGCGCCACGCTGGCGATTTACCTTGACCTCATCAACATCTTCCAAAGCTTGCTGTCACTGCTTGGTATTTTTGGTGGTGAAAAAGACTAAGGTCACCGCCCTCTAAAAGAATCCGCCAAGCTTCTAGCTTAGGCGGATTTTTTTATGTTTGCAGGTTTCTAATCCCGCTCAAACACCGCCATCGACTCCACATGCGCGGTGTGAGGAAACATATTCACCACACCTGCACTTGCCAAGCGGTAGCCTGCCGTGTTGACCAGCACATCAGCATCTCTGGCTAGCGTGGCAGGGTTGCAGCTGACATAGACGATTCTTGAGGGCGGCTGCCAGTCACCTTTGCTAACTGAGCTTTCGCCCTCAGGATTCAGCAATTCGGCTAAGGCTTTAACGAGCGAGAAAGCGCCCTCACGCGGCGGATCGACCAGCCACTTTTCAGCTTTTCCGTCTGCCAGCAGCATCTCGGGCGTCATGTCAAATAGGTTTCTAGCAACAAAATTAGCCTGCCCGCAGGCCATACTGGTATTGGCCTGCAGGCCATTTTTAAAGCTTAAAAAGTTATCAGTTGCGCGTTGCACCAGTGTCTCGCTGCCCTCCACGCCCAGCACCTCGCGTGCCTGCGTGGCAAGCGGCAAAGTGAAGTTGCCCAAGCCGCAAAACCAATCAATCACTCGTTCTGTTTTTTGCACATCGAGCAATCGCAGC
>JANPAS010000222.1:0-7059 GCA_031430035.1 Comamonadaceae bacterium | reverse complement strand
TTTGTTTCATGGCATCACTGATGGCTATGTCAGCATACAACCATGCCGTGACTATGTGCAAACTTTGCAACAGCAAAACGTCAATGTGAATCTAACTGAATTTCCTGATACGGAACATGGCTATGACAATCCGCTTTCCCCGAAAAAATTAGTTTTCCCAACTGCTCAAAGCGCACGGAATTGCCAGTTTGTCGAAAAGACTATCGGTGTGATGATCAATCAAAAAACCGAGCAGCCTTTTAGCTACCAAGATCCCTGCCTAGTCATAGGGGCTCAAGTTGGACATAACCCAGAGTCAACGGCGCTGACTGTAAAAGCAGTCACGGAGTTTTTGAAGTCGCTTTGATTTTTTGACTTTTGTTAAATAAGCCGCTAGTTTGCAAAAGCTAGCGGCTTTTTATCGACTTTGCAGCTCCAGCAACATCTGATCCGTCGCATAGTTGCAGTCTTTCGGCCCGCGTTGGCAAAGCTGTGCAATCTCCTCTACATTAACTCGCGCCTCTGGTAAGTTCGGGCGCAATACCTTCAAAGCCCCATCTGGCATGGCTTGCACGTCATAGCTTGGATAGTGTTCTTTGATTTTGCTGGTTAGTAGCTTTTGCCAACTCGGCGCTTCTGTGCAAGCGGACAGAGCGCCGAATGCAAAAGCGGTTAGTAATGCGGCGCGGATGAGTGGTTGCATAGTTTTTGAGAATATCATTTTGTAAGTATGCTAGCTCTGTAGTTATTACTAGCAAAGGAGTTCCATCATGATCACACCCATCATCCAAAATTTAGAGCCTGAAATCAAAACTATTGCACATAACCAGCCTACGTCGCAAGCTACATCTCTTGGACTGGGCAGCCGCATCCACGCTCGCTTTGCGGCGTTTGGAGGTGTGGATTTGGATATTCCTCCTAGAGCTAATGCGTTTATTGCTGAAGAGCTTGAGCCGCGTTCCTAAAAATGCGAATTAAGTCGCGTGTCATGCACAATGTGCCGCTCTATAAGCCCAGTCAATTCCGCAGCATGCGTGTTGATCATGAAATGATTCGCCCCCTCTAGAGTCATGATCTGCGCTTTGGGGAGGTGATCTACCAGCAATTGGTTACTGCGCTGCATCGCTCTATGGCTGGACTGCCCATACACAACGAGCGTTGGCACATTCATGCTTGCAAAGTCTGTGAGCCGAGGGGTGTCTGCATAGCCCGTTTTCCAGTCAAGAATATTGGTAGCTGTTTGACTTGCCAATTTCTCCTGCACCGCAGGGGGATAGCTATCAAATGCCCCAGTGCCACCATAAAAATGAATGACATGACGCACCGCTTGCTGATTGCCGCTTTCCCACTCGTGCATGTAAAGATCAGTCATGGCGCGGACGTCTTGGCTCAAGGTGAACTCATCTGCCAAAGGTAGCAAATAGAAGACAGTTGGTTCTAGGAGCGTCAGACTCAACAGCTTCGGCGCGCGGCGTATGGCCAGCGCCAAAGCGACTGCAGCGCCAAATGAATGAGCCACCAAGTGCACGGGTGCATCAGCCTTCTCTAAGACGGCTTCCAGCACATCCATTTCATCTTCAAGGTGCGCGCCTCCAATCTTGCGCCGTTCCTGCGTCTTTCCGTAGCCAGACAAACTGGTGGTGATGGTGCGATAGCGCTCGGACAGGGGCGTACTGATGTTGCGCCATGAAGACCCTGCTGAGAACGAGCCTGGTACAAAAACGATGGCTTGTCCGTGGCCGCTTTCTTGGTATTCAATCGTACCTTGAGGAGTGGTGATCATGATGGGTCAATGAAGCTGATACGCGCTGTATCCAGAGCTTGGATCAAGACCCGCTGGTTACTCTCAACTTTGAAAGAGTGCCCAGCGTGAAGAATCATATCGCGCATGTCATTGTCCAGCGTGACCCAGATCGAGCCTGCAAGGCATGCAATGGTGATGCCCAGTGCATGCTTGATGTCCAAAATCTTGTTCTTAGCAATTGCCTGAGCGTAGCGGTTGGTGGGGGTAGCGAGTGTCATGATTTTCTCCTGTGTTGTTGATGGAGAAAGTGTCGTTTTAGCAAGCTAGCCACGCCAGTGTGCGTACTACGGTAAGTGGCAATGTTGACTACGGTAAGGCTTACCGTAGCTAACCCTTGGATTAGGTGTTGAGTAAGCCGAGAGAGCCAGCGCGGTGCACGGCTTCTGTCCGCGTCGCGCAGCCGAGTGCTTTCATAGCGCCAGACATATGCATCTCCACCGTGCGAGGGCTTAGATTGAGGGCCTTGGCCACTTCTTTGTCTGTACGTCCATGAGCGACGGCTTGCAGAACTTCAACCTGTCTGGGTGTGAGTTGAGGTGCTGACTCAGAGTTGCCTAGGAATGTTCTGAATTCAGCTTCAAAAACCTTCATTGCTGGTTCGGTGGAGAGAAGGATGTGGCCTTGTGCATCCAGCGCCACAAAATGGGCTCCAGGGATCAGCGAAGCCATCTTGCGACCCTGTTCGAAACCGATCATTTCATCTTTGCGGCAATGAAACACCAAGGTAGGCACCTTCACCTGCGCGCAAAGGTCTCTCACGTTGATAGAAAAATTGTTTCGCAGGTAGGTCACGGCCATTTCAGGCGTCATCGACAGTTGCATGCGCTCTTCCAGTTCACGCTGCTGCTCTGGGGTAGCGTTGCCTAGTAGCTGAGCCACAAACAGCTTACGAAAGATCGATTTAGGGTTGTTCCACCCAACCTCGGCACTTTTGATGACCAATTCGGCTTCGTCCAGAGCCTTTTGGCTGACGTTTGGTGTGCTGAAAACGGAGGTGGCAAATCCGCTGAACAAAATCAGGTGAGACACTTGCTCTGGATAGCGGACAGCATAGGCGATGGAGGTCGCCGCGCCCATAGAAATACCGAGCAATGCAAATCGCTTGAGGTTGTGGGAGGCCACAACGGCTTCTAGATCATTCACGCCGTCTTCAAAAGTCACGGGCGGCACTTTGCGGTCTGATAAACCGCAACCCCTTGAGTCGTAGCGTACGTAAGAGAAGCCTTTGCTAAGCGCACGGATGTAAGCCTGGGGTTCTTCATGGATGGCATCGCACTCTAGATGGCTAAGCCAAGTCCCAGCCCGAACGATGGGCATGCCCGTGCCAGTTGATGTCGTTGCGATCTTCACGCCATCTGCGCTGGTGCAAAAGCGAATGTCTTGTTTCAAGGTCATGAGGTATTGAATGTTTTTTTGGAGTTTACTTGGCATTCTGTTTGATCCGCATTTTTAAAAATACGAATCAAAAAATGATGCGTATTTTTAAGCTTACGCATCAAAATTTGATTCGTATTTGGATTTGCTAAAGTCCGTCCATGACTAAATCAACACTCACCACAGACTATCTCATCGTTGGCAGCGGCGCAGTTGGCATGGCGTTCGCCGATGTTCTCTTTCACGAAACCACCGCACGCATGGTGATTGTGGACAGACACCACGGCGCGGGCGGGCATTGGAACGATGCTTATCCGTTTGTGCGTTTGCATCAACCGTCCGCTTATTACGGCGTGAACTCTAAGCCGCTGGGCACAAATAGCAAAGACACAACGGGCTTGAATGTGGGCATGTACGAGCGTGCGACCAGCGCCGAGCTGGTGAGTTATTACGAACAATTGATGCAGCAGTTTGTGGCCTCAGGCCGTGTGCAGTATTTCCCTATGTCGGACTATGTGGGCGACTGGGATGGTGATCACAGATTTAAGTCTTTGATGTCGGGAGAGGAGACGCAGGTCACAGTCGCCAAAAAAATCGTGGACACCACGCACCTCAACACTGCCGTGCCTTCTACGCATCCGCCTAAATACGAGCTGGCAGAGGGCGTGCGCTGTGTACCACTAAATGATTTGCCAAAAATTAGAAATATGAAAACTGCGCCATCAGGCTATGTAGTGGTGGGCGCTGGCAAAACGGGTGTGGATGCGTGCTTGTGGCTGCTTGAGAACGGCACACCGCCAGACGCGATTACGTGGATTAAGTCTAGGGATTCGTGGTACCTCAATCGCCTCTGCGTGCAGCCAAGTCAAGAGTTTTTTATGCAGTCTTATGGCTCGTTTGCTGCGCAGATGGAAATTTTGGCGGGCAGTAAATCTATCGACGAGGTATTTTCTCAAATGGAGGCGGGTGGTCATTTGATGCGCATTGACAAAACAGTTCAGCCCACCATGTACCACGGCGCGATCATCTCTCAGTCGGAGATTGATCTACTATCGAAAATTAAAAATGTGGTGCGCATGGGGCGCATTCAGCGTATTGAGCGTGAGCAAATCCTCCTCGCGCAGGGTACGGTTGCAACAGATGCTGATAGGCTGTATGTGGATTGTTCGGCTAGCGCAATTCAGTTTTCTGAGCGCACCGATACCACGCCCATTTTTCAAGGTAACAAAATTACCCCGCAATTTGTTCGCACCTTTCAGCCTACATTTAGCGCTGCATTCGTTGCACATGTGGAGGCTAGCTTTGAGAGCAATGAAGAGAAAAGTGCGCTCTGTAGCGTCATTCCAATGCCAGACAAACCGATTGATTTGCTGCACATGAACGCGGTTAATTTGAAGAATCAATATCGCTGGTCTAAAAATAAGAGCTTACGAGCATGGAACGCCAAATCGCGCTTGGATGGGTTTACTGCCTTGGCGGCGAGCGTGAAGCCTTGGGATTTCAAACGCATCAGCTTGCTACGCCGCTACGGTATGAACGCAGGACCAGCAGCCATTAATTTAAAAAAGCTTTTAGCTTAATTTTCGCTGCCAATAAACTGATACGCTTTCGCACCAATCACAGCGCCGATGATCGGCGCAACCCAAAATAGCCACAGTTGCTCAACTGCCCAACCGCCCACGAAGAGTGCCACGCCTGTGCTACGTGCTGGATTGACCGAGGTGTTCGTGACGGGAATGCTAATCAGGTGAATCAAAGTCAGTGCCAAACCAATCGCAATCGGGGCAAAACCAGCAGGTGCGCGTTTGTCGGTCGCGCCCATGATGACGAGCAAGAAGAACGCAGTCATCACCACTTCGGTTACCAGTGCTGCCACGAGTGTGTAGCCACCAGGAGAGTGCGCACCATAGCCGTTGGATGCAAAGCCTTTGCTCACATCAAAACCTGTTGCGCCGCTGGCAATCACATATAGAACTGCGCCAGCTGTAATAGCGCCAAGCACTTGACTTGAGATGTATGGCACTAATTTATTGGCAGGAAATCGGCCACCAGCCCATAGTCCAATTGACACAGCGGGGTTGAGGTGACAACCAGAAATGTGGCCAATTGCAAACGCCATGGTAAGCACCGTCAGGCCAAATGCGAGAGATACGCCATGCAGACCAATCCCTACGTTTGGAAAAGCCGCTGCTAAAACGGCACTGCCGCATCCACCAAGAACAAGCCAAAAAGTACCTAAAAATTCTGCTGCATTTTGTTTCATGATGTGGTCTCCTTTGATTACGCAATGAATTAAAAACCAAATAAGCGTTTGGGTGTCTCCCAAAGAATCGCTTGCCTAGCAGCGTCATTCTGCACCAATTGTTTAAATAACACTTGTAATGGCCCATAGTCGATACGCGCTGGCGCTTTCAAAAACGGCCAATCCGATGCCCACACCAGATTTTTTGGCGTGTAAGCCTCTACTAGTGCATCTACAAAAGGCTTGGCATCAGCCCACGGATATTGCTGCGTTGAGCACTTGTTAAAGCCCGATAGCTTGACTGCTGCTCGGCCTGTCTCGGCAAGCTTTAGTAATGCTTGAAACCCCGCCTGCACCACGCCCGCTGCGGGATCTGGCCTGCCGCAGTGGTCAAACATCAGCTTTACGCCGCTGGCCTCTAACATAGGTGCAAGGCTCACGAGTTGATCGTGCTGGACTTGCAATTGCGCCCACATGCCAAGGTCTCGTAAGCGCGTAAGTAGTGGTTCTATATCCGCGTAAAAATCAACGCCCAGCAGTGCTGCATTCATGGCAATACCCACAATGCCTTGGGCGTGCAGGTCTTGCAGTTCGCTAATGCTTGCATTATTTTTGACGACCGCCATGCCTTTGAAGCGACCTTTACCGTTGGCAATGGCAGACAACATGGCGCGGTTGTCATAGCCATAGCCCGAGTTGGGCTGAACAAGCAAGGCATGCGCAACGCCGTGGAAATCCATCACGGATGTCAGATCGCCCGCCGTGCCTCGCTCCGCACCAATCGGTGCATACCAAGCGTCTGGCGAATACGGAAAACGATCAGGGTCGAGAATGTGGACGTGAGAGTCGATTAGTGATGAGTTCATACAACTTAACTATAGCGGCGATAGCGCGAAGGGCGAAAAAATGGCTTGCTACTTCTTTATTCTCTGGTACCCTTCAAGAGTCTTTTTAATTGAGACGACAACTTCAACTTCCCATAGGAGAAATCATCATGGCAGCACTAAAAGGCTCGAAAACCGAGCAAAACCTGAAAGACGCATTCGCGGGCGAAAGCCAAGCCAATCGCCGTTATTTGTACTTCGCGAACAAGGCTGACATTGAAGGCCAAAACGACGTTGCATCGCTGTTCCGCTCAACCGCTGAAGGCGAAACAGGCCACGCACACGGACATCTCGAGTGGTTAGAGCAGTGCGGCGACCCAGCAACGGGCTTGCCAATCGGTTCGTCACGTCAAAATCTCGCAGCCGCAGTGGCTGGCGAAACACATGAGTACACCGATATGTACCCCGGTATGGCCAAGACAGCACGTGACGAAGGTCATGAAGAAATCGCTGACTGGTTCGAGACTTTGGCTAAGGCTGAGCGTTCACACGCCAACCGTTATGCCAAGGCTTTGGCTGAATTAGTGGATTGATAAGAAGAGGGAACGCACATGGCGACAGAAGGCAACCTACAAGCACCGACCCGTCACGCAATTGACTGGAAGGGCGCGGACTATTACAACGAGGAGAAGTGCTTCGACGAACTCGAGCGCATCTTCGATATTTGTCACGGTTGCCGTCGCTGTGTGAGCCTTTGCGGCTCGTTCCCGACTTTGTTTGACCTCGTTGACGAATCCAAAACGATGGAAGTCGACGGGGTTGATAAAAAAGATTAT
>JANPAS010000221.1:0-5646 GCA_031430035.1 Comamonadaceae bacterium | reverse complement strand
AATTGCTGCAATTGATTGAAGCCAACGCGGTGCGTTTGAACGTGCTGGACATGAACGCCATCGCCAAGGAGTGCGGCACGATTGTGAGCGCCGTCATGCTGGGCGCGATTGCGGGTAGCGGATTGTTTCCGTTTGCGCTGTCAGATTACAAGGCGGTGGTTGGGTCAGGCAATCCGATAGCGGACAAGAGCTGGCGCGGCTTTGAGCGGGCTTTTGAAATGATGGCGGTGACGCAGATGTTGCAAGATGATGCAGCCAGTCAAGTGCAAAAACCGCAGTTGTCAATCCAAGAACTCGGCACGGCACGCATGCTGGAGTATCAGGGGGAATCCTACGCCAAGCTATATACAGAAAGGCTTGCAGCGGTATCGACCGCTACCAGCGGCGCGCAAGTTGCACTAGAAGCTGCGCGTTGGTTGGCGCTGTGGATGGCGTTTGATGACATCGTACGCGTGGCCGATTTAAAGTCGCGCGTGTCCCGTTACCAACGCGTGCGCGGTGAGGTGAAAGCGTCAAGTGATGATGTGATTCGCATCTATGACCACTTCAAACCTGGCGTGCCCGAGTTCGCAGGACTGCTGCCTTCGTCGCTTGCAAACCCAATGCTCGCATGGGATGCGAAGCGGCGGCTTGCTGGCAAGGGCGCGTTTGAGTTGCCGCTCAAAGTGGGCGCACATTCCGTGCTTGGGATGCTGGCGCTACGCTTTTTGGCAAGCCTCAAGTGGTTACGAACGCGCGGTAGCCGCTATGCGCTGGAGCAAAAACTGATCGAGCAGTGGTTAGCCGCCATCACGCAAGCGGGCCAATCAGGTGATTCAGCGCTGGCGCTGGAGTTTGCGAAATGCGGCCAACTCATTAAGGGCTATGGCTCAACCAACGAGCGCGGTAAAGACAATTTGCTGCATATTCTTGCGCATCTTAAAACAGCGGATGATGTGAGGGTTGCGCGCGAAGCGGCTTTGACGGACGAGGCGGGCAAGGCGCTAGATACCGTGCTCGTCAATCGCGGTGCGCCTGCTAGAGAAGTGAAAGCCGTGCCAATTCAGTGGATGAAAAAACAAGGGAGAAAATTATGAAACGCACATTTATAAAAACAGGCTGGCTCGCAAGCCTTATCCTGCTTGGCTTCACAAGCATCATGCCTGCACAGGCACAGCCCGCTTGGCCTGCAGCCAAACCTATCCGCGTGATCGTCAACTTTCCGCCAGGCGGCGCGGCGGATCAAATTGCACGAAGTATTGCTACCCCGCTGGGTGAGGCGTTGGGTCAATCGGTTGTCGTCGAGAACCGCGCGGGCGCGGGCGGCAATATTGGCGGGGATGCGGTGGCTAAATCGCCAGCGGATGGCTACACGCTACTCATGAGCTCGGGCGGCATGGTGTCCATCAATCCTGCGCTTTATCCAAAAATGCCGTTCGATCCGACCAAAGATATCGTGCCCGTAGCAGCCGCTGCGCGCGTACTGGTGTTCTTGGAGGCCAAAGCTAGCTTGCCAGTGAATAACGCCAAGGAGTTTTTGGCCTACCTCAAAGCCAACCCAGGACGCACATCGTTTGGCACGCCCGGCAATGGCAGCTCGCCGCACTTGGCGGCGGAGATGATGAAAATACAAGCGGGCGTGTTTGCCACGCATATTCCGTATCGCGGCGCAGCGCCTGCTTTGCAAGATTTACTGGCTGGACAGATCGACTTTATGTTTGATCCGGGCATTGGCTTTGCACACGTCAAATCGGGACGACTCAAAATGCTGGCCGTGGGTAGCCCCAAGCGCAGCCCGATGTTTCCTGATGTGCCAACGCTAGACGAAGTAGGCTTAAAAGGTTTTGATGCCGATAGTATTTTTGGTTTTTATGCGCCAGCGGGTACGCCACCTGATGTGATTGCAAGGTTGAATCGTGAAATCAACAAAGCCTTGGCTAGCAAGCCAGTCAGCGATCGCATTTTGGGTATTGGCGGCGAGCCATTGCCGATAAGCCCTTCTGAGTTCGCGGAGAAAATGGCGGGCGATGCAAAAAAGTTTGCAGCATTGATTAAAGAGCGAAAAATTACTGGAGATTAACGAATGACGGTTGCACCTAAACCCGCTTACAAAGTCGCTGGCATCATGGGCTGGCCTGTGGGGCAATCGCGCTCACCGCTGATTCACAACTATTGGATTGCCAAGTACGGGCCAGAATTCGGATTTACTGGCGACTACATCCGCTTGCCTGTTAAACCCGATAGCCCTACAGGGCTCAAAGACGCTATCGCTGGTATGCGAGCGATGGGCTTTGCTGGTTGCAACCTCACGATGCCGCACAAGACAGCGGCGCTGGCGTTTGTCGATCATCTTGACCCGATGGCCAAGCGCATGGGCGCGGTCAACACCTTAGTGTTTGCCGAGGACGGCTCCATCAGCGGCTTCAATAACGACGGTTTTGGCTATGTCGAGAGCCTGCGCGAAGTAGGCTTTGTGGACTTTGCCAAGGGGCCGATCACCGTGCTGGGCGCAGGTGGTGCGGCGCGCGCGGTGATGTTGGCGCTTGCTGATGCGGGTGCAAAAGAGATTCGGGTTGCCAATCGCACGGATGCGAATGCCGTCCAGATTGCCAAGCAGTTCACCGACGAGTTTGGCGTGCCCGTTCGCGCTGTGCCTTGGGCAGATCGAGCCGCAGCCCTTGATGGCTGTGCCCTGCTGGTGAATGCCACCAGCCAAGGCATGTACGGTCAGCCTGCGCTCGACATATCGCTGGATGCGCTGCCCGTCTCAGCTTTGGTGTCGGATGCGATTTATGTGCCGCTAGAAACGCCGCTCTTGGCTGCAGCCAAGGCACGCGGACATCAAACGGTGAACGGCCTTGGGATGCTGCTGAACCAAGCGCGGCCTGCGTTTAAAGCATGGTTTGGTGTGATGCCTGAGATTACGGACGAGCTGCGTGCGAGGGCGCTAGCGACGTTTGCTTAAAAGCCCTGCCGTTAGAGTTTGTACGCGCCATCCACCAAGCTAATTGCCTGCCCCGATTTAGCCGACTCTTCAGCCGCTAGCCCAATCAGCACGGCTTTTAGACCATCAGCTAAGCTCACTTCGGGTTTTGCATTTTTATCGCCAGCTTTGACCGCCCTCGCCATTTCAAAAAACTTTTGATGCTGATAAAACGTTGAGCCGTTGTGGTCACCCGCAGCTAACAAAGCTTTGTCGACTGGGATGTCCAGCGTTTGCTGCGGGACAGCCGTGATGGTGGGATTGTTCGTCCAGCCATCCGCCCCTGTTTTATGGCGTTGACTGACCGTGAGTTGTGCCACGGGCGCGTCGCCGAGTTCCGCTGGCCAAAAACGCCCTGGGCCTGGCACTTTGCAATCTAATTTACCCTTTGCTCCCACCACGCAGAGCTCCTCTTGGTAACGCGCACCTTCCGCGAACATACACAAATCGAGCAGTGCACGGCGACCATTTGGAAAATCCAGCACCACGTAGGCGTTGTCCAAAATATCAGGTGTTTCGCCTGCATACGCCTCATCCAAATGATTGTGATTTTGTCCACCCGACGTGTACACGCGAATCGGGTCAGCTTGCATCACGTGACGCATCAAATCAAAAAAGTGGCAGCATTTTTCAACCAACGTCCCGCCTGTGTTGCGGCTAAAGCGATTCCAATCACCCACCTTGGTGAGGAACGGGTAGCGATGCTCGCGGATGCTAAACATGACTGCTTCGCCCGTGTACTGCGCACGGTGCGCTTCTTCAATGAGTTTGGTGATGGGCGGCATGTAGCGGTATTCCATCGCCGTCCAAATCGGTAAATTGCTACTGCTGGAAGCCTTATCCAGTATGGCTTGCAGGGCACTCACGCCAGCAAGATCTACGCACGCAGGTTTTTCCAGCAACACGGGTTTGGGGTTCTTGGCAACAATGGCCGTCAATTGATCGGCATGGCATTGATTCGGGCTGGTAATGACCCATGCATCGATATCCTGGCGTGCCAATAGCGCATCCAGCGAGCCCTCAAACATCGATTCGGGTGCAAAGCTGGCAGCGAGCTTTTGCATCGCTGAGTCAGGCTCATAGATCGCCGCCGCTACCGAGCCTTCAATCATGGCCAGATTGCGCAAGTGCTCTTGTCCCATCATCCCGCAGCCAATAAATCCGTAGCGAAGTTGGTGTTCAAATTTGATAGTCATAATGCATGAATTATGGCATCCATCACACTATCCAAGGTCGTTAAGCGCTACGCGGCAGTCAGCAAAGACAAGCCCAGCACGCAGGTCATTCACGGTGTGAGTGCCGAAATTTTGGACGGCGAGTTCGTCGTCATCGTCGGGCCCTCGGGCTGCGGAAAATCAACGCTCTTGCGTATGGTCGCAGGCTTGGAGGAAGTGACGAGCGGTGAGATCAAAATAGGCGAGCGAGTCGTCAACGACCTAGAGCCCGCTGAGCGCGACATTGCGATGGTGTTTCAAAACTATGCGCTTTATCCGCATATGACGGTGGAAGGCAATATGGCCTACGGGCTGAAGATTGCAAAAGTGCCCAAGATCGAGATCAAACGCCGTGTAGAAAAAGCCGCTGCCACGCTGGAACTTTCGCATTTACTCGCTCGCAGGCCAGGTCAACTCTCGGGTGGTCAGCGCCAGCGGGTTGCCATGGGACGCGCCATTGTGCGTGAGCCACAAGTGTTTTTGTTTGACGAGCCGCTGTCTAATCTGGATGCGAAACTGCGTGCACAAACACGGCTAGAGATTCAAAAGCTGCACCGCGAGCTGGGCATTACGTCGCTTTTTGTCACGCACGATCAAGTTGAAGCCATGACGCTGGCTGAGCGCATTTTGATTTTGAACGCAGGTGTGATTGAGCAGTTTGATACCCCCGATAACGTCTACAAAAAACCTGCCAGTACCTTTGTGGCCAGCTTCATTGGCTCGCCGCCTATGAACTTGATTCCTCAAAGTGGAAGTGATGCGGGAAAAATTTTGGGCGTGCGTCCAGAGCACTTAAATATGGTGCCTACGCCCACTGATGGAAGCTGGATAGTCAAAGTGCAAACCACGGAATTACTCGGGGCAGAGCGTTTGATTTATGCACTGTGCGGAGAGACGCAACTGGTGATTCGTGTCGATTCAGATGCAGCAGCGCCTGTGATTGGTGATGTGTTGTATGTGCTACCTCGGGCGGATCAACTGCATTGGTTTGATGCAAAAACTGAAAAACGCTTGTGAGGCTGCGCATGAAAAACTGGCCATATCCCAAATTTATTGCCCACCGCGGTGCTGGAAAAATCGCACCTGAAAACACGCTCTCTGCGTTTCGCACAGGCGCTTCATTTGGCTACCGCATGTTTGAATGCGACGTGAAGTTATCGAGTGACGGCGTGCCGTTTTTGTTGCACGACGACACGCTGTCCCGTACATCAAACGGACAGGGCGTTGCAGGCAATATGCCTTGGGAAGCCTTATCCCGTTTGGACTGCGGGGCATGGCACTCGCGGGCGTATGCAGGAGAAGCGCTCCCGACGTTTGATGCTATTGCGGCTTATTGTTTGGCAAATCATTTGATGCTGAATATCGAGCTCAAACCCACTGAGGGCGGCGCAGCGATTGAGCGCATCACTGGCGAAGTGGTCGCCGCACGCGCACAGGAACTCTGGGCGACTACGGACATCAAGCCGCTGC
>JANPAS010000220.1:0-4144 GCA_031430035.1 Comamonadaceae bacterium | reverse complement strand
TATCAAAATGGCAAAAATTCAAGCAAAACCAGCAGATCCAGCTCGCGATGATGGCATGCGCGAAAAGATGATCGCGATTAACCGCGTGACTAAAGTGGTGAAGGGTGGTCGTATTTTGGGCTTCGCGGCATTGGTCGTGGTCGGCGACGGTGATGGTCGTGTGGGTATGGGCAAGGGAAAAACAAAAGAAGTGCCAGTAGCCGTGCAAAAAGCCATGGAACAGGCGCGTCGTAATCTAATTAAAGTGTCTCTCAAAAACGGCACGATTCATCACACAGTGATGGGTCAACACGGCGCGGCTAACGTGATGTTGGCGGCCGCACCTAAAGGAACGGGAATTATTGCTGGCGGCCCTATGCGTGCAGTGTTTGAAGTGATGGGTATTACGGATATTGTGGCGAAAAGCCATGGTTCTACTAATCCATACAACATGGTTCGTGCAACGTTAGATGCCCTTAAGCGTTCGACGACACCGTCTGAAGTCGCTGCGAAGCGTGGTAAGTCTGTTGAAGACATTTTTGTTTGAAAGTAGTCAATCATGACCGTAACTACCTCTGTAAAAATTCAATTGATTCGTAGCCCTATTGGCTGCAAAGAATCACATCGCGCAACCGTTCGTGGCTTGGGTTTGAGAAAAATCCGTAGCACTAGCGAACTGCAAGATACGCCTGCCGTGCGCGGCATGATCAACAAAATTAGTTACTTGGTTAAAGTAATTTAACTTACAGCTTTAGGTGATACACATGGAACTCAATAGCATTTCTCCAGCCGCAGGTGCCAAGCACGCAAAGCGACGTGTTGGTCGTGGCATCGGATCTGGTTTAGGCAAAACAGCTGGTCGTGGCCATAAAGGCCAAAAGTCTCGTTCGGGTGGTTTTCACAAGGTCGGTTTCGAGGGCGGTCAAATGCCTATGCACCGTCGTCTGCCAAAACGCGGATTCAAGTCTACTACGCTGCGCTTTAATGCTGAAATTACACTAACAACGCTAGAGATGTTGGGTGTCCAAGAAGTTGATATGTTGACGTTGAAGCAAGCTGGTTTGGTCGGTGAATTGATTCGTGTTGTGAAGGTAGTGAAGACAGGTTCTTTGACCAAGGCTGTTAAATTGACTGGTATTGGTGCAACTTTGGGTGCTAAGGCTGCTATTGAAGCAGTTGGCGGTACGTTTGCGTAATCTATAGAGATTTATTCGTGGCAACAGCAGCATTAGCAAAAACTAACAAATTTGGTGACCTAAAAAGTAGGCTCATCTTTTTGTTGCTGGCGTTACTTGTTTATCGACTAGGCTCTCACATCCCTGTTCCTGGAATTGATCCAGTTGCATTGCAAAAATTATTTAAAGATCAGCAAGGCGGCATATTAAGTTTATTTAATATGTTCTCTGGTGGTGCACTATCGCGGTTCTCAGTATTCGCTTTGGGTATCATGCCTTATATCTCTTCTTCGATTGTTATTCAGCTTTTCCAATACGTTGTACCGCATTTTCAGCAGTTGCAAAAAGAAGGTGAGTCGGGTCGTAGAAAAATCACTCAATATACTCGGTATTCCACATTGGGATTGGCTCTTTTCCAATCACTGGGTATTGCTTTGGCACTTGAAAGTCAGGCTGGACTTGTGCTTGATCCTGGATTTGGTTTTCGTATGTCGGCGATAGTTAGTCTGACCGCAGGCACCATGTTTTTAATGTGGTTGGGCGAACAAATTACTGAACGTGGTTTGGGCAATGGCATTTCAATTATTATCTTCTCTGGTATTGCTGCGGGTTTTCCTTCTGCTGTCGCAGGTTTGCTTGAGTTAGTTCGTACGGGTGCTATGAGTATATTAGTGGCACTAGTGATTTCAGCTCTGGTGGTTGGTCTCACATATTTAGTTGTATTTATTGAGCGTGGGCAACGTAAAATTTTAGTTAACTATGCTAGAAGACAGCAAGGGAATAAGGTATATGGCGGTCAGTCTTCGCATTTGCCTTTGAAGTTAAATATGGCAGGTGTCATACCTCCAATCTTTGCTTCATCGATCATTTTGTTGCCAGCGACCATTGTGGGTTGGTTTAGTGCTGGTGAGTCGATGCGATGGTTGAAAGATATTGCTTCAACACTTCGTCCGGGGCAGCCTATTTATGTATTGCTATATGCGGCTGCGATTGTTTTCTTTTGTTTTTTCTATACCGCACTCGTATTTAATAGCAAAGAGACTGCAGATAATTTAAAGAAGAGCGGTGGTTTTGTGCCAGGTATTAGACCTGGTGATCAGACAGCGCGGTTTATTGATAAAATATTAGTCAGATTAACGGTATCAGGTGCAATTTATATAACGATTGTTTGTTTGATCCCTGAGTTTTTGATTTTAAAATATAACGTCCCATTTAATTTTGGTGGAACTTCATTGTTGATTGTGGTGGTAGTTGCAATGGATTTTATGGCTCAAGTGCAGAATTATTTGATGAGCCAGCAATACGAGTCATTGTTGAAGAAATCCAGTTTTAAGACCACAATTTAAATAATAAATACCAGATGTCTAAAGATGATGTGATTCAAATGCAGGGGGAAATTCTAGAGAATTTACCTAATGCAACTTTTCGAGTTAAATTAGAAAATGGTCATGTTGTCTTAGGACATATTTCTGGAAAGATGCGGATGCATTACATCCGTATTCTCCCAGGCGATAAAGTGACGGTTGAGTTAACGCCCTACGATTTATCGCGGGCACGTATTGTGTTTAGAGCAAAGTAGCTTAGGTAAGCTACTTGCATTTATAGGAGAAAGTGAAATGAAAGTTTCCGCATCGGTTAAGAAAATTTGCCGTAATTGCAAAATCATCCGTCGCAAAGGCGTGGTTCGTGTTATTTGCACAGACCCACGTCATAAGCAACGTCAAGGTTAATTTAATAGGTTTTAGAGGTATATATGGCACGTATCGCTGGTATTAATATTCCACCCCATCAGCACGCTGAAATTGGGTTAACCGCTATTTTTGGTATTGGTCGCACACGTGCACGCAAAATTTGCGTGGCTTGTGAAATCGCGTACTCCAAAAAAGTAAAAGACTTAACAGATGGTGACTTAGAAAAAATTCGCGATCAAATCGCTCTCTTCACGATCGAGGGTGACCTCCGCCGTGAAACAACGATGAACATCAAGCGATTAATGGACATTGGTTGCTACCGTGGTTTCCGTCATCGTCGTGGTCTGCCAATGCGCGGACAGCGTACACGTACCAATGCACGTACCCGTAAAGGTCCGCGCAAGGCCGCTCAGTCACTCAAGAAATAAGAAAAGAGTAAATTATGGCAAAAGCACCAGCTAACTCCGCATCGCAACGTGTTCGTAAGAAAGTCCGCAAAAATGTTGCGGACGGTATTGCACACGTTCACGCTTCGTTTAACAACACAATCATTACCATTACTGATCGTCAAGGCAACTCTTTGGCGTGGGCATCTTCCGGTGGTCAAGGCTTTAAAGGTTCACGTAAATCAACGCCATTTGCAGCGCAGGTTGCATCTGAAGTTGCGGGTCGTGCTGCCCAAGAGCAAGGCATTAAAAACTTAGACGTTGAGATCAAAGGCCCAGGTCCTGGTCGTGAATCATCTGTGCGTGCTTTGGCTGCACTGGGTATTCGTATTAATCAAATCGCAGATGTGACACCGGTTCCGCACAACGGTTGCCGTCCACAAAAGCGTCGCCGTATTTAAATTTAATACGTCGTCTATTTTTCAACCGCAAGCCCACCGCTAGTTTAATTCAAACTAGCTCCCATTATGAAAATAATGGCAGATGATACAAAAAGGAAATTAAAGTGGCACGTTACTTAGGCCCTAAGGCCAAACTCTCCCGCCGTGAAGGCACGGACTTATTTTTAAAGAGCGCTCGTCGTTCTATTAGTGATAAGGCCAAATTTGACTCTAAGCCAGGTCAGCATGGTCGCACCTCAGGTCAGCGCACCTCAGACTTCGGCTTGCAATTGCGTGAAAAGCAAAAAGTGAAGCGTATGTACGGTGTGCTAGAGCGTCAATTCCGTCGTTACTTTGAAGAGGCAGATCGCCGTAAAGGCAATTCAGGCTCTAACTTGTTGGGTCTACTCGAGTCACGCTTAGACAATGTGGTTTATCGCATGGGCTTTGCTTCTACTCGTGCAGAAGCCCGT
>JANPAS010000219.1:0-2855 GCA_031430035.1 Comamonadaceae bacterium | reverse complement strand
TGGCGCTTTACCGATGCTTGGCTGTCGATGGCTGGCGCTGCCGACAAAGGCTATCCGAATGGCCGCCCCGTAGATGAATGGGGAATTCGTGTCGACGCTGTTGACAAATGCACACCTGTTGGCGCTTCGATTTCTCGTGGTGGATCTACCAACTCGCCTGCGGCGGTATACGCTTTGACAAAGTATATTGATTGGATGAAAAAGTATGCGCCCAAAGAAGCCATTGGGATGACGTTTAGCGAGGCAGGGCCTGTGCCAGCGCAGGGGCAGATTGCGCAACAAGTCTTTTGGTACACCGCTTTCACGGCCGATATGACCAAAAAAGGACTACCGGTTGTGAATGAAGACGGTACACCTAAGTGGCGTATGGCTCCAGCACCGGTGGGTGCATATTGGAAATATGGTATGCAAAACGGGTATCAAGATGTTGGCTCTTGGACTTTTTTTGCCGATCATGATGAAGGGCGCACCGCTGCCGCGTGGCTTTATGCGCAGTTTGTGACGGCAAAAACCGTCTCGCTCAAGAAATCCATTACTGGCCTAACTTTCATCCGCAATAGTGATTTACGTGACGGCTACTTTACAGATAACGCCGCTAAATATGGGGGCTTGATTGAGTTTTATCGTGGCCCTGCGAGAGCCGCATGGACGCCTACAGGTACGAATGTGCCTGACTATCCAAAGCTCTCTCAGTTGTGGTGGAAAAACGTGGCTGTTGCTGTGGCGGGAGAAAATACGCCGCAAGCGGCCATGGACAATTTAGCGGAAGAGATGGATGAAGTTATGGCGCGTCTCGAACGCAGTGGCATGGTCAAATGTGCACCGAAACTCAATCCGAAAGAAGACCCGAAAAAGTGGCTTAACGACGTTACCGCGCCTCGCAACCGTTTGGCTAACGAGAAGCCCAAGGGTGAAACCATTGAGTATGAAAACTTGTTGCGAGCGTGGAAAGAATGGCGCGTTCGGTAATCTCTTGATTGTGCCTTTTGAATTCTAAAAGAAACAAAACGAATATTTAAGGGTATTTACCGATACAAAAAGAACATAAACGAACAATAATACGCTGATACGAATGGTGTTTGACGTAAGTTCTTTTCACAAAAAGAGTGAGTAATGCAGTTATCTTTAAGCAGAGTGAGTAAAAAGGTCGGGGCTCAACAATGGCTCCATGACCTAGATATATCGCCTAAAAGTGGCGCAGTTACCGTGCTGCTTGGTGCTACACAAGCAGGCAAGACCAGCTTGATGCGCATTTTGGCGGGCTTGGATACGCCAACAACGGGCGATGTTTTGGTGGATGGGAAAAGTGTATTGGGCATCCCCGTGAGAGATCGCAACGTCTCCATGGTCTATCAACAGTTCATCAACTATCCGTCTCTCAAAGTCCGCGACAACATTGCGTCGCCTCTTAAGCTGCGTGGCGATAAGAATGTGGATCAGCGCGTAAAAGAGCTTGCCGAAAAACTACATATTGAAATGTTTTTAGATCGCTATCCCGCTGAGCTATCCGGCGGCCAACAACAGCGTGTGGCCTTGGCACGTGCCCTAGCCAAGGGTGCGCCATTGATGTTGCTTGACGAGCCACTAGTCAATCTCGATTACAAGTTGCGTGAAGAATTGCGCGAAGAATTGAGCGCCTTGTTTGCAGCAGGGGATTCAACAGTAATTTATGCCACGACCGAGCCAAGTGAAGCTTTGCTCTTAGGTGGCTACACAGCCGTCATGGATGAAGGGCAATTACTTCAATATGGCCCCACCGCAGAGGTATTCCAAAAGCCATTGACTCTGCGCGTGGCACGTGCATTCAGTGACCCACCGATGAATCTTTTGCCGGGTTATCTCAGCGCAGGCGGCGTTCAATTGCAGGGAGGGCCATTACTAGTTAGGCCCCGCTTGGAAAGCGTCAGTCAACAATTGACCGTGGGCTTACGTGCCAGTGCCTTGGGCGTTACCCCTGAGCTTAGTCGCGTGAAGTTGAGTGGTAAGGTGCAGCTCGCTGAAATTTCGGGCTCTGATACTTATGTTCATGTACACACCGGCGTCGGCGAACTCGTGATGCAGCTGACTGGCGTACATTATTTTGAGCTCGGTATCAATATCGATTGCTATTTCGACCCAGACCAAGCGTATCTATTCGATGATGCCGGATTGCTCATACAAGCTCCTCAACGAGTTAGGGGTATTTGAGATGGCGCGCATCGAACTTGACCTTGAGCATGCCTACAAAAGCAATCCGAAGCAAGACAGCGACTATGCCCTGCTGCCTTTGAAGATGACTTTCGATGATGGCGGCGCTTACTCACTGTTAGGGCCATCGGGCTGCGGCAAGACGACCTTGCTAAACATCATGTCGGGTTTGGTCACGCCTTCGCGCGGCCATGTGCGATTTGATGATAAAGATGTGACACGTGCTACACCACAAGAGCGCAATATTGCTCAGGTGTTTCAGTTTCCTGTTATTTACGACACCATGACTGTTGCTGAAAATTTAGCGTTTCCGTTACGTAACCGCAAAATGCCGCAAGATCAAATCAACCAGCGCGTTGGCAAGATCGCAGAAATGCTCGACCTGAGCGGACAGCTCAATCACCGCGCTGCAGGTTTGGCCGCAGATGCAAAACAAAAGATATCTTTGGGTCGAGGGCTGGTTCGGCCAGATGTCTCGGCAGTACTGTTTGATGAGCCGTTGACTGTAATTGAACCACATCTCAAATGGCACCTGCGACGCAAACTCAAACAAATTCATCACGAACTCAAACTGACATTGATTTATGTCACACATGATCAAGTGGAGGCGCTCACCTTTGCAGAGCAAGTGGTTGTGATGACGCGTGGTCGTGTTGTGCAAGTTGGCA
>JANPAS010000218.1:0-6453 GCA_031430035.1 Comamonadaceae bacterium | reverse complement strand
TTCGACGAACTCGAGCGCATCTTCGATATTTGTCACGGTTGCCGTCGCTGTGTGAGCCTTTGCGGCTCGTTCCCGACTTTGTTTGACCTCGTTGACGAATCCAAAACGATGGAAGTCGACGGGGTTGATAAAAAAGATTATTGGAAGGTGGTCGATCAGTGTTACATGTGTGACCTGTGCTACATGACCAAGTGCCCGTACACCCCGCCGCATGAGTGGAATGTGGATTTTCCGCACACCATGTTGCGAGCCAAGGCGATTAAGTTTGAAAAAGGCGAGGTTGGAACGGCTGAGAAATTACTCGCCAGCACCGACCTGCAAGGTCACTTTGCCGGCATCCCGATCGTCACCGAGGCGATTAACAAATTAAATAACACCAAGCCCGTTCGCGCCGTCATGGAAGCCACGCTCGGTGTGGACGCAAGTGCTTGGTTGCCATCGTTTGCCAAGAAAAAATTTAGAAACGAAGCCGAAGAATCTGCCCAGCACGCGGTTGTTAATGGCGACAAAACTCCGGGTAAGGTCGCGATTTATTCGACCTGCTACGTCAATTACAACGAGCCAGGCATTGGTCATGACCTGCTCAAAATCCTCGATCACAACGCCATCCCCTACGTGCTGGTAAATAAAGAATCGTGCTGCGGAATGCCCAAGCTAGAACTGGGTGATTTGGAGTCGGTGGCCAAAAGCAAGGATGCCAACGTTCCCGTGCTGGCGAAATACGCTGCCGAGGGCTACGCCATCCTCACCGTCATCCCCAGCTGCACCTTGATGTTCAAGCAAGAAATTCCGCTGATGTTTCCTGATTGCGCCAACACCCAAGCGGTCAAAGCAGCGATGTGGGATCCGTTTGAGTACCTGATGGCACGTAAGCGCGATGGTCTTATCAAAACCGAATTCCCTGTCAGCCTTGGCAAGATCAGCTACCAAATCCCGTGCCACGGCCGTGTGCAAAACATCGGCAAAAAGACGGAAGAAATGCTGAAGATGATTCCGGGTACCTTCGTGCAAACCAACGAGCGCTGCTCTGGGCATGCGGGTACGTTCGGGGTCAAAAAAGCCACGCACGAAATGGCCATGAAGATTGGCAAACCGCTGGTTAAAAAAATGGCAGATCATCCAGGTAGCCTTCCAACAACGGGTGACGACCGTGCTGCAGCTGGTTTGCCAGACTACATCACCTCCGACTGCCCACTGGGCGGTCATCACATTGCGCAAGGGTTTGAAGTCGCTGGGCTGGGAACACCCCAATTGCAGCATCCGCTCACCCTTGTGCGCAGAGCCTACGGAATTAAATAATAAAGTCATATGCAAACAACAGGACTCCCCATCACCCCCGAATCTCTCATGACTTTGGAGGCGTATCACAAATTCCGCAAACTGCATAAATCAGATGTGATCGCGCACCGCAAGCTGCGCAGTGTTCATTTAGGCGAGCACATCAATTTGCAGTTTGAAAGCGAACTGTCGATTCGCTATCAAATTCAAGAGATGCTGCGTATCGAAAAGATTTTTGAAGAAGAAGCGATCCAAGGCGAGATCGAGGTCTACACGCCGCTCGTGCCCACAGGCATGAACTGGAAAGCGACCATGATGATTGAGTACCCGAATGTGGAAGAGCGCAAGCGCGAGCTAGCTCGCCTCATTGGTGTTGAAGACGCAACCTACGTCGAAGTCGAAGGTAAGCAGCGCGTCTACGCCATTGCAGACGAAGACTTAGAGCGAGAGACGGATGAAAAAACCAGCGCGGTGCATTTTGTGCGCTTTGAACTCACCCCCGAGATGTGCGCTGCAGTGAAAGCGGGCGCTGGCGTGAAGCTGGGATGTGACCACACCAACTATCCCATGCATGTGGATATTGCGCCAGAAGCGCTGGCATCGCTTGCTGGCGATTTAAGCTAAGACTTGACCATGCTGCGGCGATATTCCTATTGGAGATATTGCCTACATTTATGCCTTGCAGCCCTTATCTGGTATGGCCTAGCGGGCATCTCGTCTGCACAAGACGCGACGCTAAAAATTGGCTCTAAACGCTTTACTGAGTCCTACATCCTTGCCGAACTCTTGGCGCAAACCGCGCAAAGCGCGGGCGCTAAAACGCAAGTCCTGCAAGGGCTTGGCAATACCGCCATTGTGTTTGAAGCGCTTAAATCGGGACAGATAGATGCCTACGCCGAATACACGGGAACGATAGCCACTGAGATATTGAAAGCCGCGCCAGATATGCCTTTGCAACCCATGCAGGTGCTGCTCTCCAAACAGGGGTTAGGTGTTGCCGTGCCATTTGGTTTTAACGACGGCTATGCGCTGGCGATGCGAGCAGCCGATGCTGATCGTCTGGGTATCCGCAGTTTGAGTGATCTTGCCAAGCACCCCGAATTGAAGCTGGGCTTATCGAACGAATTCATTGGACGAGCTGACGGTTGGAAGGGGCTATCTGGTAAATATCAATTGAAGCAAATGCCGCTCGGGCTTGATCACGGCTTGGCTTACGCCGCGATTGAAAATAAGCAAATCGACGTGATGGATATTTACACCACGGACGCCAAGATTAATCACTTGGGATTGAGGGTGTTGGTGGACGACAAAAACTACTTCCCGCGCTACGACGCAGTGGTTTTATATCGGCTGGATATGCCGCAAAAGCACCCAACCGCTTGGGCTGCGATTCAAAAGTTAGAAGGGAGAATTAGCGAGGCCGCAATGATTGCGATGAATGCCAAAGCCGAACTAGAGAGTCAGCCGTTTGATGCGATTGCACGTCAATTTTTAGCCAATAAAAATGGCCTGCAGGCCAATACCAGTATGGCTTCCCAGCTACCTCCTCAGCCATTTTTGCAGTCATTTTTTCAGCAACTTTGGCAGCGCCTGTGGGCTGATGATTTGTGGCGATTGCTAGGTCAACACACCCTGCTCGTGCTGGCATCCGTGGGTGCGGCTTGCCTTATTGCTGTGCCGTTAGCGATTGGTATCTACCGCCATGCACAGCTTCGCGCGTTAGTTCTTGGTACGGCCAGCGTGCTGCAAACCGTGCCGTCACTGGCGCTGCTCGTTGTCTTTATTGCAGCGCTTGGAACGATTGGTTTTTGGCCAGCGCTCTTGGCACTCACGCTCTATGCGGTGTTGCCCATTTTGCGTAACACCTGCACGGGCTTAGCCGAAGTATCCAAAGGTCAGAGGAATGCCGCAGAGGCGCTGGGGATGACGGCAACGCAAAGCCTGCGCCTCGTTGAGTTACCAGCAGCCATGCCCACGGTGATGGCGGGGGTGCGCACTGCAAGCTCCATCGCCATTGGCACAGCAACCATCGCCGCGTTTGTGGGGGCAGGGGGCTTGGGCGAACGCATCGTGACAGGTCTCGCACTCAACGACAGCGCTTTGATGCTTGCGGGTGCGATACCCGCTGCGGCTTTAGCGCTGGTGAGTGAGTTGTTGTTTGAAGCTTTAGCGGTTTGGCGACGCAAAGCATGAAGTCACCTCTTTGCCGCCTATTGCTTGGCAATTTTGGCGCGGGTAATCACATCACCCCAACGCTTGGTGTCGTAGGCGAGCAACTCGCCTAATGCCTCAGGGGTGCTGCCTTGTGGAACGAGGCTTAGCGCTTCTAAGCGCTTGACAACATCTGGGTTAGCTAGTGCTTTTTGAATTTCCGCATTTAGCTTTGCGATGACGGCTTTGGGCGTTTTTGCGGGTGCTGCAAGTCCATTCCAAGAGCTTGCGCTAAACGTTGCAAGCGAGCCGCCGCTCTCACGTAATGTGGGTACACCTACCAGCAATGCTGACCTCTTCTCGCCTAATAGCGCCAAAGGATGCAATGCTTTCGATTTAATCTGCCCTGTGACTGGACCCAAAATCTCAACCATGATGTCCACATCGCCGCCACGCAAAGCCGTGATCACTGGCGCAGTGCCATTAAAAGGCACTATTTGTGCATCAATCCCTGCCGAAGTCTTAAACAGTTCAGCCGCCAAATTTTGCGTTGAACCAATTTGAGGCGTGCCGATATTGAGCTTGCCTGGATTAGCCCTTGCATAGGTCAATACATCTGCCATTGTTTTAAAACGCCCCGTCTCACTAGAGGCAATCATCAAATCGAAAGAAGCGAGTTTGGAGATAGGCGTGAAGTCTTTGAGTGCATCAAATGGGAGCGATTTAAATAAGCTTGAACTCACCGCGGTACCGCTGGAGACAAGTAGTAGCGTATGCCCATCTGGCGCGGCTTTCGCAACCATATCACCCGCAACAATACCGCCAGCGCTAGGCTTGTTCTCAATAATGACGGGGTTCCCGAGGCCTTCAGCTAATTTTTGCCCCACATCTCGCGCCGTGATGTCAGCGGCTCCGCCAGCACCAAAAGGCACCACGATTTTGATGGGTTTGGTGGGGAACGTTTGCGCTTGAACCGCGCCACTGAGGGCTCCGACTAAAAAAATGGCAAGTAGCTTGTGCATAAAACCTCCTATGGATGATGAAAATTGATTTTTATTAGCGAACTTGCGCTGTGTATCGGAAAGAGTGGGCGTCGCCTCGTGTGGTGCGGAGTTCTACGCAATGACCTGCAAGATCGAATGCTTGTCGCTCGACTAGCACACAAGGGTGGCCAGAAGCTAGTTGCAAGTGCTTTGCTTGGGTGCCATTTAGTTGCGAAAAACTCAGACTATCTTGCGCATGTTGAATCAAAACGCCGCAGCGTGCTTGGTACATGGGGTAGAGCTGGGTATCCCAAAGTTCTGTGGCCAATTCCGCAAGTGAACCGAACAACGGCAGAGGTAGCACGATTGTTTCTAACAAGCGAGGCACTTGCTCAAAGCTGCGTAGCCGTTCCAGTTGTATGACTTGCGGGGCGGAATTGTGTGTGCTTTGAGCGAAAGAGCTGATTTCTGTCGCGCTACTACTTCGCAGACGTGAAGATAGGATGAGTGAACTAGGTGGTTCGCTGTGCTCGTCAAACCCACTGAAACGAAAGAAGCGCATCACAGGCATACCACTTACGCCTTTGCTAACAAATGTACCTTTGCCGTGTCGGCGTTGCAGCACACCGTCTTGAACGAGCAGCGATAGTGCTTGTCGGATAGTGCCTAGCGCCACGCCGTAGTTTTGTGCGAGTAGTGACTCGGATGGGATGGGTTCTCCTGGAGCCCATTCGCCTTGCACAATGCGCTCGCGCAAAGCCATAGCCAATTTTCCATATTGACTTTGTCCAAGGGTACGTTGAAAGGGATGGTTTAAAGTAGACATCTAGAGGACTAGTATATATCTTTTCAATCAGCGATGTATTCCCCAAGTTACTGACTGCACCGACTAGCGTGACAACCCAGAGCAGTTATATTGGGCAACATGAATTCTTTACCAGATAGCTATCGCGCTTTAGTCATTGGTGCTAGCGGCACGATAGGCGCGGAGTTTGCCGCGTTGCTGGCAACAGATCCGAGATGCAATGAAGTTGTTGGGCTACACCGTCACAGCTCGCCTGCCATCGATATGCAAGACGAGGCAAGCATTGTGGCTGCGGCTAAAGCGCTTGCAAGCGGCTCTCCATTTCATCTCATCATTCATGCGGCTGGATTACTGCACGATGGTGATTTGATGCCAGAGAAAAAACTTTTCGATTTACGAGCCGACAATTTGATGAAAAGCTTCGCCGTCAACGCTGTTGGCCCTGCGCTCGTGCTGCGTTATTTTTCGCCATTGCTCAGTCGAGAAAGTGGCCGCATGATTTTTCTCTCAGCAAAAGTCGGCAGTATTGGCGACAACAAACTGGGTGGTTGGTACGCTTACCGCGCCTCCAAGGCCGCTCTTAATATGCTGGTGAAAACCGCGTCTATTGAACTGAAGCGGACAGCGCCGAGCGCAATTGTGATTGCGCTACATCCAGGCACCGTCAACTCCAAACTCTCCAAGCCGTTTGGCGGCGAAGTGAAAGGACGACCAGCTGATGTGGCTTGCCGTGCGATGTTGCAAACGATTGATGCGTTGCAGCCCGAGCAATCAGGACAATTTTTAAGCTACAGCGCAGAGCTATTGCCGTGGTGAAATTAAACCCAGCCTTGCTTCCATAAATTAGTGTCGCGTAGCTCTTGCCAGCGCATGCGAGTCACTGTTTTAGAAAACACTGCCTCTAACTCAATCCACTCAATCGTGGCCTCAGGCAAATTAAGCAAGTCAGAAGATTCGGACTTGATGATTTTCGAGACTAAGAAATGCTTGTTTTTGCCGATAGGCTTAACCGCTGTCCATTTGCTGAGCAGTAATTTTTTAGGTTGAATTGGATTCATCAACGCGTTATGACTTTGCCTCAAACGCCAACGAAGCCGAATTCATGCAATAGCGCAGTCCCGTTGTGTGCTGTGCGTTACGTGGACCATCATCAAACACGTGCCCAAGATGTGCGCCGCAATTGGCGCAGACCGTTTCAACTCTGACCATGCCGTGCTGGGTGTCGCGCTTTTCTTC
>JANPAS010000217.1:0-1918 GCA_031430035.1 Comamonadaceae bacterium | reverse complement strand
TTCGCGCACCACATTCGAGTCTGTCTCGTGATAACGGCGCTGCATGTTGGGGATGATGCCTTCAAACGGATGCTTCTTGGATAGCTTTTGCCCCTCGTATTTGCCCGACTCCAAGGTGTAGTTGAACTTAATCTCAACCTCACCCGAGCCATGCAAAACCACCTGCTGCGCCTCTGCCGGCAAAGACTCAAACGCCTTGCCAAGATCAAATTTGTAATGCTTCGCCACGCACTCCAGCATCGAGTGGTAATAGTGGTTGCGCGAGTCCCAGCCCTTAATCGCACCGCTTGCCAAACTGATGGATGGGAAAGCCACCACTCGCGACTCATCAAAATATTCCATCTGCCCAAGACCGTCGCATGTCTCGCAAGCGCCCACGGGCGAGTTGAACGAGAAGAGGCGCGGCTCTAGTTCCGCAATCGAATAATTGCAATGCGGACACGCAAATTTGGCGTTGAAGAGATGCTCCTCTTTGGTGTCCATATCCAGCGCGATCACACGTCCGTCAGCCAAGCGTAGTGCGGCCTCCAAACTCTCGGCCAGGCGCTGCTTGATCTCGGGTTTGACCTTCACGCGGTCCATCACCACATCAATATCGTGCTTCTCTGTCTTCTTGAGTTGCGGCAAATCTTCATGCATCACGATGTCGCCATTCAAACGGAAACGCACGTAGCCCTTGGCTTGCAGCTCGGCGAAGGTATCGACAAACTCGCCTTTTTTCTCACGCGCAATCGGCGCAAGCAACATCAATTTTGTTTCCTCTGGAAACGCCAAAATCGCGTCCACCATTTGACTGACCGATAGCGCTTGGAGCGGCAAATTGTGGTCAGGGCAATAAGGAGTGCCAGCACGAGCAAACAAGAGTCGCATGTAGTCGTGAATCTCCGTCACCGTGCCCACAGTTGAGCGCGGGTTGTGCGATGTCGCCTTTTGCTCAATCGAAATCGCAGGCGACAGCCCCTCAATCACGTCTACATCGGGCTTGTCCATCAACTGCAAAAACTGCCGCGCGTAGGTGGACAAACTCTCTACATAACGCCGCTGCCCCTCGGCATACAGCGTGTCAAAAGCCAAGGAGGATTTGCCCGAACCCGACAAACCCGTAATCACCACGAGCTGATTGCGCGGAATATCAAGATCAATGTTTTTTAAGTTGTGCGTCCGCGCCCCGCGAATCGAGATGTGCGTCATCGCAGACGGACGCTTGAGGGCTTGAGCTAGCGGTACGCCAATTTCTGGGCTGTCAGTGGAAGTGTTCACAGGGAAGGCTGAAGTGTACAAAACCTTCCATTATGAGGGGTTAGGGAAAACATTTCAAACATTCAAGACCAAGTCACCCTCACGCCTAGCCGCACCACCCGCAATCAACTCCTCGATATAGTCCGCAACCCATATCTCCATTGGCTTATCCGCAAACCAACGCCCGCGCACCATTTCAAAATAAGGCGTTGATTTTGCCCAGTCGATAAAGGCTGATTCTGAAATGCTTTGTAGCTCTAGTAACTTATATTTGAGTAGCACCTTGACGGCGTATCGTGTGTGCTTGAGCGGATTCTGAACAAAGCCATCGAGTCGCTTGCGAGCCACCGCTAGCGCTGCGGTCACCTCATCACCCGCGAAGACTGCGCCGTGTCCTGGGATGACAGTTTGCGGATTCAACCCTTCAATCACATCCAACGTGTCGGCAACTTCGTCAAAAGCGCGTTCGCCTTCCAGTTCTTGAAATACCACGCCAAATCCGTTTTGCCAGAACGCATCGGCAGAGATCAGCGTGCGGGTCTCAGGCTCAAACAAGATGATGCTGTGCGGGTCGTGCCCAGGCGCGGCGTGGACTTGCCACTTGGAGTCACCCAGCCGCACCTCGTCGCCATGCTGCAAGGTGTGCTCAAACGTAAAGCGTGGGCAATTTTGTCCTGTG
>JANPAS010000216.1:0-5299 GCA_031430035.1 Comamonadaceae bacterium | reverse complement strand
GTGATGGACTGGGCACGTCCGCAAAGTTTGCCCGTCACCGTGGTGCCAGCGGGCTCGCACTTCTTTCACGGACAATTGCCACTTCTTAAAAATCTTGTCCTACGTCACCTTGCATGAAATATCTTTTCTCGTTTCTCGTTGTTGTTTTGTCTATCAACGCTTCGGCTCAAATTGCTGCTCCTGTTCCACCCGAAATTGAGGCTCGCGCCTATCTGCTGTTGGACATAACCGCCAATCAAGTGCTCGCTGCAAAAAGTGCCGATCAACCCGTGGAGCCCGCATCGCTCACCAAACTGATGACAGCGTATCTGGCGTTTGATGCACTCAAAACGAAGAAGCTCTCGTTAGACCAACGCCTCCCCGTTAGCGTGCGCGCTTGGAAAATGGAAGGCTCAAGCATGTTCATCGACCCCAAGATGAGTGTGCGCGTGGAGGACTTGCTCAAAGGGCTGATCGTGCAGTCTGGCAATGATTCAGCGATCGCAATTGCTGAGGGGGTGGGCGGCTCGGTCGAACGCTTTGTCGATCTGATGAATGAACGCGCCAAGCTGCTTGGCATGGTGCATACCACCTACAAAAATCCCGAAGGCCTTACCGTTGCTGGACACATAACGACAGCGCAAGACCTTGCGACTTTGGCAACCCGTTTGATGAGTGATTTTCCTGAGTACATCGGCTACTACGCGATACAAAAATTCAGATTAGAGGGCTCACCCAAATCCAACGATACGAACCGCAACAAGCTGCTATTTCGTGATTCAAACAAAACGGGCTTTGTAGTCGATGGTCTTAAGACGGGTCATACCGATGCGGCGGGTTATTGCTTTGTCGTCACCTCGAAACGCGCAGACGCGCGAGTTGGCGAACGCCGCTTGTTAGCCATTTTGCTGGGCACACAAAGCGAAATAGCACGCGCCAATGAAGGTGAAAAGCTTTTAGTTTGGGGCTACAACGCGTTTGAATCCATGAGGCTATTTGATGCCAATGCCGTCATTGCAGCGCCCCATGTTTGGAAGGGCACGAGTAGCGAAGTGAAGTTAGGATTGTCCAGCGGCAAGCCGCTAGTTGTGTCTGTGCCAGCAGGCACAGCGCCCGCGCAAGTGACGAGTCAAATTGCGCGCCCTGACCCATTGGTTGCGCCGTTTGCTGCAGGTCAAAACGTTGCCACACTCAAGGTGCTGATTAACAATCAAAGTTGGCAATCGATCCCGCTACAAGCCATACAGGATGTGGCTTCAAGCGGATGGTTAGGTCGCACATGGGATGGCGTACGGATGATGTTTCGTTAATCAGCTTTGATATTGTTGTCCTTAACAACCTTATCCCAGACGACCATTTGAGCGTCGATAAAAGTTCTGGCTTGTGCAGACGTGCCACCCACAATATCGATGCCTTGCTGATCTAGTTTTTTGGCAACTTCGGCATTTTTTAACGCCTTGTTTATTTCTTCATTCATCCGCCTAACGATGTCGGGAGGTGTCTTAGCAGGCGCCACCACCGCCCACCACGCTGGCGCATCAAATCCAGCGTAGCCCGACTCTGCAAATGTTGGTACATCGGGCAAATCAGGAGACCGCTTAGAAGTTGTGACCACCAAAGGACGTAGCCTTTTGCTATCAATATGCGGCTTAGTTACAAAAACCGAACCAATCGACAGCGGCACATGACCCGCAACAGCATCACTCATCAAAGGGCCACCACCACGGTAAGGAATATGCTGCCAATCTAAACCACTGGACTTGCCTATCAAGGTCATCGCTAAGTGCCCCAAACTGCCCGAGCCAATCGACCCATAGCTGACATTTTTTTTGGCTTTTGCAGCGGCCACCACATCAGCAAAGGTTTTAAAGTCTGAACCAATCGGCGTTGCCAAAACCATCGCAGATTTGCCTATCAAGATGACATCGACTAAATCGCGCTTGGTATCAAACGATAGGTTTGAAATCAAGCTTGGGTTGACTGCGTGCGTATCGAACACCAAGCCAAAGGTGTAACCATCCGCAGGGGCTTGCGCCACTTGCGCCGTACCAATAGCACCAGACGCACCACCTTTGTTCTCCACAATGACAGTTTGCCCAAGCGCCAACTGCAGTGGCACTTGCAGCACGCGCGCCACTTGATCGACCGAGCCCCCTGGCGGAAAGACCACGACGAGTTTGATAGGTTGCTTGGTTGGCCATGCCTGCGCAAAAACCAAGAGCGGTACGAATGTGACAAGCGCAAAAAACGTGCGTAAATTTTTCATCGGTGAGTCCTCTTATTTAGATCATGAATGCCAGCGTCGCATCCATATTTTCAGTTGGTAATTTTTTAAAGCCAGAGCGGGCATATCTCTGCAAGCGACCAGCCAGCAAGGCCGTCAGGGCAGAAGCCCGCGTATTGGCATCCGCTGTCGGCGTGCTGGAAGTGGCGTACATATCACGCATGGCTTGCTTAAAGCTAGATTCAATTTTGTCAAAAAACTGATTCATCCGCGTTTGCAAACGCTCGTGCTCAAACACCAATGCGTCGCCCACCATCACACGCGTCATACCAGGGTTTTTTTCACCAAAGGAGAGCACCATCGTTGCTATTTGTTTGCACTGCAAAGCAGGATTGGTTTCGCGCTCGGTAATTTGGTTAATCAACCCAAATACCGAGGACTCGATGAACTCAATCAAGCCTTCAAACATTTGTGCTTTGCTAGCGAAATGTCGATAGAGCGCCGCCTCCGATACGTCTAGACGTTTTGCTAGCAGTGCCGTCGTAATGCGCTCCCCGCCAGGCGTTTGCAGCATCTGCGCCAGCGTTTGCAAAATTTGAATACGTCGCTCACCAGGCGCTGGGCGGGATTTGGGATTGGCGGTAGGAGTTTGATCGTCGTTCATGCTGAGATTATCAATTAAAGCGCGAGTTAAACCGCCGCACCGTTTTCGGTCAGCACCACATCAAGTGGCATATCGTGCTCTTGTGGTTCAAAGTCACATCTGGCGCAATCAAACGCCAAACCAACCGTATACGGGCGCGGGGTAAGACTTGCCAATGTGCGGTCATAAAAGCCACCACCGTAGCCCAGCCGATAAGGTGTTCCTGCACTCACAGTAAAGCCCACGCAAGGCACAAAGAGCAAGGTTGGTGTAACGATTTCGGTAGCTTTGGGCTTTGGAATGTTGTATGCGTCCTCTTCCATTTCGCAACCTGGATACCAAACATGAAACTTAAGCATCATGTCGATTTTATTGACGACGGGTAGGCCTATTTGTCGCATTTTCGTGCGCTGCGTGGATAAGCTCATGAGTTCACCATCTTCCTTCCAGCGGTGCAGCGCAGGAAGCGGGTCAAACTCGCCTTTAATCGGCCAATACGCACCAATCACGCTATCCGTGCGGCCCATGAGCCACATCCGCATGCTCTGCGTGAGGGCATCAATGCGAGCGAGTTTGTCGCTTAAATTTTCACGTTTGGCGACAAGTTCTTTGCGTAACTGTTGTTTATCCATGTGGTCTTACCGATAATCGAGGTCATGAAATTTAAAAGAATGATTACAACATGTCTTGCCCTCGCTGGCATGACGCTTTGCGCAGCATGGGCACAAAATACAGTGCAAGATGGCGTACTTTTGGATATGGGCGCCGCATTCAAAAAAAATGATTCGCGGACTCTTTCCAGACTACTGCCAAAAGCCAAGGGGCATCCGCTGGAACCTTGGGCGGCTTATTGGACGTTGAAAGCTAGGCTAGAAGATGCCACGCAGCCCGAGTTAGATGCGTACTACAAGCGCTTTGCAGGCACGTATACCGAAGACAGACTTCGCGCCGATTGGCTGCTTTTACTTGGTAAAAACCAAGATTGGAGTGGCTTTGCTGCCAACTTACCCGCGTATCGCATGGGTGACGACAAAGACATCAAATGTTACGCCAACCGTGATGATGCGGCACTTGTCGAGCGCGTGTGGATGAGTCAAAAAGAAGTGAAGTCGGGTTGCGGCCAAGTCGCTGAAGCTTTAACTGCTGCAGGCAAGATGCTACCCATCGTCGCCTGGCGAAAAACATATAGGCCACGTGCAGGCACAGAGTTACCAAGGGACTTCGAGTCGTTAGATACACAACAAAAGAATTGGGCGCTCGGGTTTGCAGGACGCGCCTTGGCGCAAAATCTTGATTTATCTGCCCTCGATTTATTTACCCGATTGACTAACGCTGCAGATGTCTCCGATGACATGCTGGGATGGTGGGCGCGTGCTGCCTTACGCGTGCAGGATTGGAAATCAGTCGAACGTGTCATCAATGCGATGAGTGACGATGTACGGCAAGACCCTATCTGGGCAGGCTGGTTAGCCAAGGCACGACAAGCCAATCGTAGTAAGGCCTCACAAGCTATATCGCCTGTAACGCCTTTAGAGGCAAAGCCTAGCGAGCAGGCCATTAGCGCAGCCAAAGCCAACGCGGGCTTGCAGCGTTCGCTCTACGCTATACGTATTGGCTTGCGTGCTGAGGGGGTGCGTGAATGGAACTATGAGGTCAACTTGGCTAAGGGTTCGATGAGTGACGAAGAACGCTTGGGCGCTGCAGCTATCGCCTGTGAAGTCGAGGTTTGGGATCGATGCATCAATACCTCAGAGCGAACAGTTCGTGTCGTCAATTGGTCACAGCGCTACCCCACGCCGCACCGCACCAGCTTGGTAGCTCAAGCCAAAGAGACGGGCATTGATCCCGCGTTTGTCTACGGGCTCATCCGCCAAGAGTCGCGCTTTATCCTAGACGCCAAATCTCACGTAGGTGCATCGGGCCTGATGCAGCTGATGCCCGCGACCGCTGCGTGGACAGCAAAACGAATTGGCATGCTAGATTATTCGCGCAGCAAAGTGCACGATGTCGATGTCAACTTAAAGCTGGGGGTGGCGTATCTCAAATACGTGATGGATGAGAACGAGAGCAACCCCGCCTACGCTGCTGCTGCCTATAACGCTGGGCCGCATCGCGTCAAAACTTGGCGTGCTGCCATGGAGAATGACCCCGCCGCCAAATCAGGTGATAAAACGCTCGCTTTAGCCATTTGGGCAGAAAATATCCCTTTTTCTGAAACTCGCGACTATGTCAAAAAAGTGGCTTCCAATACGGAAGCTTACCGTCGGTTAATGTCTGCGCCGTAAGTGTGCCCTTACAAGCAATAGGGCAGGTAAGCCCTTTACAATACAAATAACGCACAAGCGCCTAAATTTGTGGCAACTTAGTGGATTTTCATTGTCTACAATGTCCGTCCAATATCTGCAGTTGCCACTCAGGATTGGTTTCACAGGGCGCGTCACATCAAATGGACG
>JANPAS010000215.1:0-3000 GCA_031430035.1 Comamonadaceae bacterium | reverse complement strand
GCAAACCAAAGAAGACGACAACGATCCGTATGAGTCCATGCAGTTCTCGGTACTGGTGGCTAACAGCGCTGGTATTTTTGGCCTGTACAGCTATCGCGAAGTGTTTGAGTTCAAAGAGTTTTGGGGCATCGGCTCAGGCCGTCCCTTTGCACTGGGCGCGATGAATGCGGTCTATAGCAAAGCAAAAACGGCAGCGGAAGTGGCAGAGGCGGGTGTATTGGCAGGTTGTGAGTTTGATAAAAACTCTGCACCGCCTGTGCACGTCTACACAGTTAAATTGAAAAAATCATCTAAATAAATTTAGGAGTAAGTACCATGAGTTCCATTGATATTCAAGTTCCAGATATTGGCGATTTCGACGAAGTCACCGTCATTGAGTTGCTCGTCGTCGTTGGCGACACCGTCAAGGTCGAGCAATCGCTCATCACCGTGGAGTCCGACAAAGCGTCGATGGAAATTCCCTCGTCCCACGCGGGTGTGGTGAAAGAGATTAAAACTAAATTGGGTGATAAGGTTAAGCAAGGGTCGGTAGTGATATCGCTGGAAGCCATGGCTGGTGTGGCTTCGGCGACATCACCCTCTCCCCAACCCTCTCCCATCAAGGGCGAGGGGGCAACTCCAACAGCCTTGGCTCCTACCCCCTCTCCCCTCGTGGGAGAGGGCAGGGGTGAGGGGGCGAGTGCAGCAGCGCCTGCTTCTACTTATGCTGGCTCTGTCGATGCCGAATGCGATCTGCTCGTTCTAGGCGGTGGCCCTGGCGGCTACTCCGCTGCTTTCCGCGCAGCCGATTTAGGACTCAAAGTTGTTTTGGTCGAGCGCTACGCCAGCCTTGGCGGTGTGTGCTTGAACGTGGGCTGTATCCCTTCCAAAGCCTTGCTGCACGTGGCCTCCGTCATGGATGAAGTCAAGCATTTTGCAGCGCTAGGCGTTGATTTTGGCGAACCAACGGTTGATCGCAACAAGCTCTTAGGTCACAAAAACAAAGTCGTGGGCAAGCTCACGGGTGGATTGGGAGCGATGGCGAAAATGCGCAAAGTCACCATCATTCGCGGCTACGGCGCGTTTGTGGATAGCCACCATTTAAGCGTGGAAGAAACCACGGGCACAGCACAAGAAAAAACGGGCAAAACGCAGGTCGTTAAATTCAAACAAGCCATCATCGCCACGGGCTCGCAAGCTGTGCGCTTGCCGTTTATGCCCGACGATCCACGTGTGGTCGATTCAACAGGCGCACTCGCGATGGAGCACGCACCGAAGCGCATGCTGATTTTGGGCGGCGGCATTATTGGCCTTGAGATGGGCACGGTTTACAGCACATTGGGCGCACGCCTTGATGTGGTCGAAATGATGGACGGCCTCATGCAAGGCGCAGACCGCGACTTAGTCAAAGTGTGGCAAAAAATGAATGCACCGCGCTTTGACAACATCATGCTCAAAACCAAGACCATTGGCGCGAAAGCCACGCCAGCGGGCATTGAAGTCACATTCGCGGCGGCAGAAGAGGGCGGCGTTGCGCCACCTCCACAAACTTACGATCTCGTGTTGCAAGCGGTGGGGCGTACGCCAAATGGCAAGAAATGCGCGGCAAACAAAGCAGGTGTTGCCGTCACAGATCGTGGCTTCATCAATGTTGATATCCAAATGCGTACCAATGTGCCGCACATCTTCGCCATTGGCGACGTAGTCGGCCAGCCCATGCTGGCGCACAAAGCCGTGCACGAAGCACATGTGGCTGCGGAAGTGGCGGCGGGCGTGTTGTTAGGCGACGAAAAACTAGCCAAAGCCGCGTTCAATGCACGCGTCATTCCAAGCGTGGCCTACACAGATCCCGAAATCGCATGGGTGGGTCTCACCGAAGAGCAAGCTAAAGCGCAAGGCCTCGCAGTCAAAAAAGGCATGTTCCCGTGGAACGCCTCAGGCCGCGCCATTGCGAACGGCCGTGATGAAGGCTTTACCAAACTGCTGTTCGACGCAGCCACACACCGCATCGTGGGCGGCGGCATCGTCGGCACACACGCAGGCGACATGATTGGCGAAGTCGCACTCGCCATCGAGATGGGCGCAACCGAAATCGACATCGGCAAAACCATTCACCCGCACCCCACGCTAGGCGAGAGCATCGGCATGGCAGCGGAAGTTGCGCACGGGTCTTGTACGGACGTGCCGCCTGCTAAGAAGTGATACTATTTAAAAGCAAATCTGCAATTTTTGGGAGATGTCTATGAATTCATTTATTTTTAGCCGACTGGTTATGGTGATGAAACGTCTGAGTCTGCTGCTGGGACTGTTCGTATTCACGAGCGCGTTGCATGCTCAGGTTAATCTGCCAAGTCGCATTGAGGTGCATGCAGTACCCAGTATGACGGTGTCGGAGGGAGAGTTTTTGCAAGGCGCTAAAGGCAAGGCAGTTTCACTCGCGGGTGAGTTGCGGTTGCCACAGGGTTCTACACCTAAATTTCCCGTTGTGGTGTTGATACACGGAAGCGGTGGCATTAATGCTGCTATGGATGTGTGGGTGCACCATTTGAATCAAGCTGGCGTTGCTACGTTTGTGCTTGATACCTTTACGGGGCGTGGTATCACTAGTACGGTGGCTGACCAAACTCAGCTTCATAGCTTGGCAATGATGGTGGACGCTTATCGTGCGCTGGACTTGCTGGCGAAGCACCCACGTATTGATGCCAACAAAATATCGATCATGGGGTTTTCAAAAGGGGCTGTGGCTGCTGTTTTTTCAGCCTCCTCTCGATTTAAGACTGCTTACGGTAGCAATAATACGTTTGCATCGCACATTGGTTTATACACTCCATGCAATTCTCGCTACATAGGCGATACACAATTGACTGGCAAGCCCATACGTTTGTTTCATGGCATCACTGATGGCTATGTCAGCATACAACCATGCCGTGACTATGTGCAAACTTTGCAACAGCAAAACGTCAATGTGAATCTAACTGAATTTCCTGATACGGAACATGGCTATGACAATCCGCTTTCCCC
>JANPAS010000214.1:0-8941 GCA_031430035.1 Comamonadaceae bacterium | reverse complement strand
ACCGTGGACATGATCGCCACCGGCACCGACGTCAAGCCGCTAGAGGTGCTGCTCTTCATGCGCGACGTGCGCTCGCGCGGCTACTACGAGCAAATGAAAGGGCGCGGCGTGCGCAGCCTAGACTTTGATAGCCTCAAGCGCGTCAGCAATAGCGCCAGCCACGCCAAAGAACGCTTCGTGCTGATTGACGCGGTGGGCGTGGAGAAGTCCTTAAAAACCGAGAGCCGTCCGCTAGAGAAGAAACTGGGCGTGGGATTGAAGGATTTGCTGCAAGGCGTCGCCATTGGTAGCCGAGACGATGACACGGTGGTGAGCCTTGGTAACCGCTTGGTGCGTCTGGGTAAGGTGCTGGACGACAAAGCGCACAAGCGGATTGAAAAAATCTCAGGCGGTGTGCCCGTGGGTGATTTGGGCAAAGCGCTCATCAATGCGTTAGATGCAGACAAGATCACCGCAGCCGCTTTAGACACAGCCCGCGCTAGTGGCTTTACTTGTGATGAGGACAGCGTGCCCGAAGCGTTTTTAAACAAAGCCAAAGCCGAGCGCGTGCAAGCCGCTTGCGCCCCTTTTGATAAGCCAGAGCTGCGGGACATCATCGAGACCTGCCGCCAAGAGCGCGAGCAAATCATCGACACCATCAATTTAGATCACGTCACCTTTGCAGGCTTTAGCCAGCAGGCCGTGGACGCTGCGCAAAAAACGATTCAAAGTTTTACCGACTTCATCGCGCAGCACAAAGAAGAAATTGAGGCCCTGTCCTTCTTCTATCAGCAGCCCTACCAGCGCAGGCTACTCACCTTCGACATGATCGAAGAGCTGCACGACCGCCTGGGTCGTCCACCCATCATGCTCACTACCGAGCGGCTGTGGAGCGCCTACGCGCGCATCCAGCAATCGCAGGTCAAAGGCGCAGATAGCAAGCGTCAGCTGACTGACCTGATTGCTCTCGTGCGCTATGCAATTGGCCTCCAGGCCAATACAGATAAGGCTTCCAGCAGTATGCTTGTGCCATTTGCCGATCAAGTCAATCAAAAATATGCCGATTGGATTTGGCGACACAACGCGCAAAGAGCCACCGCTTTCACGCCTGAGCAAACCGAGTGGCTGCGCCTCATCAAAGACCATATCGCCACCAGTTGCAGCATAGAAAAACGCCACTTCGACTACGGCGACTTTGCCGCACGCGGCGGACTGCAAAAAGTGTGGGCTGTTTTTGATGGTGAATTGGATGGACTGATGGATGAGATGAATGTGGAGATGGTGGCGTGAGCGCAGGGACTCTTTAGCTTTCATGACCTCAATTATCTTTAATTATTTATAAATTGATAATTTATCAAAATAAAGATAAAATCTGATAATTATGAAATACTACCCCCGAAAACAACTCGCAAGCGATCTCGCGCAGGCTTTGCTAGGTAAGACTGTTTTTGATGATGCGCCTAATGGTTTGTTTCTCGCTGCACCGCGCAGAACGGGAAAGTCAACGTTTTTACAGGCCGATTTAAAGTCCGCATTAGAGGCGCAAGGCGTTTTAGTGGTCTATGTTGATTTATGGTCAGACCAGCGATCTGATCCAGCGGTTTTGATTGCCAACAGCATCAAACAAGCATTACTCTCCAAATCTGGTGTGGTTAGCAAAGCCGCCAAAGCCGTGGGCTTAGACAGCATCACGTTGGCAGGGGCTTTCAAGATGGATTTGTCAAAGCTTGGCAAAACAGATGGGCTAACGTTAACCGAGGCGCTCACGCTGTTGCACGAAACGGCAAAAGCTCCCATTGCACTCATCATTGACGAGGCGCAGCATGCGCTAACCAGCGAGGCGGGAGAGTCGGCAATGGCGGCGCTTAAATCTGCTCGCGATCAATTGAACAAGCCTGGGGAAGTTAATTTGATGTTGGTGATGTCAGGGTCGGATCGCGACAAATTGCTGCGACTTGTGAATGCCAATGGCGCTGCTTTTTATGGCTCACAAATCAAGCGAATGCCAGAGCTGGGGGCAGACTTCATCGCCCATGCGGCCGAGTTGATAGAGGTGCAGCGCCCAGATTTGAAACCAGTCGATGCCACGCAGTTATTTGAGGCGTTTAAACAGTTCGGGCATCGCCCACAGTTTTTTATTGATGCAGTGGGGCAATCGTTAAACCCAGTAGCTGAAACGCAAGGGCGGTTCGAGCTGTCCGTGTTGCAGGCCGCTACCCAGCGGCAGCAAGACGATGAGACACAAATGGCAAGCGACTATTTGGCGCTATCAAAACTAGAACAAGCCGTGCTGTGGCGAATGCTGGCGCAAGGCGCAAAATTTCGTCCCTACGACGCGGCAAGTTTACGGTTTTACATCGAGAAAGCTGGCACAAAAGCAACGCCAGCCAAGGTTCAAAATGCGCTAGAGAGCCTGCGCAACAGGCAACCCAGCATGATCTGGAAATCCGCCAGAAGCGAATACGCCGTAGACGACGCAGCCATGAACCGGTGGTACGAAGCCCACGTGAAAGCAGGCACTTGGCCGCCCAAGGATGCTGTGGAGTGGGCGGAGTGAGTGAGTTGCCGAAGGGGTGGGCGGCTGCACGGCTGATTGACGTTACATCGATAAAAACTGGAAAGCTTGATGCCAACGCTGCAAACATTGATGGACAGTATCCATTCTTTACTTGTGCAGAAGAAATATCTCGAATTAACACGTATTCTTTTGACACAAATGCTGTGTTGCTTGCTGGCAATGGGTTCTTTAATGTAAAGCGCTTCAAGGGAAAATTTGATGCCTATCAACGTACTTACGTTATCGAGCCTCTCGAAATAGATGTTGATTTTCTGTATCAAGTTTTCCAGTATCTATTGCCTGTAATAGCCAGTAAAAGCAGAGGTTCAACCATCAAATATCTGCGGATTGGCGATATTCAAAATATTGAATTTAAACTCCCCCCCGCTGCCGAACAAACCCGCATAGTCGCCAAGCTAGAAGAGCTGCTATCTGGCCTAGAAGCTGGCGTGGCGGAGTTGAAGGCGGCGCAAAAGAAGCTGGTGCAATATCGGCAATCGTTGCTCAAGGCTGCCGTGGAAGGCACACTGACAAAGGCTTGGCGAGATGCCACGCCCGCAAGCGAGACGGGACAAGCCCTGCTGGCACGCATACTCAAAGAGCGCCGTGTGCGCTGGGAAGCCAAGCAATTGCTCAAGTTTGCAGCCGCTGGCAAAGCGCCACCCAAGGACTGGCAGAAGAAGTATCCAGAGCCTGCAAAGCCAGATACGACGGGGCTTGCGAAGTTGCCTGAGGGGTGGGTTTGGGCTACGGTGGAGCAATTGGCACACGTTGGCACAGGCGTAACGCCACTACGCTCAAAGCCTGCTTACTTTGAGGGCGGCACAACGCCTTGGGTGACAAGCGGTGCGCTGAATGATGAATTTGTGACGACTGCAAACGAGACGGTTAGTGAGCTAGCTTTGAAAGAATGTCGCCTTGAGGTTTACCCAGTCGGGTCATTACTTGTTGCCATGTATGGCGAAGGCAAGACGAGAGGCAAGTGCTCGGAGCTCATGATTCCTGCAACGATCAATCAAGCCATAGCGGCCTTAGTTTTAGAGTCTGAAGCTCAAAATTGCAAAGCGTATTTGAAAGCATTTTTGCTCAATAGCTACGAAAAAATGCGCGAGCAAGCATCTGGTGGGGTACAGCCAAATTTGAATTTACTTATCGTGAAATCTATTGTCCTGCCGCTACCACCTGTTGCAGAGCAGAATGAAATGACTCGGCAACTCTCAAGTTTTTTTGAGCAAATTGACGCACAACAAATCGCCGTCGAACACTCCCTCAAACAATCCGCCGCGCAGCGCAAAAACATTTTGCAGGCGGCGTTTGCGGGGCGGTTGGTGGCGCAGGATCCGAAGGATGAGCCTGCTAGCGTGCTGCTGGCTCGGATTGCGAAGGAGCGTAGCAAAGCGATTCAAGCAAAGAAAAAAATGAAAGTAGAAATAAAAGCATGAACACTTCCTCCCTCGTCCAGAAAGTCTGGAACTTTTGCCACACCCTGAAAGACGACGGCGTGGGTTACGGCGACTATCTGGAGCAGCTTACTTATTTGCTGTTTTTAAAGATGGCGCATGAGTACGCCGCGCCGCCTTACAGCCGCAAGACCCATATTCCAGCGGGCTACGACTGGGGCACACTGCGCAGCAAAGTGGGCGAGCCGCTGGAGGCGCATTACTTGGCGACTCTGCACAAGCTAGGGACTGAGGATGGGATGCTGGGTGCGATCTTTTTTAAGGCTCAAAACAAGATTCAAGATCCTGCTAAGTTGTCACGCCTTGTGCAATTGATTGATGCCGAGAGCTGGGTCGGCATGGACGCGGACACCAAGGGTGATTTGTATGAAGGCTTGCTGCAAAAGAATGCCGAGGACACCAAGAGCGGCGCAGGGCAATACTTTACGCCGCGTGCCTTGATTGAAGCCATCGTGGCCTGCGTGCAGCCGCTACCCATGAAGACGATTGCCGACCCTGCTTGCGGAACGGGCGGTTTCTTTTTGGGCGCCTACAACTGGCTGACACATCACGCCCAAAAACCCAATATTAAACAACTGGAGTTTTTGCACCGCGAGACGTTTTTTGGCAACGAAATTGTCCCCAGCACACGGCGTATGTGCCTGATGAATTTGTTTTTGCACAACGTGGGAGATTTAGAGGGCGAGCCCTCCATTGATCGCTCAGATGCTTTGATTGCTGATCCTGCCAAGCGCTTTGACTATGTGCTGGCGAATCCGCCGTTTGGCAAAAAAAGCAGCATGACGATCACCAACAGCGAGGGCGAGGAAGACCGAGATGCGCTCTTGTACGAGCGACAAGATTTTTGGACAACCACGTCCAACAAGCAGCTCAATTTTTTGCAGCACATCGTGACGATTTTGAAGGACACAGGGCAAGCCGCCGTAGTGTTGCCTGATAACGTTTTGTTTGAAGGCGGCGCAGGCGAGAAGATCAGGCGTAAGCTCTTGGAGACCTGCGATGTACACACGATTTTGCGTTTGCCCACGGGTATCTTTTATGCCCAAGGCGTCAAAGCAAACGTGGTGTTTTTTGATGCCAAGCCCAAAGATGGCAAAGTGAAGACTAAGGGTGTGTGGTTTTATGACCTACGCACCAACAGGCATTTCACGCTCAAAACTCGCACGTTAAAAATCGAAGATTTGCAAGACTTTATCGTTTGTTACAAACCGGGACAACGGCACGCACGGACGGAGTCAAATAGTTTTAAGTATTTTTCATATGCCGATTTGGTGGCGCGCGATAAAGCCAGTTTGGATGTGTTTTGGTTGAAGGACGACAGTCTGGATAACCTAGATGATTTGCCATCACCTGACGTATTGCAACAAGAAATCATCGATCACCTTGAGTCGGCACTTGTGGCATTTCGAGATGTCGCCGCCAGCTTGCCAGTCACAAAAGCTAGCAATCTCTAACCCAGTTCCCGATGCCGAATCAGCACAGGCCAATCTTGCTTAAACGCCTTGGCTAGCTGCTCGACCAAATACACCGACCGATGCTGCCCACCCGTGCAGCCAATCGCGACAGTGACATAGCTGCGATGGTCACTTTGCAAAGCGGGTAGCCAATGGCGGGCGAACGCCGTGATCTGCGTTTGCATCTCTAACACTTCGCTACTGGCTTTTAAATAATCAATGACTGCTGGGTCGCGGCCTGTGAGGGCTTTGAGCGCTGGCTCGTAGTGCGGATTGGGCAGCATACGCACATCGAACACATAGTCCGCATCTAGCGGCACGCCCCGCTTGAAGGCGAAGGATTCAAACACCACGGTGAGTGTGGTGGCAGAAGATATGAATGAGGCGTTTTGCGCGTTGCCGTCTACCAAATCTTTCACAATGCTTTGCAGCTTAGTGGCTTTAATAAATCCTGTATCAATGATGTGCGCCCGTTCGCGCACGTCGGCAAGCAATTTGCGCTCAAGGGTAATGGCATCTTGTAGCGCCAAACGTTGATCGCTGTTTTTAGGATTAGAGAGCGGATGCAAACGCCGCGTTTCGGAGTAACGATGCACTAGGGTTTCGTCGCTGGCTTCTAAGAACACGAGTTTGAACGCCACGCCGCGCGCTTGCAGGCCAGCTAACACCGCAGGTAGCGCAGGCAGTGACTTGGCACTGCGCACATCCACGGCAATCGCGATACGGTGGCTAGCAGCTTGCTGCGTTTGCAAATCCACAAACGCAAGTAGTAGTTCGGGCGGCAAGTTATCGACGCAATAAAAGCCTGCATCTTCTAAGGCGTGCAGTGCCACCGATTTTCCAGATCCCGACATGCCCGTGATAAAGACGATTTCTAAAGTGCTCTTAGGAGTTTTCAAGCGGCCTCCAGCATTTCTGCGGCATGCGTGCGTGCTGCGCTGGTGACGACTTCGCCGCCCAGCATCCGTGCAATTTCAGCCACACGAGCCTCGCCTGTCACCATCGTAATCTGGCTGGAAGGCGCACTAGTATTGGCCTGGCCCTGTGCCGATGCTTGCGATTTACTCACCACGCCATGCTGATGTGCGCAACTTGCGACCTGCGCTAAATGCGTGACGGCTAGCACCTGACGATCTGCGCCCAATTGCTGCATCAGCTTGCCAACCGTCTGAGCCGTTGCGCCGCCAATGCCCGCATCGACTTCGTCAAAAATCAAAGTCGGTGCACTACCCAGCTTGGAGGTGGTCACCGCAATCGCCAGCGCAATGCGTGAGAGCTCGCCGCCAGACGCGACTTTGCCAATTGGCTTGGGGGACGTTCCTGCATGACCCGCCACCAAAAACTCGGCGGATTCAAAACCATGCGCAGCGGGTGCATCCAAGCGGGAAAGCAGCACTTCAAATTTGCCGCCCTTCATGCCAAGCTCTTGCATCGCAGCGGTAATGGCCAAGCCCAAGCGGGGCGAGGCTTCCAAGCGTTTTTTCGAGATAAGTTTTGCGGCAGTTTCAAACGCTGCGTAGGCAGCACGCTCTTCTTTTTCTAACTTGTCCAAGTCGCTCATGGCATCTAGGTTGGCAAGCGATTCGCGCCAACTCTGCAAGAGCGCATGCAATTCATCGGGCTGGCATTTAAAACGGCGTGCCAGCGAGAGCCAGTCCACCATACGAGCGTCTAATTGCGTCAGCCGCGCAGGGTCTAAATCGGTTTTTCGCAGGTAGGCTTGCAGGCTACGCGAAGCATCTTCCACTTGCGCTGCTGCGCTCATGAGCTCTTCGCAAATGCTTTGAAAGCCTTGTTCAATATGGCTTTGTGCCTCTATGCTCTGCAAGGCCGAGTGGATATGGCCTAGCGCATGACTACGTGCATCGGTGTCGCCACCATCCAACAAAGCGCTTGCATTTGTGGCCGCATCAATCAAAGTCTGTGCATTCGATAGACGACCATGCTCTAGGTTGAGTTCAGCCCACTCGTCCGCAAGTGGAGTCAGCTTTTCGACTTCACCAATTTGCCATTGCAAGCGCTCGCGTTCTTGACTCTGGGTGGCGGCACTGCTCTTAGCGAGGGCAAGCTGGGCGTGGCTTGTACGCCAGATGTGCCATGCTGCTTCAAGAGGTTTTTTGTCGATTTTTGCGTAAGCATCTAAGAGCTCGCGCACCGCATCAGGCCTAGTCAGCATCGCCCAAGCGTGTTGTCCGTGGATGTCTACCAAATGATCCGCGAGCTCGCGTAGCTGTGTCGCCGTGGCAGCACTGCCGTTAATCCAGGCGCGGCTTTTGCCGGCAGTATCGACGGTGCGGCGGATGAGCAAGTGCTCTTCGCCGTTGGCGGTTGATTCAAAGCCAGCATCATCCAGCCACGCATCCACGGCAGGCGTGTGGTCAAACTCGATGGCGATGTCAGCTTTGCTTGCACCCTCGCGGACCACGCCAGCATTGGCCCGCTCTCCCAGTGCCATTTGGATGGCGTCAATCAAGATAGATTTGCCAGCGCCTGTTTCGCCCGTCAGCGCAGTAAAACCGCTTGATAGATCAAGATCTGAGGCACGAACAATGACAAAGTCGCGCAGGATGAGTCGGTGTATCGCCATATTTTTAAAACGCCTGCATTAGCTTTCGTTCCAATGCAGCTTGTGCCGCAAGGAGTCAAAATAATTCCAGCCTACGGGATGCAAAAATTGTGCCGCATGCAAGGCACGTTTGACCACAATGCGATCGCCAACTTGCAAGCTGGTGAGCGATTGCATATCAAAATTAACGCTGGCATCGCGATCAGAGAGCAGCTCAATTTCAATTTCGCAAGAGTCTGCCAAAACGATGGGGCGATTCGATAGGTTGTGCGGTGCAATCGGTACCAAAATCCAGCCCATCACGCCTGGGTGTAAGAGCGAGCCACCGGCGGATAGCGCGTAGGCGGTTGAGCCTGTGGGCGTGGCCACAATCAAGCCATCCGCTCTTTGTTTGGCGACGAACTTACCGTCCACTTGAATGCTGAGTTCCACCATGCCAGCTGTTGCACCGCGGTTCACCACCACATCGTTCATCGCAATGGCGCTGAAGATCGACTTGCCAGCGCGTAGCACTTCGCCATGCAGCAAATGACGCTGTTCGGTGACAAAGCTGCCTTGCAGCATGGGCGCCAGTGTGTGTTCAAAGTTATCGAGTGCAATGTCGGTGATAAAGCCGAGGCGTCCTTGGTTGATGCCAATCACGGGAACATCCAGCGTCGCCAGTTGACGCGCCGCTGCCAGCATGGTGCCGTCGCCGCCCACCACCACCGCCAAATCGACTTGTCCCGCTTTAAGCGCGGCAATGTCAGACGTGACCACGTTGTAGCCCATACCAGATAAGGCCTGCGAGACATCGGCCAGAGCGCGTTTGGTGCTGCTGGACTGTTCGCCCGAGCTAGTCGGGGGTTTGCCAATGAGTAAAACGTTTTTAAACATGATGAATAGTGTAAAGCCCACCGATACGCTGGATTTTGTGCGCTGCTTG
>JANPAS010000213.1:0-1637 GCA_031430035.1 Comamonadaceae bacterium | reverse complement strand
CGCCAGCCACATTGGCGTTTGCAAAACCTAATTGTTCCCAAAGTTCAAAGCACAGATGCGGGCAGGCTGGATACAAAATGCGCAGCAGCACCGAGATGCACTCAGTCAGCACCGCATGGTCGTTGTAGTCGTCGGCCAATTTGGCGGACTCCAGCGTGTTCAGCATCTTCATGCAAGCCGACACCACGGTGTTGTATTGCATGCGTTCGTAGTCAAAATTGGCTTGTTTGAGGATGAGGTAAGTCTCCCGCCTGAGCGCCTTGCCAGCCTTGGTGTACAGGACTTCCTGCTCGCAGCCCTTATCCAGCGTGGCCTGCAGGGCAACACTATTGGCCTGCGCGAAGTTCCAAACACGGCGCAAGAAGCGGTAACTTCCTTCAACCGCCGCGTCGTTCCACTCCAGCGTGGCTTCGGGCGGCGCGGTAAACATCATGTAGAGCCGCGCCGTGTCTGCACCGTAGCGGTCGATGATGTCTTGCGGATCAACGCCGTTGTTCTTGGATTTCGACATCGTGGTCACGCCGCCGTAGTCCACCGCGCTGCCGTCAGATTTCAGCTTCGCGCCCGTCACTTTGCCATCCGCGCCGAAAGTATTTTCTACATCGGTAGGCCAGAAATAATCAATGCCGCCCTTGGCATTCTTGCGGCTATACACATGGTTCAAAACCATACCTTGGCACAAGAGTTTGGTAAACGGCTCATCGACTTGCAAGAGCCCAAGGTCACGCATCACCTTCGTCCAAAAGCGCGCGTAGAGCAAATGCAAAATCGCGTGCTCGATGCCGCCAATGTATTGATCCATGCCGCCGCGCTTGGCAGGGTCTGCGTTTGCGCCCATCCAATAAGCCGCGCCGCCTGCCACCATTGCGCCCATGTTGGTCGGATCGCAGTAGCGCGAGTAGTACCAGCTCGAATCCACAAACGTGTCCATCGTGTCGGTTTCGCGCTTGGCGGGTTTGCCGCAGGTTGGGCAAGCGACGTTCAAAAACTTTGCACTCTTGTTGAGTGGGTTGCCTGAGCCGTCGGGCACAAGGTCGGTTGGCAACACGACGGGCAAATCTTTTTCTGGCACAGGCACTGCACCGCAGTCGTCGCAGTGAATGATAGGAATTGGCGTGCCCCAATAGCGCTGGCGGCTAATGCCCCAATCACGGAGGCGCCAAGTCGTCTTTTTCTCGCCTAGACCTTTAGCAGCAAGGTCTGCGGCAACGGAACTCTCACACGCATTGAAATCAAGGTCGTTGTATTTTCCTGAGTTAATTCTTTTCAATCCGCGCTTGGAAGCGTACCATTCTTGCCAACGCTTACTATCAAAAAGACTGGGCTTGTGCTCGGCATTTTGAATGTATCCTGCTTTGACCCAATCTATAGAACGATGAGGAAAAAACTCTTGCTCCGTTAAATCCAATACCTGCTTAATCTCAAGCCCATATTCATTCGCAAACGCAAAATCACGCTCATCATGCGCGGGTACGCCCATCACAGCGCCGTCGCCATAGCTCATCAGCACGTAGTTGCCGACCCACACTTCGATTTGATCACCAGTCAAAGGATGCGTCACGAACAAGCCCGTGGGTTCGCCTTTTTTCTCTTGCGTGGCCAACTCGGCTTCGGTCGTTCCGCCTTCAGCACACTCG
>JANPAS010000212.1:0-4520 GCA_031430035.1 Comamonadaceae bacterium | reverse complement strand
CCATCGGAACGGCTTGCCGCACATCGGTGATGACGATTACGGGGAGGATTCGGGTTTTGAAAGTGAGGATGGTCATAGGCGGGGAATCTTATCGGGTTTCTCATTTTCTAAAATAGAAAGCATGGATGCCACTAGTGGCGCTGACTCTTGAATGCGCGTCACGGCCACTACCCGTGTGGTGGCACGAAGTTCAGGAACCTCCAGAAACACCACGTCGTGCGGTCCTCGGTCGGCAACGGACGCGCCCATGATCGAGTAGCCCATGCCCGCAGCTACAAGCCCCAGAGCGGTATGAATCTCAATGGCTTCGTTGCCGATGCGTGGCTCGATCCCCGCCGCATTCACCATGGAAACGACGTGCGCTGCAAAAGAACTAGAAGGATTTTTGGGGAACACAATCAAAGGAAGCGCGGATAGAGACTTCAAGCTGGCCTTGCCTTTTTGCGCCAGCGCATGCTGGGCTGGAACAGCGGCGACAAATGGATCTTCAAACAAGAGTTGATAACGAAAATCGCTAGGTGGCTCTTCAATTCGTGTGTGCCGTGCGAGACCAATGTGAATCCTGCCTGAGCGAAGTTGCTCGGGCTGCTCTTCCGACAGTAACTCCACCAGTTCAAGCTTGACATCGGGATGCTGCGCCCGAAACAGACGCACCGCCTTGGGCACGATGGAGTACATGAGCGAGCGAACAAAGCCAATCCCTAGCCACCCCGTTTTGCCTATCGCAACGTCCTTTGTCACCTGCTCTAGCTGATGCGCAAGAGCCAGCCATTCACGTGCTCTGGGTAGAAAAAATTGTCCGAGCGTCGTGAGGACCATCGGTTTGACGCTACGGTCAAAAAGTGCGCCACCCAGCGTATCCTCAAGCTGCGCCATCTGCATACTGATGGCAGTGGGCGCTACAAATAGTCGCTCGGCCGCACGCGACAAAGTGCCAGAGTCAACGACTTCACAAAAATAACGCACCTGCTTTAAGTTCATATTTTTTGATCATAAGTTGATAAAACGGCTATTTTATGCGGCTAAAAATGAACACAATCAAACGCAAAGGATGTATTCAAAAATGTCAACTCACAACATGTCAATTCAATTACTACAAGGCATCCCCTCTTCCATCATCAGCGACGTCATGGGCGGGCGCTTGGTGGGGACAACGGGTTTGCATCCCATCAATCGCCGGGTGGTCAGCGTGTGCGGCAACGCGGTGACCGTGCGGGTTCGTGCTGGCGACAACTTACTCATTCACAAAGCTTTGGAAATGCTGAAGGCTGGCGATGTACTCGTCGTTGACGGCGAGGCGGACGTCACGCGCGCACTGGTGGGCGAGATCATGATGACGACAGCGCATATGCGCGGCGCGATTGGTTTTGTGATTGATGGCGCGATTCGAGATGCCGATGCATTTGAAGCGCTTGGCTTTCCGTGCTGGGCTCGTGGCATTAGTCTGCGCGGACCTTACAAAGAAGGCCCTGGCACCATCAATGTTCCCGTGACGGTGGGCGGCATGTTGGTCAATCCTGGCGACATCATGGTGGGCGATTCAGACGGTGTCGTTGCCGTTCCAGCCAGCCTTGCCGCGGAAGTAGCTGTCAGGGCACACGAGAAGATTCGTGTTGAACAGGAAACCTTAGCCGCTATTCGAGCAGGTACTTACTCGGGCGCGTGGGTGGATGCGATTCTCAAACAAAAAGGACTCTAATATGAAAACAAAATTGATTGCGACATTAGGACTACTCCTAGCCTTTAACGTAGGCTCAGCTGCCGCTCAAACTTACCCCAACCAAACCATCCGCTTCGTCGTGCCATGGCCAGCAGGCGGCGCAACCGATCAAGTCGCCCGCGTCCTCGCGCAGCCGCTCTCGCAAGCGCTTGGTGTGGCGGTCGTAGTGGACAACAAAGGCGGCGCGGGCGGCAACATTGGCACGCAAGCCGTGTCCAAAGAAAAACCCGATGGCTACACGCTGCTCTTGGCCACTAGCTCCACCAACGCTGCAGGTCCACACTTGTTTGCCAAGCAAGGTTTTGATCCTGCCAAAGACTTCACTGCCGTCATCAATTTGCTCGCCATCCCCAACGTGATGGTCGTGCCAGCCAAATCGCCTTGGACAAGCCTGAAGGATGTCATCGCGGATGCAAAAAAATCACCAGACAAATACACCTACGGCTCGGCAGGCATTGGTAGCTCGCAGCACTTGGCAGGCGCGCAGTTCAAAACCGCTGCGCATCTCGATATCAAACACGTGCCCTACAAAGGCAGCGGTCCTGCGGCGCAAGATTTGATTGCAGGGCACATCGACATGATGATTGATACGGGCTCCTTGGGTAGCATCAAAGGCGGCTTGCTCAAACCCTTGGCTGTCGCCAGTAGCAAGCGGCTTGCGGCCTTGCCCAACGTACCCACGTTTGCCGAAGCAGGAACGCCCATGCTGGCGTCCGCTTGGTACGGCGTGATGCTGCCTGCGGGCGCATCGCCAGCGGTGGTTGCCAAGCTCAACAGCGCGTTCAACACGCTACTCAAAAATCCAGAAATTCGCGGCAAGTTGGAGGGCATTGGTGCAGAGATTTCGGGCGGCACATCAGATGAGTTTGCGAAATTCGCAATCTCTGAGATCAAGCGCTATGAGGGGATTGTGAAAAGCTCTGGAGCGCCGAAGGAGTGACGATATAGAGAAGTTAATAATGTTAATCAAATCAATCAAAATAATAGTTTTATGGTTGATATAATTAACATTAAATGGAAATTTACAACTCTCCCTCTATCGCTGAAAAATTAACCTCGCAGCTAGGCAACCGCCTTCGCTTGGCTCGTCTGCGTCGTGGCTTCAGCATGGTGCAGGTAGCCGAGCGAGCCAATATCAGCCGACAAACTTTAGGACACTTGGAGAGCGGTGATGCTGGCACATCCATTGGTGTGCTGATGCGCGTACTCAAAGTATTATCGCTCGATAAAGATATAGAGGCAGTTGCCAAAGATGACGTGCTGGGGCGCAAGTTGCAAGATTTAGAGTTAGATACGCCACGGCAACGCGCACCGCGTATTGCGATTTAACAGGGTGCATACATGGCAACTAACAAAACCATCCGCCCTGCACGTGAGTCGCTCGAAGTTGTTCACGGCAACCAAGTTGTTGGCACGCTCTTTCACACGCGTGGACAGTTTTCTTTTGCATACAGCCGCGAGTGGCTACAAAGCCCACAGCGGTTTTGGTTGGACCCCGAGCTAGAACTCTATGCAGGCGAGCATCACGCGAGCGGCGGTAACTTCCGTATTTTTTTGGACTCCGCGCCAGACCGCTGGGGACGCTTGTTGATGGAGCGCCGAGAAGCCCTGCAAGCCGAAGCAGAAGACCGCCCTGTCCGCACCTTACGCGAATGGGATTTTTTAATCGGTGTGCAAGACATCACGCGTATGGGCGCACTGCGCTTTCGTTCGGATAGCGCATCCGATTTTTTAGACAACCAAATGCTGGCCGCGCCGCCCGTCACCTCGCTTCCAGAGCTGCAAACGATTAGCCGTGCGCTAGAGGGTAAGAACATAAAAACCAATGCACAGCTCACTCGCTGGTTAGCCGCGTTGGTAGCGCCTGGTAGCTCGCTTGGCGGTGCTCGCCCGAAGGCCAATTTTTTGCAATTGGATGGCAGCCTGTGGATTGCCAAATTCCCCAGCCGTGCAGATCGCCGCGATGTAGCGGCGTGGGAAATGTTGCTTCACGGTATGGCAAAAGATGCGGGTATTGATGTGCCCGAAGCGCATCTGCTGTGGCTTGGCGGAGATAACACCAACCGCACCCACCGCTGCTTTTGCGTGCAACGCTTTGACCGCGTGGATAGCGCAAAGCAATTCAAAGAGCGCAGATTTTTTGTATCCGCCATGACCTTGCTACGGGCAGACGATGGGCAGCAAAGCCATAGCTATCAGGATCTAGCAAGCTTTATCGCGCAGCACGGTGCAGCAGGAAAAATCAAAGCAGACCTAGAGCAACTCTTTCGCCGAGCCGCATTCAACATCATGACGAGCAACCGAGACGACCACCTGCGCAACCACGGATTCATAAGAGAAGCCACAGGCTGGCGACTATCGCCCGCTTATGACATGAATCCGAATCCTGAAAAATACGAGCACGCGCTGGCAATTGCGCCGAATGATGCTAGACCGAATATCGAGACGTTAATGGCGAGTAGTGAACATTACCGATTAAGCCCTGCCGAGGCAAAACGGGTTGTGGATGAGGTGGCTAGCGTTGTGCGAGCTTGGAAGGCTAGAGCAATCAAACTCAAAATTCCAAGGGCTGAGATTCAGATGATGGCGGGGGCGTTTTTGATTTAATGCGATTTAAAGCTACAGCAGCATCAAATGTTCCGCTTGCGCCGATGTAACAGTTGACAGCGCAATGCGGTGGTCAAAGCTTGCCAAGCATCCACCATGCGAAACTGCTAACGCGAGCAAATAGACATCGGTGATTTGACCATGTCCGAGTACGCGCGACCAATCGATATTGGCTTGGCGCAGTGTTACATCA
>JANPAS010000211.1:0-3011 GCA_031430035.1 Comamonadaceae bacterium | reverse complement strand
AAAGATGTCGATGTGCCAGGCTGGAAATTGCATGCGCTGTCGGGTGACTTGGCGGACTACCACTCCATATCTGTCAATGGAAATTGGCGACTTATTTTTAAATTTATTGACAAAAATGTCGAAATTGTTGATTACTTGGACTACCACTAAGAGGACACTATGAAGATGCACAATCCCCCACACCCTGGACTGACGATCAGGGACGACATACTGCCAGAATTGAATGTGAGTGTTAGTGCGGCGGCTGAATGCCTTGGGTTGCACCGCACCACCTTTAGCCGTGTCATCAATGGACGTGCGTCCATCACTCCTGATTTGGCTATTCGACTGTCGCAATGGTTGGATATCGATGCAGAGCAGTGGTTGCGTTTACAAGTCAAGTTTGATTTGTGGAATGCTCGCAGAACTTGTCAGGTGAAAATTAGAAGATTCAAAGCGGCAAAAATCATTGCCTGAGCGTCTAAAAAATCAACGCAGCGCAATCTCAGCAGTTGTAGCCGATAGCGCACCCTCACGCGTCTGAACTGTCTCAATCAAATAGGCCTCACTGGCTTGTTTCACATCTTGATACAGCGCTTGGCATAGTTGCCGTGCTTCCAACCCCGACCAAGACGCAGGCAGCAAGGTTAGGTACCTCGAGGTGGCTGCCTAACCCTTCATTCCAGCGGAGCTACGCTCGCTGCCCTCAAACGTTAGGCTTGAGGCAGTCAAAATCATGTTTCGCAAATATGCTAACATTGCTCAATGAATTGGCGCGTCGTCTACTACAGTGAGAAAGTAAAAAGTGCGGTGATGGCATTGCCAGCAGGTATTGCGGCCGATTATTTGCGTTTAACTGAGGCGATGTCTGAGTTTGGTGCCAATTTGCGCATGCCTCACTCCCGTGCCATGGGAGATGGCTTATTTGAGCTTCGCCCTAGAGGCGCAGAAGGAATTGGACGGGTGTTTTACTCTACGCAAGTGGGGAAGCAAATTGTGGTGTTGCATTCGTTCATAAAGAAGACACAAGAAACACCAGATTCGGAACTGCGGCTTGCCCGCAAAAGATTACAAGAGGTTAAAAATGCAAAACACTGATACCTATCAACCCGTCCCACATGATGCGGCATTTCACAGCACCATGCTGGAGCAGCCTGGCGTTCGGGCGGCTTACGAGACATTGGAGGAAGACTACACCGCTTTGCATACTTTATTAGCTGCACGCCGTGATGCTGGTTTAACCCAGTTGCAAATTGCCCAGCGCATGGGAACAACTGTTTCGGTTGTTTCGCGTTTAGAAGGCTCTTTGCGTAGCGAAAAGCATTCGCCTTCTTATGTCACACTGCGTAAATATGCCAGAGCATGTGGAAAACGGCTTGTCGTTCAAATGGTGTAATCAATGAGTGACTCACGCCTAACCGTTCTATCCAGCGGAGCACCGTGTGCCCGCTGATGTCAAACGGTAGGCCTTGCAATCACGAGATGCTTTGGGTGGATATCAACGCAGCACCCCCTCCAGCGTTTGAACTGTCTCCATCAAATACGCCTCACTGGCCGGCTTCACGTCTTGGTACAGCGCTTGGCATAGTTGCCGTGCTTCCAACCCCGACCAAGACGCAGGCAGCAGTTCGTCAGGCAAATTGGGATCGCGTAGCAAGATGCGGCGGTATTCGTGGATGAGCAGGGTGCGTACATAAAACGCTTCGGCTGGATTTAATGTTGATGCCCTTGCGGTGAGGCTGGCAAATCGCTTGATAAATTGCGTCCACGCCGTGTCGATGTGGGATAAGTCAAAGGTTTGCTGCATCAAATCAATCAGCGGCTTGCGCGAGTACAGCTCTAAGCTTGATGCCTTCATCAGCGCGATGTGCCCCTCGGCTTGGCAAGCCAGTGCGATCTCGGTGAGTGATTGCTGATCGGCGCGTGGGTGCGCAAAGATATTTGGGGCTAGCTGACCAAAGCCATCCCACAGCAGTTCGCGGCGTAGTTTTTGCCTTGCACTCAGCTTCCACTTCGCATCGATGAAGACGAGTGTCCAATAGCCATCCCAAGGCGCGCTACTAAATTCATAAATTCGTTTGCCTGCATGCTGCACGCGCTGCAGTCCATCCGTGGAGAGTCCGTAATAGCTACGCCTGCCAATTCGCTCAATATCAAACCATTGGTCGCTTGCCAAACGGAAAACACTAGTGCGCACTTGCCGAGAAGAAATCCCAAAAGGCGCTAGCAATTGGATGAGGCTACCTAGCCAGACGGCTTGCCCCCTAGAAGCAAATACGTCCCCGTAGAGCGTCATTACCATCGAGTTAGAGCGCAAACTAAGCTTGTCTTGCAGCTTGTTGTGATACAAAAATAATGATTGCATGCGTCGTTTTATATCACTATTATTTAAGGTTATTTCAAAATCACCAACGTTTGAGTCACCACTATGTACGCACAACTCGTAGAAACAGGCCAAGCCAAAGTCAGCGCTATTTCCGAAATGTCGGTTGACGAAGCCGCATTTCAAAAGCGCATTGACGCAGGCATCAAGATTGAGGCCAAAGACTGGATGCCTGACGCCTACCGCAAAACCCTGGTGCGGCAAATCTCGCAGCACGCGCATTCAGAAATTGTGGGGCAACTGCCCGAGGGCAATTGGGTCACACGCGCACCGTCCCTTAAACGCAAAGCGATTTTGCTGGCCAAGGTGCAAGACGAAGCGGGGCATGGCCTCTACCTGTATTCGGCAGCCGAAACGCTGGGCACCTCGCGCGAACAAATGACCTCGGATTTGCTCAGCGGCAAATCCAAATACTCCAGCATCTTTAACTACCCCACGCCCACTTGGGCGGACATTGGCGCGATTGGTTGGCTGGTCGATGGCTCGGCCATCATCAACCAAATTCCGCTGTGCCGCTGCTCGTATGGACCTTACGCACGGGCGTTGGTGCGTGTCTGCAAAGAGGAATCGTTCCATCAGCGTCAAGGCTATGACATCATGCTGACGCTGTGCCGAGGAACAGCGGCACAAAAGCAAATGGCGCAGGATG
>JANPAS010000210.1:0-8907 GCA_031430035.1 Comamonadaceae bacterium | reverse complement strand
GCTTCAATAACTAAGTCAGCATCTTTCAAATCGTCATAAGACAACGTCGTTGTGAGCAGCGCCATGCGCTCGTCCAGCTTGGCCTGCTTGAGTTTGCCCTTGGTCACTTGCGCGTCATAGTTTTTGCGAATGATGCCAATGCCCTTTTCCAGTGCTTCTTGCTTCATCTCTAGCATCTTGACAGGAATGCCAGCATTTAAGAAATTCATGGTGATGCCGCCGCCCATCGTGCCTGCGCCAATCACGGCGACTTGCTTGATCGCGCGCTGCGGTGTGTCGCTTGGCACATCAGGAATCTTGCTAGCAGCACGCTCAGCCACAAACAGATGGCGTAGTGAGCGGCACTCAGGTGTCCACATCAGATTGATAAAAATATCACGCTCAGCCACCATGCCGTCGTCAAACTTCATGGTGAGTGCGTTTTGCACTGCGTCCACGCACTTGACAGGCGCTGGGTAATTTTTCGCCATGCCTGCCACCATGTTGCGGGCAAACTGAAAGTAAGCCTGTGCGTTCGGGTGCGATACTTTTAAATCACGCACTTTTGGCAAAGCAGAGCCATCAGCGTGCTTTGCCGCAATCTCTTGGGCATAGGCCAAAGCCTCAGCGGCTAGCGACTCTGGCGATGCAGCCATCTTGTCGAATAATTTTTGTCCTGGCATCGAAGCCAATAACTCACTCTTTACGGGCTCGCCGCTCACAATCATGTTGAGAGCAGTTTCTACACCCAAAACGCGCGGCAGACGCTGCGTACCGCCTGCGCCAGGAATCAAGCCTAGCTTGACTTCAGGCAGAGCGACCAGTGCGCCAGGCGCAGCAATGCGGTAGTGGCAACCAAGCGCCAACTCCAAACCGCCACCCATGCAAATGCTGTGAACAGCGGCGATGGTGGGCTTGGCTGAGTTCTCAAGCAGCAAAATCAAAGAGAGTAAATTTGGTTCTTGAATCGACTTGTCCGAACCGAACTCGGTAATGTCCGCGCCGCTACAAAACGCTTTGCCAGCGCCCGTGACCACAATGGATTTCACAGCCGCATCGGCGTTTGCCTTGTGCACACCGTCAGCAATGCCAAGCCGCGTGGCGTGCGACAGACCGTTCATAGGAGGGTTAGCAAGAGTCACGACAGCAACGTCGCCAATCACTTGATATTGAGCAGTCATAAAAATTCCTTATTCAAAGTTACAAACAAAAATTTGGTGACGAGATTTATAAAAAAGCACGATCGTTCGATATTCTAGCGAGTTTTTTTAAAGTACTTCCGATTTATCGCAAAAGCATCGCAACCGCCCGAGCTTCCATTGCCAGCCCCTCGCCCACAGGCCCCATCTTCTCGGCGGTCTTGGCTTTGACGTTGACTTGGGTTACATCAACCCCCAGCGCTTCGCTTAGATTTTTCCGCATGGTGTCGATGAAGGGCGCGAGCTTTGGCGCTTGCGCAATGACGGTGCTGTCCACGTTGCCAATTTGCCAGCCACTCTCTCGCACCAGTGCTGCTGTGTGTTTGAGTAACTCAATGGAGTCCGCGCCCTTGTAGCGCGGGTCGGTATCGGGAAAGTGTTTGCCAATGTCGCCCAGTGCCGCTGCGCCCAAAAGCGCATCGGTAATGGCGTGACACAGCGCGTCTGCGTCGGAGTGCCCGAGTAGGCCTTTGCTAAACGGAATCGTGATGCCACCCAGAACGAGCGGTCTGCCTTCGACTAGTTTGTGTGTGTCCCAGCCTTCTCCAATTCTGAATGTTGGGAAATGACTCATGTTTGTTTTTCCTCTAGCTAACAAAATCGCCTCTGCCAAGGCGAAGTCTTCGGGATATGTCACTTTGAAGTTTTGGCTGGAAGTCTTCACCAGCTTTGGCGCAAGGCCGATGCTCTCTAGGGCACTAGATTCATCGGTGACTAAGATGCCTGCCTTGGAAGCCTTATCCAGTGCGGCCTTCAGGCTACCTATACGAAACATTTGCGGTGTTTGCGCTGCCCATTTTCCTGCTCGATCTACTGTGTCATCCACCCTACCCTCAATAGAGGATTTCAGCGTATCTGCCACTGGGCAAGCCAAAAGGCCACCCACTGCGTCATGCTGGCATTCGTCGATCAAGTGATTGATCTGCTCGGGCGTGATGAGACACCGCGCTGCATCGTGCACCAGCACCCAATCGGTACTGCTGCAGCCCTTATCCAGTAAGGCTTGCAGGCCATTTTTTACCGTATCGGCGCGGGTTGCACCACCGCATGGGAGGATGTCTGCATCGGCGCCAAGTTGCGCGAACGTTACATCATCTGGTGAGATCACGACGACCGTTTTGGCAATGCGTTCGACTTTTGAAAAAGCATCCAGCGTGTGCAGCACCATTGGCTTGCCTGCGATGGCTTGGTATTGCTTGGGCAGACTAAGAACACTGCCGCCCGCACGCAAGCCTGCACCTGCGCAGGGGATGAGAGCGAAAAATCGAGGCTGCGATAAATGACTCATGGCTGAAAAATCGTCACGCCGCATTTTTCCGCGGCTTGCATGAGCGCTTCGTCGGTGGTTGCCAAGGGCAGGCCAGAGCGAATCGCCAATTGCAAATAGTGAGCGTCGTAACTCGTCAAACCCCAATGACTCGCGTCGATGGCGATTTGTCCAATTTGAAAATTGCGCGTCCGTTCTTGCCGAGTATTGTCGAAATCATCCGTTTGAATCGCCAAAGTTGATAAAAAATGAGCAAGCTCCAAAATCTCAAACTCTTGCAAATGCTTCGATTGCAGCCGCCTTGCTAACAGATTTGCAATCTCCAAATGCCACAGGGCTGGTACCAACGCACTTATCTTGTCCAACGCATCTAATACTGATTTTTTGTAGGCCGTGCCTTGCCGAGGAACAATCCAACCAGCAGCAACAGACGCATCCAGCACAAAGCGAGGTAACTTTCGCATCACAGCCGTCCGTTATCTCTTGCCTCGCGCCAATCAAAACTAGGCTCATCAGGGTACTTAGCCGCAATTCTGGCTTGAATCGCTTCTAGTTGCTCCACAGGCGAGAGTGGCCTCGCAGCCAACTCGAATGCCTCACGCTCCAAGGGCTTTTTTTTAAAAAAGTCTTGCAGCGCCTCCATCACGATGGCTGTCTTTGACGTACCAAAGTGCGCCGCGTACTGCGCAATGCTGGTTTCTATCTCTAATGGAAATCTAGCGGTAAACATCGTCAATCACTCCTTCACTATTTTTGTAATACAACACATTGTATGACAAGACGAGGCAAATTCGTGCCACTTAAAATACAACCAATGGATTTACCAAAACTAAAAGCGGGGCAGCGTTTTTCGCTTGCCAAACCCGCAGGCTCTGGCGATGCGCTGCTGCTAACGCAACTTGCAAATCGAGACAAAGCAGAGCACAAAATCACGGCTATCGTGTGCGCTGACGCGGCTGACGCGCAGCGTTTGATGGTTGAGATGCCCTTTTTCGCTCCCGATTTACGTTGCACGCTCTTCCCCGATTGGGAAACCCTGCCCTACGACAGCTTCTCGCCGCATCAAGATTTAATCTCCGAACGCCTGGCTACGCTGTGGCGCATCAAAAATGGCGAGGCCGATGTCGTCATCATCCCCGCCACCACGGCGCTTTATCGCCTTGCGCCACCGTCCTTTTTGGCGGGCTACACGTTTCACTTCAAAGCTAAGCAGCAACTTGAAGAGGCAAAACTCAAGGCGCAGCTCACGCTCGCGGGCTACAACCATGTGGCGCAGGTTGTGAGCCCCGGCGAGTACGCCGTGCGCGGCGGATTGATTGACCTGTTCCCTATGGGCTCGGTGATGCCGTACCGCGTGGATTTATTTGATGACGTGATCGACTCCATCCGAAGTTTTGATCCTGACTCGCAGCGCTCGCTCTATCCCGTGCCTGAGCTACGTTTGCTGCCTGGGCGCGAGTTTCCGCTGGATGAATCGGCTCGGGCGATGTTCCGCAACCGTTGGCGCGAACTATTGGAAGGCGACCCGACCAAGAGCCGCATCTACAAAGAAATGGGCAATGGCATTGCCACGGCGGGCATTGAGTACTACCTGCCGCTGTTCTTTGAAAACACCGCGACAGTGTTTGACTATTTAGGTGAGTCCGCGACCTTGGTGCTGCATGGTGATTTGGAAGCGCCACTGCAGCAGTTTTGGAAGGACACGACGGATAGGTATCGGATTCTTCGCAATGACCCCGACAGGCCTGCGCTGGCGCCTGAACATTTGTTTTTGCAAACGGATGAGTTTTATGTGGAGACTAAGAAGTATGCGGCGCTGGTCCTAAAAGGCGAAAGTTCATCAACGCTCCCCTCTCTTGCTGCTAATCGCGCTGCGGATGAGCCTTTAGCCAATCTCAAGGCGCACTTGCTAAGTAGTCCGCATCGCGTGCTGCTCTTGGCTGAGAGCATCGGACGGCGTGAATCTTTGCTCGATTTCCTGCGTGCTTCGCATATCTCGCCTGTGGGCTTTGAATCGCTGGAAGAATTTTTAGCAAGCGACGAAAAGATTGGCATCGCCACGGCAGCAATCTATACGGGGTTTGCTTGGGAAACAGACAAAAAAGACAAAAAATCAACCATCGATTTCGTCACCGAAACCGAACTCTTCGCCTCTAGCCTCACCCAGCGGCGCGGCAAGCGCGGCCAAGAGAAAACCACCGATTTAGATGCGCTGATTAAAGACTTGGCCGAGCTCAACATTGGCGACCCTGTGGTTCACGCCTCACACGGCATCGGGCGGTATCGCGGCCTCGTGCATTTGGATTTAGGACAAGCCACGACCGACCAAGACGATGAGAACAACAAGCAAGAGTTTCTGCACTTGGAGTACGCAAACGAAGCCGTGCTCTACGTGCCCGTTGCTGCGCTGCACCTCATCAGCCGCTATACAGGCGTGAGCCCCGACGAAGCGCCGCTACATCGCCTTGGCTCCGACCAATGGAACAAAGCCAAGCGCAAAGCCGCGCAGCAAGTGCGGGATAGCGCCGCAGAACTCTTGAACATCTACGCGCGCCGCGCCGCACGCGAGGGCTTTGCGTTTCGATTCCAACCGCACGATTACGAAATCTTTGCGAATGATTTTGGTTTTGAAGAAACGCCCGATCAAAAAGCGGCGATTCACGCCGTCGTGCAAGACATGATCTCGCCGCGCCCCATGGACAGGCTGGTCTGCGGCGATGTGGGATTTGGCAAGACCGAAGTCGCACTGCGCGCCGCCTTTATTGCCGTGCTGGGCGGCAAGCAAGTCGCCATCCTTGCGCCAACGACGCTCTTGGCCGAACAGCACTTTCAAACACTGACTGATCGCTTTGCCAAGTGGCCGATTCGTATTGCGGAAATGTCGCGCTTTCGCACCGCCAAAGAGATTTCCGCTGCACAAAAAGGCATTGCAGACGGCACGCTGGACATCGTTGTGGGCACGCATAAGCTGCTCTCCAAAGACACGCATTTCAAAGACTTGGGACTCCTCATCATTGATGAAGAGCATCGCTTTGGCGTGCGTCACAAAGAGGCGATGAAGTCGCTACGTGCCGAGGTCGATGTACTCACGCTCACCGCCACACCGATCCCGCGCACGCTGGGCATGGCGCTGGAAGGCATGCGCGATTTGTCGGTGATTGCCACCGCACCGCAGCGTCGCTTGGCCATCAAAACCTTTGTTCGCAGCGAGGATAAAAGCGTGATGCGCGAAGCGCTGCTGCGCGAGATCAAGCGCGGCGGACAATGCTACTTTTTGCACAATGATGTGGCGACGATGGAAAACCGCCTCGCGCAACTCACCGAGCTATTGCCCGAAGCACGTATCCAAATCGCACACGGCCAAATGCCCGAGCGCGAACTGGAGCGCGTGATGCGCGACTTTGTGGCGCAGCGCTTTAATGTGCTGCTGTGCTCCACCATCATCGAGACGGGTATTGATGTGCCCACCGCCAACACCATCGTGATGAGCCACGCCGATAAATTTGGCCTCGCACAGCTACACCAACTGCGCGGACGCGTGGGGCGTAGTCACCATCAAGCCTATGCGTACTTGCTGGTGCCAGATATTGAAAGCATCACCAAGCAAGCCAAGCAAAGGCTGGATGCGATTCAAGGCATGGAAGAACTCGGCTCTGGCTTTTATTTGGCGATGCACGATCTTGAAATTCGCGGCGCAGGCGAAGTGCTGGGTGACAACCAAAGCGGCAATATGCTTGAGATCGGGTTTCAGCTCTACAACGAAATGCTGGCGGAAGCCGTGCGTGCGCTTAAGGCGGGCAAAGAGCCTGATTTGATGCGTCCGCTACATGCCACGACGGAAATCAACCTTCACACACCAGCGCTGCTACCCAAAGACTACTGCGGCGACGTGCATTTGCGTTTGTCGTTTTATAAAAAACTGGCAACCGCTAAAAATAACGACGGCGTGAGCGCCTTGCTTGAGGAATTAGTTGACCGCTTTGGCAAGCTACCCGATCAAGCCCAAGCGCTGATTGACACACACCGCCTGCGCGTGCTGTGCGAGCCTTACGGTGTCCACAAAATCGACGCTGCGCCTGGGGTCATCATCATTACGTTTAAACCCAATGCACCCGTTGACCCGCAAAGCATCATTCATTTGATTCAGCGCAACAAACATATCAAACTGGCGGGTAATGACAAGCTGCGGATTGAAAAAGCGATTGAAAAAGCGCCAGACCGCGCGCACATGGTGCGCGATGTTTTAAAAGGCCTACAACTGCTTAGCCATGCAGCCGTGAATTCTTAGGCAAATGCGCCATTAAAAATTCCATTTGATCCGCCAAAATTTTGCGGTTTCGCAAAATGAAATCTTCCCAAAGGCTGGGCACATAAGGCGTGTAGAGCAGCGGCATGTGGGCTTGCTCGGGTGTGCGGTTACTTTTACGGTGGTTGCAGCTTTTGCACGCCGTCACCACATTCATCCACACGTCTTGGCCTTTTTGACCGTAGGGAATGATGTGCTCGCGAGTCAATAGTTCCGTCAAAAATTGGTCGCCGCAGTACGCGCATAGGTTGCGGTCGCGCATGAAGAGTTTGCTATTGGTGATGCCAGGTTTGGCGCTAAACGGATTGATTTTTGGCACGCCCTTGGTGCCGATGATGGAGCTAACCGTGATGGAGGATTGAATTCCTGTGATGGCATTGGTTCCACCGCGAAACGTTGCCACAGGAATGCCCGTATCCCAGCGCACCTCGTCGGCCGCATAGTGCAACACAGCTTGCTCTAGGCTGATCCACGACTGCGGCAATCCACCGCCCGATAACTTCAGAACTTTCACGCGTCGCTCCTTGATAAAGGGAATACACATCGAAACTTGCTAAACCCCTCGAATGTACCTCATTGCGATGACGTTTTTCTATTCGGGATAATCAACAGTTATGCATATTTTTCGCGGCTTGCCCCGTAGCTCCCTCAGTCAGCCTTGCGCCTTAACAATTGGCAATTTCGATGGTGTCCACTTAGGACACCAAGCGATGCTGCGCGAGCTTAAAAAAGAAGCGGATGCACGCGGCCTTGCCACGTGCGTGATGACGTTTGCACCCCATCCAAGAGAGTATTTCAATCCAGCGTCTGCTCCCAAGCGAATCAGCACGCTACGCGACAAGCTCAGCGCCATCAAGGCTTGCGGTATTGATCGCGTGGTCATTTTGCCGTTTAACCAACGCCTTGCCAGCATGAATCCTGAGTCGTTCGTGATGGATATGTTGGTTGGCAGTTTGCAAACCAAGTTTTTGCTGATTGGTGATGATTTCAAATTTGGCGCCAAGCGTGCGGGTGATTTTTCACTTCTCACCTCTCTTGCAGGCCAAGCGGGATATGCTCTCGCAGCCATGCCATCTGTAGAAGCACACGGGATGCGGGTTTCCAGCAGTGTCGTCCGAAGCGCTTTAACAGACGGGCGTTTGACGGATGCCGCCGCTTTGCTAGGTCACACTTATTCGATTAGTGGACACGTCATTCATGGTGCAAAGCTAGGGCGCACGCTGAATGTACCCACCCTCAATATCGCATTCAAACATCAGCATCCCGCTGCTGCTGGCATTTTTGTGGTGCGCGTGTTTGGACTCTCGGACAAGCCATTGCGCGGTGTTGCTAATTTTGGGACTCGCCCTGCTCTCGATCCTACAGACGTGAACGGCGGGCGTGTCCTCTTAGAAACCTATTGCCTAGACTGGCCTGCCCACCTGGGGCAAGAGGGTGGCTACGGTAAAATCATCCGCGTTGAATTGCTGCACAAACTGCATGACGAGCTGGCCTACGATGGGCTGGAATCGCTCAAGGCGGGCATTGCCAATGACATCCGATTGGCACACGAATTTTTCTCTTGAAACCCCTTAATCTCCACGACCGCTCTTTATGACCACTGAAGCTACGCCAGCCAAGCAAGATTACCGCTCCACGCTGAACCTACCCGATACGCCTTTCCCGATGCGCGGCGACTTGCCTAAGCGCGAAGCCGCATGGGCGCGCGACTGGGAGGATAAAGGCATCTACAAAAAGCTCCGCGCCGCGCGTCACAACTGCGCCAAAGGAAAGTTCATCCTGCACGACGGCCCGCCCTACGCCAATGGGCAAATCCACATGGGGCACGCGGTCAACAAAATTTTGAAAGACATGATCGTGAAGGCGCGTCAGTTGGATGGCTATGACGCAGCTTACATCCCTGGCTGGGATTGCCACGGCTTGCCGATTGAAAACGCGATTGAAAAGCTCCACGGACGCGGCCTTGTACGCGCCGACATGCAAGCCAAAGGCCGCGCGTTTGCGACCGAGCAAATCGCCGCCCAAATGGCGGACTTCAAACGCCTTGGCGTGCTGGGCGAATGGGATCACCCGTACAAGACGATGGACTTTAAAAACGAAGCCGAAGAACTCCGTGCCTTTAAGCGCGTGATGGAGCGCGGCTTTGTGTATCGCGG
>JANPAS010000209.1:0-3743 GCA_031430035.1 Comamonadaceae bacterium | reverse complement strand
CACATCAAAACCAGCTTCGGCTGGTTTTTTTATTTTTATGAATGATAATGATTCTCATTAATTTGGTAAAATTTACTTTTAAGAAAAAATTATGTTGCAAACATTACTCATTGCTTTTCGTGAAGGTCTGGAGGCGTTTTTAGTTATCGCTATAGCCTTGTTGTACCTGCGCCGTACGGGGCGTGTGCATTTGCAATCTGCTGTTCACGCGGGTTTGGCTGTCGCCATTTCGTTATCCGTGCTTTTAGGTTATATGCTATCCCGTATCGGCGCGATGTCGCCCACAGCTGAGGGCGTCATGGCACTCTTAGCCGCTGCTGCCGTCATTTGGTGCGTGGTGCACATGTCCAAAGCTGGCAAAACAATGGGGCGCGAAATCACCACCAAACTTGAGCAAGTCAGCGTATTGGATGGTTCAAAAGCTTGGCTCGCCGTCTTTGGTTTCACTTTGTTTATGGTCGGGCGCGAAGGGGTGGAAACCGCCACCATGATCGCGTCTTTAGCCTCTAGTGCGGAGCTGAGTCATCTGGCTTGGGGCGGGTTGCTGGGCTTAGCTTTAGCAGGCAGCATTGCTTGGGCATGGGTACGCTACGGCAAGTCGGTAGATTTGGGGCGATTCTTCCGCGTGACGGCATGGTTTTTAGGTGTTTTTGCCGTGCAATTAGTCGTTTATGCACTACACGAATTTACTGAAGGAAACCTCATTCCTGGCATTGATAACGCTTGGTGGCATGCCCACACCGAAGACTTAGCAGAAGGTTTTACGGCGCAAATGATTTCGCTCGCCTTGGTTCTCATTCCCACCGTATGGTTGGCTGCCGCACAGTGGCAAGAGCGTAAGGTAGCGGCCCGATGATTATTTGTGTTTGCCGCAGAATCTCTGATAAAGAGATTGTCAGGCACGCCCATTTAGGCATGGGGTTTGACGAGATTCAATTTGAATTAGGTGTTGCCACGCAATGTGGCAGATGCGAAGGCTGCGCACGCGATGTGGTGAGCCAGTGCCGATCAAGCCGGCCTATCGCACACATCAAGCTGAGTGCGCCAATCAGCCAAAAATAAGATTTCAGTTAGTTTTTTGATCATTTCTTTAAATGCAAATGAGAATGATTCTTATTTGTGATAAGATTGAGCCTTCAGCAAGCCACATCACTCCTGAACCCATTCTTGAGTCAAAGCCAGCCAACTATTGCCCCCCCTTCTGGACTTTTACGATGACCGCTTTAAGAATATCCCACGTCAAACTCGCACCCATTGCGCTTTGCTTAGCGCAAACTGTATGGGCGCAAACAGCGTCGACAGAGAAAACCCTGCCCCCCATCTCCGTTCAAGCAGAGCGCGAGATATCACAAGGCTATACGCCAGGCGTTGCCTCAACAGGTAGCAAGACGGCTACGCCGCTGCAAGATTTACCTGCCGCTGTTGTCATCGTTCCTAAAGAGGTGATTGCTGAACAAGCTGGCAAGACCATGAATCAGGTGCTATCCAATGCCAGTAACGTGCAGCCTCAGTATGGTGGTGGCTACGGGCTTGCAGACAGCTATGTTATTCGCGGGTTGCGTATGCGCTTTTTACGTGATGGCGTTGCCGATGGTCCTGCCCTTATGAATTACAGCCGTAGCTTTGCCGACGTTGAGAGCGTTGAAGTCTTAAAAGGCCCTGGCTCTGCGGTTTATGGCTCCAGCGCACCTGGTGGGATTGTCAATTTAGTCACTAAGCAGCCAACCAAAAAGTTCGGCGCTAATACCGAAATCACCGTCGGTGGATTAGGTCTGCGGCAATTTACGCATGACATCACAGGCGCCATTCGAGAAGACCTAAATGGCCGTTTGATTGTGAATAATTACCATACTGATGGCATACGCGGACTGACTGCGGACGTGCGCGAAATATCAGGTAAATTAGATTACCGGCTCAGTGGCTCTCATCGTTTCAACTTGAGCTATGACCACCGTGAAAACGAATACGTGGTGGATAACTACGGTATTTTGTTTAATACAAGTGGTCAGATCCTTAATGTGCCGCGTGATACGAAGTACTACAGTCCATTTAACAAGTCAAAACAGACCGTGGATCGTTTAGCGATCACGCATGACTTCATCATTGATGAAAATAAGTCACTCAAAAATTCTGTATCGTTTGATAGGCGCAAAATTGACCTGGTTCGCAATGCAAGCGGTAACGTCGCAACTGCCGCGAACCTTGTATCTGGACGTAACGGGCGTACCCAGCTAGATGATGCCAGTTACGCCAATCTTTCAAGTGAGCTAACTTGGAAGCTGCCAGGCGCTATCAAGCAAACTTTGCTGCTCGGTACAGAGTACGAAGCGGCGCGTAACCAAAGCAGCCGCTATACCTACACACTGGCCAACATCACCGATGCATTGAACCCTGTTGTTCCAGAAACAACGCTGACAGGTCTTGCGACAACCCGCAATTTTGATAAGAAAATTGGCTCGGATACGCTCTCGCTCTATGCGCAAGATCAAATCGAATTCTCTAAACAATGGAAAGCTCGCGCGGGACTGCGTTTAGATCGCGCTCGCTGGTCGGATGTCGGTTTTGGCAACTCGCTTACGACACCAACTGTGGCGAACGTTTACCGCGAGTTGCGAGTAACTCAAACATTGCCAAGCGGCAGCATTGGGGCAGTTTTTCAGCCGAACTCTAGGGTTTCATTTTTTGGTGGCGTGACGACAGGTAAATTCATTAGCGTACAAACTGAAAGCATCAACTTAGATAGCAAGGCAGAAAAGTCGGGGCAAGTTGAGTTGGGCGCTAAATCCACATGGTTAGATGAAAAACTCAACATTAATGGGACATTCTTCAGAACCACTCGCAATGACTACTTGGTTGCATTAACTGCAGGCACAGATCCGCTGCCAGTTGGACAATCGGTGAGCAAAGGTTTTGAGCTCGACATCATTGGTAATCCGCTGCCAGGATGGAACGTTATCGCCGCGCTCAGCAAAGTTGATGCACGAGTCACCAGTAATGAGGTGGCCAGCATCACGGGCATCGTGACTAACGAGAGCGTGTATGGCAAACGCATGGCGAACACGCCCGAATCTGCAGTGTCTGCATGGAGCACCTACCAGTTGCAATCGGGCGACATGAAGGGGCTTGGTTTTGGCTTTGGTTTTGTTCGTAAAGGCGAGACCTATGCCGACTCACTCGAGCGTCTCAAAGTGCCTAGCTACACCGTCTATAACGCCTCCACTTTTTACAAACTTAGCGGCGGTAGCGAAATTGCACTCAATATCAAAAACCTGACCAACAAAGAGTACTACTCATCGCCCACTTTCTCAGGTGCATTACCTGCCGAGCCGCGTCAGCTTTTGCTCACACTGCGCACCAAGTTTTAATTAAATCTATAGGAACCATGTCATGAATAAACATTCAAAATTCACACTGATCGCGGCAATAACCACACTCCTTTATGCATTGCCACTGGTAGCCAATGCGCACTACATTTGGATAGAGCGTAGCGCCAAAACAGCCCGTGCTTACTATGGCGAGGTGGCAGAAGTTCGTGAACAGTCACCAGGAAAAATGGATGACATCAAAGGACTCAAAGCGGCAAGCGCAGGCGTCGAGCTTGGCGTTAAACGCATGCAGCGCTATTTCGAGTTGAATGGGGCACTGACCTCGCAAATTGTGGCAATTGAGCCTTCAATAGCTGTCAAAGATTGGTCGACTTCAGGTATCGGTATCGTTAAACCCATGTACTACGCGCGCCACAG
>JANPAS010000208.1:0-1802 GCA_031430035.1 Comamonadaceae bacterium | reverse complement strand
AAGCGGGCACAAACGCCGCCCATGTTGCCCGCGTCAGGCCCAGCCCATGCGCCAAAACCACAACCGGCGCGCCAGATGGTCCGGTCAGATCATAACTTGTGCCGGTTTTGCTGCGCGCCAAGGGTTATACCCCCGCCGGGTTATCAACGTCGCGGCCCATCTCACGAAGGTCTTCGTAGCGGTCACCGATCCGGTGCAAGGGATGACCCCCGATGGACGCACCAAGGGCTATGATGATCTCATCCTCGGCCGGGGCATCTGGCACGGTCAGATGGATGGTCTGGTAGTGCGACCGGCGCCCGCTGTCATTCTTGTCCATCAGGGGGATCATCAACGAACAACCAGCCGCACCACGGGTGTTGGTAAAGACCAGATAGGTCTTGGCCTGAACCGCATCGCGGAACTGGTTGCCGAACCACAAAGAATGGGTCAGCGCCTGCGCATGTTCAATCTCGCCGCCCATGCCGACGACGGAGGCTTTGCCATACCCCTCCAGCTTGTCACCCGTCACCTCTAGGATCATGCCCGTCAGCAGTTTGCCAATTTCGGGGCAGATGTCACGGACCTCTGGTCGCAGGTTTTCCACCCAGCCGCGCCCGAACCACGGGTTGCGGATGATCGCCAGTGCGGCCACCAGTTTGGTCGGCACGGGCACAGCCTTGCCGCCTTCGATGCGGGTGGTTTGGATTTGCAGCAGGGTACGGCGGATTTCGGCGGGCATGGGTATCTTTCAGGTAAAAGCGGGCATGACTTCGTTGCAGAACAGTTCCATCGAGCGTTTCTGTTCGGCGAGGCCCAAGCCAAGGCTGGCGTAATAGATGAACTCATCCACCCCCAGCGCCTCGTAAAGCTTCAGCTTGGCAATCACTTCATCCGGCGTGCCGAACATCAGATTGCGGCTCAGCATTTCGGGGTCATATTCCGCCCGGTTTCCCAGCTGATCAAATGGGATCGAGCGGGGAAAGCCGTTTTCCACATCGCCAATGTTCTTGAACAGGTTTTCAAACTGGCTCAGCTGCCGCTGTGCCGCGCGCACCGGCACCATCCAGTCCGCCGTTTTGTCATATACTGCCGTGTGGCGCATCATCGCCATGATCGGCCGCTTCATGCCGGGATTGTTCGCCATCGCCTCATTCATCCGGCCCATATAGGTTTCCGCCTCGGTCATGTCGCGCGTCAAGGGCCAGGACATGATGTTGCAGCCGTTCTTGACCGCGTAATCATAGGTGATGGGCGCACGGGCCGCGATCCAGACGGGGACGTTCTTTTGCAAGGGCTTGGGCACCGATGTCGCCTTGGGAAAGGACCAGAACGCGCCGTTATGCTCGTAATCGCCCGCCCACAGCTTTTGCACCACGGGCAGCATTTCCTGCATATACTGCCACGCGTCCGACTGCTTCAGACCGGTATGCATCCGGTCAAACTCGCGCTGATAGGCCCCTGACCCGATGCCAAACTCCAGCCGCCCTCCCGAGATCAGGTCGAAGAACGCCGCCTCACCGGCCAACTTGATCGGGTGCCAATAGGCGGCGACGGCCACGGCTGGCCCAAGGCGAATGCGGTCGGTATGGGCGGCCCACCATGTCAGGATCGAGAACGGATTGGGCGCAATGGTCATCTCCAGCGCGTGATGCTCTGCCGCCCAGGCGATGTTGAACCCACCCTGATCGGCCATCTGAACCATTTCGAGCGTGTGGCGCGCAACCTCCTTCATGCTGAGGCTGTCGTCCATCCGCTCCATGTTGATCGCCAGTTGAAATTTCATGCTTAAGTTCCCTCAGCGCGCAACAAACTGGTTGCCC
>JANPAS010000207.1:0-13630 GCA_031430035.1 Comamonadaceae bacterium | reverse complement strand
CGGCCCGAATCACGTTCCATCATGACTTTTGCGCTGCTGACATTGCCGTAGGCGCTGAACTGCTGTTGAAGATCGCCATCGCGAACGGTGTAAGGCAGGTTGCCTACATACAATTTATTACCCATAAACTCAAGTTCCCTTAAAGGGACTCCTATAAAAACAAAAAAATAAAAATACCAATCTTTATTATGCGCGACATTGGCAACTCCTATAGCGCCTGCGCAAATGAATTAAAGCGTTCGCGGGTAAATCCTAATGTTTTTTCGATTTATTTTGTGATTTCGTTGCGCCAATCCGACAAAGCATGACGCATCACGTGCAGTTGGCGCTCAAAGCGAGGGCAATTTTTGCACATCCATAAATGAATTTTGAGAGCCACTTTGTCGCGCCAATTGAGTGGTCCGTCTTCGGCAGACAACATGAGGTGCGCCGCTTGCTTGCAAGTACGGTGAAGCGGTATAGCAGATTTAAGTGCGGACATGATTTCTTATTTCTTATTTCCAAACCAATTGAGATCGAGGCATTCTCGTAGTTTCAGCCTAGCGCGGTGCAACTGTACGTAAAAATTCGTCGAGGTCAGCTTCAGTTCCTTACAAATTTCTTCGCTAGATAACTCCAACCACTCGCGCATTAAAAAAAGTCTGCCTAACTGAACAGGTAGTTTTTCCATACAAGCTTCCATGATGACAAAAAATTCTTTTTGATTGAGCCCCGCTTCGGGGCTACCCCAGTCCGTTGGCGGCGTTGCAAAATGACCGTCTGCCTTAAAAATTAAGCCTTCCAGCATGTCACTATCACTGGTCTCATCAGATTCTGGTAGTGCTACTTCGCGCGTATTTTGGCGAAACTTGTCTAAAATTTTGAACTTCAAAATGCCAATGAGCCAGGTTTTGATTTGCGAGCGGCCTTCAAACGCTTCGGGCTTTTCAAGTGCTACGATGAAGACCTCGGAGACCACATCTTCCGCCCACGCGTCGTTACGCAATTGCAGTTTGGCGTAGCGAAGGAGGTCGGTGCGATAAAGCACCAAGGCTTTTGTAAGTTCGGCGGTGTTTGCTGCGACTACTGACATTTGAATGATGAGGTAAACCTATGCGATTTCAGAAATTAAAATCTATCATAACGGGGTTCATATTGCTGTTCGCATTGGCAAGCACAAGCGCGTTTGCGCAGTCGAGTGTTAAGCCGATTGTTCGCGCAAGCCCCGAGAGTCCTGTGGCATTTGATCTGGCAAACTTCGCAGGCAAGACCGTACTCGTTTTTCATTGGCGCACAAGCTGCGCGGTATGTCTTGACAAAATGGAAGAGCTGCGCATTAACATTGCTGGCTGGCGAAGCAAGCCCTTTGTGGTGTTAGCTGTTAACCACGATAAAAGTCGGCAAGACTTTCAAAGCTATTTAAAAATTAACAAAACCATACATGGCGATAACGCGCAGCTCATTCATATCTATAGCAAAGATTTGATCGTTGACAATTTGTATGCGGGCGCGGCGCTACCCACTAGCTATGTGATTGACGACAAGCAGGTGTTGCGCCAAACCTACATGGGCCGTATCCCTGCACAGGCTTGGGATGACATTGCAGATTTATTGCCGTAATCAAATTTTTTAAAATAATTGTAAGAATTTTGAGAGCCGCTCTACTGATACTCAATCGCTGCATTTAAATGAGTTTTATGCAACGATTGTTTTCTTTACACGTTACTTTTATTTTTCAACTTAGGAGTTTTTAATCATGAAACAACGCACTTTTATTGCTACTACCGCTGTTGCCCTGCTCGCAGGCCTGTTGGCGACTCAATCCATGACGGCCAATGCACAGGCCAAAGAAAAATGCTACGGCATTGCCGAAGCAGGTAAAAACGACTGCGCCAATGCATCTGGCACGCATTCATGCCAAGGTCAATCTAAAGTCAGTAAAGATGCTGGCGAGTGGAAATATGTAGCTAAGGGCGCATGCGAAAAAGAAGGCGGATCGCTCAAAGCTGGCATGATGAAAAAAGACGACATGATGAAGAAATAATTTTTCGTTAAGGGTTGTTGAAGATGTTCGGCATAGGCTTTAAGCACGCGCACTATGCCGAGCTTCTAGAAAATCCATCCACGTATTCGGGGTCATCCGAAACTACTGTGGATTTTCTAGAAGTTCATTCCGAAAATTTTTTTACAAGCCATGTTGGCGGTGGCGGTGCAGCACGAGCAACCCTTGCTAAGGCGAGGCAGCATTGGCCTATCAGCCTACACGGCGTGGGACTGGCGCTTGGTTCAGCTGTCGGAGTCGATCCTTGGCATCTCGATCAGCTGGCCGATTTGGTAGAGCGCACCGATCCACTACTCGTCTCTGATCATGCTTGTTTTGCACGCGGGTTTTTGTCTAAAGAGACCATGATCGACAGCGCGGCAAACGCCATTCACGCATCCGATTTGCTACCGATCCCTTTCTCCGAAGCCTCGCTAGCCGTCCTGTGCAACAACGTCAGCCATGTGCAAGATCGTTTGAAGCGCACCATCGCTGTGGAAAATTTATCCGCTTACTTTGCATGGAAGACGGCGGACTATTCCGAGACGCAATTTCTCGCTGAGCTAACCAAGCGTACGGGCTGCAAGCTCTTGATGGATGTCAACAATATCTACGTGAATGCGCTTAACCAAGTCAAAGCAGGCGAGTCGATAGACCCACTCCAAAGTTGCCAACAGTGGCTCGATCAAATCCCCACAAATGTCGTTGCTGAGATCCACTTGGCGGGCCATAACGTGATGGATGACATCGTGATTGACGACCACTCCTGCGAAGTAGCTGACCCCGTCTGGGCACTGTACAAGTACGCCATCAAACGCTTTGGGCAGATTCAAACACTCATCGAATGGGATACCGACGTGCCTGCTCTAGCTGTACTGATTACCCAGGCTCAACGTGCAAAGACGTGCGCTTTGGATGCGATGTCATGAGCGACCTCACACTCCTCATGCAACAACAAATGCTCCTTGGCGGGCTATTCGATTCATGGGCTGGCGTGCAGGCCAATGCCGCACTGGCTTCCCAGCAATCATGGCCTGAAGGCCAATACCAACGTGGCCTGCAGGCTTACCGCTCAAACGCATCCATTCTCGCGCAGCAGGTGCTGGCAGCAGCATTTCCAAATATCAAAAGATTGATGGGCGACGAGCAGTTTGATGGACTTGCTGTGCATTTTTGGCGAATGCATCCGCCATACAGGGGCGACCTCGCGCAGTGGGGCAACGAGCTAGAGGATTTTTTGAGCAGCATCCCAGAGTTGATGGAGCACGAGGCGTATCTGCCCGATGTGGCAGCGCTAGAGTGGGCGCTGCACGCAGGCAAAACGGCAGCAGACGCAGAGTCCTCGGATCCTGTGCCGCTAGGACTGATTGAGAGCGAGTTTCCCATCGTTGATTTAGTGGGCGGTAAGGAATGGGGTGATATCTCCGACATACAAGGGCAGCGAGCTTTGGTGTACCGTCAAGGTTTTAAAACAGCATGCATTTCAATTCCAAAGGACGCATCGATATGAACGCCATTCAATCCATCTACCAAACCGCACTGCCGATCTGGGAAAAGCTAGTCGTGGCTTTAGAGGCTTTAAAAAATCCTGCACTGTTAGCAGCGCGCCTTTATGTGGGGTGGGTATTTTTTGCGTCGGGATTGCTAAAAATCCAAAATTGGGACACCACGATTGAACTGTTCACTAGCGAGTTTCAAGTACCTATCCTCACCAACCTCTCGCCCACATTGGCAGCGGTGATGGGGACGGGCGGCGAACTTATCCTGCCCGTGCTCTTGGTGTTAGGACTCTTTGGCCGCTTTGCGGCACTCGGCCTCTTTGTGATGAATATCGTTGCCGTGATTTCGCTTGCCGAGATTGCCCCCGCCGCGCTGCAGCAGCACCAGTTTTGGGGCTCGCTCTTGGCGGGGCTGGCAATTTGGGGCGTGGGCGCTTGGAGTGCGGATTCCCGCCTTCGCGGGAATGACAAAGCTTAGCGGATGATGCTAGCTGGCACGTACGACACCAAGAGCAGCACCAAAAACGCCACTAAATAAAACGGCTTGAGCTCGCGCACGGTCTCGCCAATTTTGACTTTGGCGACACTACTGGTAATAAACAAAGTGGTGCCTACAGGCGGTGTGTAGAGGCCAATGGCTAAGTTCACGGTCATCATGATGCCTAGCTGCGTCATGTCCATGCCAATTGATTTGGCCAGCGGCACAAACACAGGCGTGAGCAAGAGCACAGCCGCTGGCAAGTCAATAAACATCCCGCATATGAGCATGAGTAAGTTCATCATCAAAATAATGACCCAAGGCTCGGAGAGATTTTTTTGCGCCCAAGTCACGATGCCGTTTGGCATTTGGTCGAACGTGAGCAGCCAACCAATCGCGCTTGACGCCATGATGACGAGCAGTACAACGCCCGTAGAGAGTCCCGCTTCGACCACAGCTTTGTGCAGGCGTGCCCACGACAAATCGCGGTAAACCACGGCAGAGACTAAAGCTGCAAAGAGAGTCGAGAGTACCGACACCTCGGTTGGCGTCGCAATGCCAAAACGCAAAAAGATGATGATGAGCACGGGCAGCAATAAAGCGGGCGACGCGTACGCAAATTGCGCTGCAAAGGCCTTGCCATCCCAAGGGCGTGTTTCGCGTGGAAAGTTCCGCCTTTTGCCCACCCACCAGCACACAGCCATAAAGCCACCGCACATCAAGAGGCCGGGCAAGATGCCCGCTACAAAGAGCGCGGCAATGGATGCACCGCTCGATAGCGCAAACAAAATCATAGGAATAGAGGGTGGAATCAAAATATCAATCGTTGCCGCTGCCGCCAGTGTGGCTGCAGAAAAGGCGGGAGGGTAGCCAATGCGCTTGTGCCAGGGGATCATGAGTGAGCCAATGGCAGAGGCATCCGCCACTGCCGAGCCTGATACCCCACCAAAAATAGTGGAGGACAAAACCCCCACTTGAGCGGGTCCACCGTGATAGCGCCCTAGCAAGGTGGAGAGCGTGCCAATGAGCGCTTCGCCAAGCTTGCCGCCCATCATCAAGCTGCCCGTCAGCATAAAAAATGGGATCGCAATGAGCGGAAAACTTTGTACTTGCTGCACCATGGTTTGCACCAAGATGTCGAGCGGCACGCGGTCGCTGGACGCAGCCGCAGCGAGGGCAGCCACTAAAAGCGCGTGGGCAATCGGAACAGCCGCAGCAGCAGCACCTAAAAAGACGAGGATGATTAAAAAGCTCATGTTGTCATCCTGTTTAGTAATTGGTATTGGGCTGCGCAGCCGCGTTACTAGCAGCAATCTCTAGCGCAGGCGTTTTGATGGCGGTCAAGCAGTCTTTGATGGCAAGGATGCATAGCAAAAACATGCCAAACAGCACACAGCCATAAGTCACTGAGCCTGGAACACCCAGCACGGGAGACTTTTCATCTTTCACAATGTCCAGCATTTTGTAAGTGGCAATGCAAAGCGTTGCATAGAGCCCTGCCACGACAGCCCAGACAAAAATGGCTAAAAACCTTTGATGCGCGGGCCGTAGCCTGTCACGCAAAAACGAAGTCGTGATGTGACTGCCATGCACGGCAGCCAACACCACACCACTCATCACCAGCCAAGGGAACAAAAGTTCAGGCATTTCTGCTGCCCAGTCCATTCCGTTTTCTCCCATATAGCGAAAGACGGTATTGATGCACAGGATAAAGAAGATCACTACCGTAGTCGCCCATAGGACGACATAGCAGAGTTTGGTGATGAGTGATTCGATTTTCATGGTTTGTTTTGCACGATTACTTCGCTCTTGCGGCAGCAATCACCTTCTTCACAAACCCACCGATGTCAGCCTTTGCCATCCAAATGTCATCCACGTTAGAGGTTGCTTTTTCAAATGCAGCCTTGTTGGCGTTATTAATGAGTGCACCTTTGGCTTTTAATTCAGCAACCAGTTTTTGATCGGCTTCCATTGATAGCTTGCGCTGCAAAGTTGTCGCTTCAAGCGCAGAATCCATTACTGCTTTTTGGTCAGCCGCAGAGAGTTTTTCCCATGTGCGTTTGCTCATCAAAAATGGGCTCATTTCGTACTTGTGGCCTGTGAGTGAAATGTATTTATTCACTTCGTAAATCTTAGCCGACGCGATATTCGCGAGTGGGTTTTCTTGGCCATCAACCACGCCTTGTTGTAGTGCGACATAAAGCTCAGAAAAAGCGATTTGCTGTGGCGTTGCACCCACGGCCTTCATGATGTCCATGGTCACGGCATCAGGCGGCGTGCGCATCTTGAGCCCGTTCAGGTCAGCTGGGTTGTTTAGCGGGCGCTTGCTATTGGTCATGTGGCGAATGCCGTTGTCCCAGTAGCCCAAAACAATCATGCCTTTTTCTTCCGTTTTGGCGGCTAGCTCTTTGCCCACAGGGCCATCCATCACTTTGAAAGCCGCGCCTACATCCGCAAACAAAAACGGCATACCAAAAGCGTTGTACTCGGGCACGGTAGCAGATACGGCACCTTGGCTATTGGCGGTCATGTCGAGCGCACCTGTGCGCAGAGCCGTAATCATGGCAGGATCGGTACCCAGCTGTGCAGAGGGCGATACGGCCACTTCAATGCGTCCACTGGTTTTCGCTTTGACAAGATCTGCAAATTTGAGCGATGCAATGTGACGCGGGTTATCCAGCGCCGCGCCGTGTCCTAGTTTGAGTTGCACGGTTTGTGCAAAAGCTGTTCCGCAAACGGTCAATGCGGCTGCCACAAGCAGGGTACGGCGAAAAATAGATGTCAGTTTCATGTTGTGTTCCTCTTAAATATCAGCCATACCTACGCGGCATCTGCACACGGCTGTTTATGTGCAGATGTTTTTAACAATTTTTTAGTTTGGTCAATCACGGCTTTGGCCGTTATGCCAAAGTGTTTGTACAAATCCTTGGCAGCACCAGATAGCCCAAAGCCCTGCATGCCAATAAATGCACCGTATCCACCTTCGATATCGCCAAGGTATCGCTCCCAGCCCTGTACCACAGCGGCTTCCACGGCCACTCTCGCGCAGCCCTTGCCTAATGTGGCCTGGCGGTAAGCGGCATCTTGCGCATCAAATAATTCAAAACAAGGAATGGAGACCACGGCGGTGGCAATACCTTCGGCTTCTAACTGCTTTTGAGCATCTAGTGCAATCATTACTTCTGAACCAGTGGCCAAAAGCGTGACGCGACGCTCGCCTAGTGCCGTATCTGAAATCACATAGCCACCACGGCTTGATAGATTGTCCGTTCGCACTGAGCCTGTCGAAGTGCTGCGCATATGCGGCAACACCTGCCGCGCAAAAATCAGCGATACAGGCCCGCTCTTGTGTTTAAGCGCAATCTCCCAGCACTCGACGGCTTCCACCGCGTCAGCAGGACGCAACACCAGCATGTTTGGCATGGCTCGCAAAGACGCGAGAATTTCTACAGGTTGATGCGTTGGGCCATTCGTGCCAATGCCAATCGAGTCGTGACTGAATACAAACTTAACAGGCAAGCCCATCAGCGCTGCGTTGCGCATCGCGGGGCGCAAGTAGTCGCTAAACACTAAATAAGTTACGGCTACGGCGAGCACGCCGCCGTGCGCCGTCATGCCGTTGCACAGCGAACCCATCACGTGCTCGCGCACGCCGCAGTGGACGTAGCTGCCAAGAGCGTCATCTTTGGTAAATGCTTGCTGACCACGTTTGTGATCGGTCGGCGCTTCAAGGTCGGCGCAGGCAATCATGCGCCCAGGCAGCACGTCAGTCAGTGCGTGACTAATCGCAGCGGAGAGGTTGATGCCGCCGATAGCCGCATCATTGGCAAGCTGCGTTTTGAGTTGCTCAATGAGCGTGTCAAAGTTTTGCGGTAGATCGCCGCGCATGATGCGTTCAAATCCCATACGATCTTTTTCGGGAAGCCTTGCTACGCTTGCCTTCCAGGTCTTATGTGCCTGCAAGCCCTTACTGCTACTGGCTCGCCAAGAATCTAATATGTCAGCAGGCACTTCAAACGATTGGCTGAATTGATTCGTAGGATCAAACATCGCTTGCATTTGCACACGGTCTTCAGAGAAGAGTTTGCCGCTATGCCCACCGCGTTGCCCTTGCAGCCGTGCCACGCCTTTGGCAATAGTGGTTTTGCAGGCGATCATGGAAGGGCGAGCGTCTAGCTTGGCAGCCGCTATCGCGCTTGATACCGCATCGATGTCGTGCCCGTCAACCTCAGCAACATGCCAGTTCGCCACACGGAAACGATCCGCCACGTTTTCGCTAATCGACAGCATCGTTGCGCCATCGTCTTGGATGGCGTTGTCGTCCCATAGCAAGATCAAATGACCAAGCCCCAAGTGGCCTGCCAGCGAAATCATCTCTTGCCCCACGCCCTCTTGCAAGCAGCCATCGCCTACAAAAGCATAGGTGTAGTGGTTGACTAAATCCGCTCCAAACTTAGCACGCAAATGGGATTCAGCCACCGCCATGCCCAGTGCGTTGGCAATGCCTTGCCCAAGCTGCCCCGTGGTGACTTCAATGCCAGCCGCAGGGTCGTATTCAGGATGACCTGCACAGTGGGAGCCCAATACCCGAAAGGCTTTGAGCTGATCTAAGCTTATTTTTTCATAGCCACTGAGGTACAGCAAAGCATAGAGCAACATCGAGCCATGACCGTTAGACAACACCACGCGGTCGCGGTCAAACCAAGTCGGATTTTTAGGGTCGTGTTTGAGGTGCTGGGTATAGAGCGCGGTCGCAATCTCCGCCATACCCAGCGGCACGCCTTGGTGTCCTTCGCCCGCTTTCAGGATCGCATCCACCGCTAAAAAGCGGATGGCGTGAGCTAAGGGTTGAAGTGCGTGAGTAGTCATCTTTATTTGCCGAGCCAACCTTTAACTTGCGCGGTGATGCGCTCGGTAGAAATGCCGTAGCGATCGTGCAGCGTGGGCAGCGCACCCGCATCCAAAAACGCATCTGGCAGTGCGATTTGTTGGAAGGCTGGCATCACGCGAGCCCTGATAAGCGCGAGTGCCACGGCTTCACCCAGACCGCCAATCGTGCTGTGGTTTTCAGCAACGACGACTAAGCGTCCCTCTTTGCGGCACTGTTCAACAATGGTGTCCACATCTAAAGGCTTGATCGTTGGCACGTGCAGCACGCCCACATCCACGCTGTCTTTTTGCAGTTCCGTAGCAGCTTCCAGCACGCGCATCGTGAGCAAACCTGTTGATATAAAGAGCACATCACGTCCATCGCGCAAGAGCTTGGCTTTGCCCAGCTCGAACGTGTAGTTGTATTCGTCCAGCACGCGTGGCACTTGTCCGCGCAAGAGACGCATGTACACAGGACCATTGTGTGCAATCATGGCAGGCGTCATCTGTTCGATATCGACAGCATCGCAAGGGTCGAGCACGGTCATGTTTGGAATGGCGCGCATCAAGGCTAAATCTTCTGCAGCCTGATGGCTAGGACCATAGCCGCTGGTAAGACCAGGTAAGGCGCATACCAATTTGACGTTTAAATTTTCTTCGGCAATGACTTGATGGATAAAGTCATAAGCGCGGCGCGTGGCAAACACGGCGTAGGTGGTGGCGATTGGAATCAAGCCTTCTTTTGCCATGCCGCCTGCTGCTGCCATCAAGAGCTGTTCGGCCATACCCATTTGATAAAAGCGCTCGGGGTAGGCTTCTTTAAACAAATGCAAATCGGTGTACTTTGCCAAGTCGGCGGTCATGCCGACGATGGCAGGGTTATCACGTGCCAAGTTCACCAAGGTTTTGCCAAATGGCGCTGCCGTGGTGCGTTGCCCCTCAGAGGCAATCGAGGCAATCATGGCTGAGGTGGTCAGGCGTTTTTTCACTTCGACAGGCTCAGTGCGAACGGTAGTACTCATGCTGCACCTCCTGCAAACTGCGAATCAAGGGTGGCAATGGCTTGCTGCCATTCAGGTGCATCGACTCGAATGAAATGGTTTTTTTCGCGCGTTTCTAAAAACGGAACGCCCTTGCCCATGAGCGTGTCAAAGAGCAGTACACGTGGTTTTTTCTCTTTGAGATTTCGTGCGGTGTCAAAAGCTGCTAGCACTGCGGCAAGATCGTTGCCCGCCACGCGCTGCACGTGCCAACCAAAGGCTAGCCACTTGTCTGCCAGCGGTTCAAAGCCCATGACTTCGTTCGAGTTGCCATCGGCTTGTTGGTTGTTGATATCGACTAAGCAGATCAGGTTATCCAGCTTGTGATGCGCCGCACCCATCGCGGCTTCCCATGTTGAGCCTTCATCGAGTTCCCCGTCTGACATCGAGTTGTAAACAAACGCAGGATTGCTTTTTTGCTTGAGCGCCAACGCCATCCCCACGCCAATGGCAAGTCCTTGTCCTAGCGAACCTCCCGATATTTCCATGCCTGGGGTGTAGGTCGCCATGCCCGACATGGGCAGACGCGAATCGTCGCAGCCATAGCTGTCCAGCTCGTCCTCAGCAATCACGCCCGCTTGTAGCAGCGCGGCGTAATGCGCAATGGCGTAATGTCCGTGCGAGAGCAAAAACCGATCACGCCCTTCCCATTTGGGATTTTTGGGATCGAGCTTCATGGCGTGGCAGTAAGCCACCGCCAAAATATCGGCAATGCCCAGCGCTTGACCGATATAGCCTTGACCTTGCACTTCGCCCATGCGCAAGGCAAAGCGGCGGATGCGGTAGGCGGATTGCTGTAGTTCTTGAAGAGTTGCCATTGAGATGAGTGCTTGAGCGCTTTAGTGAATCAACATGCCGCCGTTGACGTCCAACGTCACGCCCGTGCAATATTTGGCAAGGTCGCTGGCCAAAAACACCACACAACCCGCTACGTCGTCAGGAATGCCTACGCGGTTGAGTGGAATTTGTTCCAAGATGCCCTTCATGCGATCATCGGGAATCAAACCCTTGTTAATGTCGGTGTAGATAAGGCCTGGTGTCACTGCGTTGACGCGGATGCCATCCACACCGTATTCCCGCGCCATGGCACGCCCAAGACCGAGCATGCCTGCTTTAGCGGCTGAGTAATGCGGACCACCCAAAATGCCGCCGCCGCGCTGCGCCGATACCGACGACGTATTGATGATCGAGCCGCTTTTTTGCGCCTGCATGGTTGGAATCACCGCCTGTGACATGTACATCATCCCGCGCAAAGATACGTCCAAGATCGCGTCGTAGTCCGCACCCGTAATGTCTAAAAACTTACGCGGTTGGGTAATGCCAGCGTTGTTAAACAAAATGTCGACACGGCCTAGCTTGGCAACGATGGCTTTTGCAGCAGCATCGCAAGATGCTTTATCCGTGACGTTGCCCACCACGCCGAAATGTTGGCTACCCAAGCTGGCAGCGGCAGCTGCGGGGTTCGCCCCAGCTAAATCCACAATCGCAACCGTCGCGCCTTGCGCTGCCATCATCTTCGCGGTGGCGAAGCCGAGGCCATTGAGTCCTGCACCACCTGTGATGATGGCTATTTTTCCTGCTAACAACATGAGGTGTCCTTCTTAATAATGCACGAGATGATTTAAAAAATGCTGTCGAATTATTTGGATGGAAATCTAAAAATCAGCGTGATAATGCAACAACAGCACATGAATTAAATTCATGTTGCAGCGCACAAGTTGAAATTTATAGGGTTTACCCTCATGCAAACTATTCCACCTCTCGGCGCTCTCCAAGCCTTTGAAGCCATTGCTAGGCGGCGCAGTTTTGTCCAGGCCGCCAGCGACCTCGGGCTGACAGCCTCCGCCGTTAGTCATCAAATTGCCAAGCTAGAGAAGATGGTCGGCACGCGCTTGATTGACCGCACGCCAGCAGGTGTGAAGCTGAGTGTGGCGGGCGAGCAATATTTGCAGCGTGTGAGTGCTCCCATTGCAGCGTTGTCAAGCGCCACAAGAGATTTACAAAGCGGTGTGCGCCATAGCCTCTATTTGCACACCAGCCCAAGTTTGGCAAGCCTTTGGTTGATGCCGCGATTAGCTGACTTTGCCAAAATGCACCCCGATGTGTCGTTGTTTTTGTCTGCTTCCCATGTTCATAGCGACTTTGGTGCGGGATTGGTGGACGTGGATATTCGCTATGGCGTGCCGAGTTGGCCAAATTTGGTCGTGGAACCCTTATTTAAAGAGCGTGTGATGCCTTTGGCGAGTCCTGAACTGCTCAAGCGGCTTATGGTGAAAGAGCCGGCGGATGTGCTGCAAGCGCCGCTCATTCAAAGTGCGGTCAGCGTGGTGCAGTGGAGTGATTGGTTAGCCAGCGTAGGTGTGGCTCAAAGCCCTGAACGCTATGCACTACGGTTTGATCGTGCGCAGCTTTCACTTGATGCCGCCATTCAAAGCTTAGGCGTGGCGTTGGAGAGTGCAACGATGGCAGCGCCACACCTGCAAGCGGGGCGACTCGTGCCGCTATTTGTTGAAAAAAAATCAGTCCGTGTAGAGGCGCATTTTGTGGTCTATCCCAAACGCCACGCCAAGCGCAAAGAAGTCGCCGCGTTCTTAGCTTGGTTAAAGAAGCAGACGACTTCGACCGTAGGTGTACGCCCGTAAAATTGGGGGATGCAAGAAATTCAAGCCTCTACCGATTCCCAAGCCCCTACTTCGGCTTCATTTAATCCCGCCGCCCTAGAGAAAGCCGCTCAAGCCAACTGGAACGCCCGCGACGCTTACCGCGTGAGCGAGCAGTCCGACAAGTCGCTGGGCAAGCCTCTTGGAAAATTTTACGCCTGCTCCATGCTGCCGTACCCCTCGGGCAAGCTGCACATGGGACATGTGCGCAACTACACCATCAACGACATGCTCACGCGCCAGCTGCGCATGAAGGGCTACAACGTCCTCATGCCCATGGGCTGGGACGCCTTTGGCCTGCCCGCAGAAAACGCCGCCATGAAAAACGGCGTACCGCCTGCCGAATGGACGCACTCCAATATCGCCTACATGAAAAAGCAAATGCAGGCGATGGGCTTGGCAATTGATTGGTCGCGCGAAGTGGCGACTTGCGACCCGACTTATTACAAATGGAATCAGTGGTTATTTTTAAAGATGCTGAATGCGGGTATTGCGTACCGCAAAACGCAAACGGTGAATTGGGATCCCGTCGATATGACGGTGCTCGCCAACGAGCAAGTGATTGACGGCAAAGGCTGGCGCACGGGCGCAGTGGTCGAAAAGCGCGAGATTCCTGGCTACTACCTCAACATTACGAAGTACGCGCCTGAGCTGCTAGAGCAAGTGCAGACTGGGCTTGCGGGCTGGCCTGAGCGCGTGCGCCTCATGCAAGAAAATTGGATTGGTAAATCCGAGGGTGTTCGTTTTGCCTTCCCTCACGAGATTAAAGACGCGAGCGGCGAACTCATCCAAGGCGGCAAGATGTACGTCTTTACCACCCGCGCCGACACCATCATGGGCGTGACCTTCTGCGCCGTTGCGCCTGAGCACCCGCTGGCAGCCCACGCCGCCGCGAACAACCCCAAGCTTGCTGCGTTTATTGCCGAGTGTGCTGAAGGCGGAACGACCGAAGCCGAGTTGGCCACGCAAGAGAAAAAAGGCGAACCCACGGGCTTGTTCGTGACGCATCCTTTGACTGGTGATCAAATCGAAGTGTGGGTCGGCAACTACGTGCTGATGAGCTA
>JANPAS010000206.1:0-16754 GCA_031430035.1 Comamonadaceae bacterium | reverse complement strand
AACAATACCAGCGCCAATTTGCCCGACGCCCGCCTCGCGGTGCGCAATGCCTGTGGTGACCACTGGGCGAATACCTGTGTCCACGACCTTGCGCACATCGATGCCGCACGGTGCGCCTGCAAAATCTAGCGCAGGCAGCGAAAGCGCTGGATTTTTGGTGACGGTGATTTCGTACATCTCTTTGCTGTAGCGCACGGCATCGTCAACCGTTCCACCTGCAAGCAGCGTCAGTGCGGGTGACGCGGCAAAACTACATCCACCAAAGCCTGCGGTCTCGGTGATGGCACTGTCGCCAATATCAGGGCAGGCGTCCGCTTGCTTAAAGCCTGGGAAGAACAAACCTTGCGGCAAATCCGATTTCGCCGTGAACCACTCGCGCCCCATGCCGCTGACGCGCAATCCCGTCTCGGTGCCGTTGCGCGCCGTGGCGGTGACGACGGTGGAAAACGGAATGCCATGCGCCGCATCCATGATGGCCTTGCATGAGGCCATGGAGTAGTTCAAAAAGAACTGCGAATTCTTGGCAATGAAGTCCAGCGTTTGGTGCACGTGGTCGCTATTCAAATTGGGTTGCGCAGCCAATGCTGGCGCAACTTGCATAAAGAACAGCGCGGTCGATGCGGCGTTGCGACTATGCACTTCGTCACCCATCAGTAGCGCCTGCGATTGAATGGCTTTCAAATCTATCCCGCCTGTTTTGTCGAAGTTATGGCGCACGGCAGCTTTCAAAATCGGGGCAAGCACAGACTCGAACCACTTGAGCCGCGCAATGACCTCGGGGCCATTCGCACCAAAGCGCATGCACTTACCAATGCCTTCGTTCAAAGTGCAATAGGCGACGTTGCCATAGCTGGCATTCCTAACTTGAATGAGCGGCATCGACGCGCTGATGATGCCTGTCATGGGCCCGACGCTATTGAAGTCGTGGCACTGCGCAAAATCGATTTGTCCCGACTTCAATATCTGCGTAGCTTCCGCTTCGTCTTTAGCCCAGCCTTCGTACAGCACCGCACCGACCATCGCGCCGTGCATGGGGCCGCACATGTCGCGCCAGTTAACAGGCGGTCCTGCGTGCAAGAGCAACCGCGCACCTTTGAGTTCTGGAATCACGCCATCCGCGCGCAGTGCCATGTCTTCCCACATCGGGCGAGCGTTGATGATGCGAGCGCAAGCCTCGGCGTTCGCCACCTCGATGCGCTCGTCACCCATCAATTGCGCGAGTTGCCACGCAAGATCAGGGTCGGCATTGCCGGGCGGTTGCCACTGGATGGATGTCAAAGCGCCGCCATTGGCTGTGACGCTGTCGTTAAAGCCATCGATGCCGATGTTGAGCACCGCAGGGGCTTGTGAGAGTAAGTTGTTTTTCTTCATAAATTCAAAGTGTCGTCAAAGGATGGTCAAAGCTAAAAGTAATCCTGCCAGCATATCGGCACCCGAGCTAGAGCCCACGTCCAGCAAGGCTTGCACGGCAGCGGTCATAAAGCGCGAGTCGTTCGACTCAAGTGCATCCAGCATATCGTGCAACTCACCAAAACTCGTGCCTGCCATGTTGCTAGCCAGCAGTGCTGCCGATATTTGATTAGTTGATGCTCTAGAGGCTAAGCCTAGATTGGCTTGCAGGCCTTGCATGTCTGTAGCCCAATCTGGATAGGGCTTGTGGGCCATTGCAAAAAAGATGCCCCCCAAGAAGTCATCGCCGCTTGGCGTAAGACCTTGCCCCAATCCTAGTACGCGAATCGCTGATGCCTCAAAAGCCTTGCTGCGCTTGGCTTGCAGAGCATTCCGCACATCATCAAAGCGCGATTGGGCGTGATTGAGTGGGAAAGCGAGCGCGTGATTGACCAGCCACGCGAGCAAGCCTTTTGGATTTTCAGATCTTTCAATTTGCTGCAGACATAAACGCGCTCCTGCTGTCAGCAAAGCCGCGCTGTACGTCTTGCTAGGCGGCTGCCAAGGGTTCCAAAAATTGCGAGGATGGCGCACGGCTGCATCGTCTCCGACCCAGACAATGCTGTCCCCAAAATAAGCGTAATCGGTCGCTTCAAAACCTGGAATCGGACTGAACTTGTGCGTTTGTGTTTGCATCGCAGCTCGCTACTTAATTGGCCGTGATGTGCGTCCCCGCACGCCCCATCAACGCTTCAAATGTTTTCTCTAAGCTGGTAATGATGACGCGTCCATCATTGTTGGCCTCGGGCAGCTCACTCAAATACATCCGCGCAGCATCAATTTTTGGCCCCATGGAGCCCGCAGGAAATTGTCCTGCAAGCCCATGAGTATTGGCCTGGCCAAGGGTCATGTGGTCTAACCAGCGCTGTGTCGGCTTGTTGAAATCGATTGCCACGCGCTCCACGCCCGTCAGCATGATGAGCGCGTCGGCGTGCAAATGCGCAGCCAGCATGGCGCTCGTCAAATCTTTATCAATGACGGCAGGCACGCCTTGCAAATGCCCCGCGCTATTGATGATGACGGGCACACCGCCGCCGCCGCAGGCGATGGGGAGCACACCTGCTTTCAGTAGCGCATCAATGGTGGGTAAATCTAAAATCTTCTTTGGCTTAGGACTGGCCACCATGCGCCGCCAACCACGGCCAGAATCTTCGGCAAACGTCCAACCCGTGCGGCTTGCCATATCTTGGGCTTCTGATTCACTAAAAAACTTACCCACGGGCTTAGTCGGATTTTGAAAAGCAGGATCGGCTGCGTCGACTTCTACTTCGGTCACCACGCACGACACCACCGCACTCATGCCGTGGTCATGCAGCACATTGGCAAACGACTGTTGGAGCATGTAGCCCATACCGCCTTGTGAATGCGCTACGCAAATGTCCATGGGCATAGGTGGCAGTTCGTCCGCCGTTTTGGCCATGCGATACAAGATATTGCCCACGACAGGGCCGTTGCCATGCGTCAGCACAATCTGCCAACCTGCCTTGATGATTTCGACAAAGTGCTCGCACACACCGCGCATGAGCTCTAACTGTTCGTCGGCTGTGCCTTTGATGGTGGGCGGGTAGGCGGCGTTACCGCCAAGAGCAACGACAACCAATTTACGTGAAGTATCGGCATTCATAACTATCCTTTATTTCAGCCACTCGCCTGCTAGCCAAGCCGCATTCGCACTATTACCCGCAAGCACCATGCCGGCATCGCGTAATTTTTTTTCTTGCGCTGTAAAGCCTTGCGGATCAAGGTCTGTGCCGCAGATAAAACCAATCACGGCAAGATGGCGTTTGCCTTTGGCTGCCATCTTTTTGGCTTGTACAACTGCTGCTGCTAGCTCAGAGGCAGGGTCGGCATGTGCGCCCCAACCAATCACCACGTCTAGCAAAATCACGCGAACTGTGGGATCGGCTGCTTCGCGCAACAAACGCTCAATGCGCGCGCCTTGGTCAATCATGGGGTGCGGCTTGCCAACGGTGAAATCATCGTCACCTAAGTCGAGCGCGGTGTGCTCGAAACTGGCTTTCTTTGGGTTGGATAGCGCGAATGCTTTGTTGACGGGGATGTTTGACCAAACAGTAAGGCCAGACTTCGCCCAAATGGTTTGTGCTTCCGAGCAATACGTGCCGCCTGAATAGAGGGCACGTAAATACCTTTGTGTCGTTTGGAAACGTGGCTTGCTGGGTAGGGGATAGACCCCTTTGTCAGCTACGCTGACATTTCCCCTATTCCATAGGGGCAAACGAATACCGTGCTTTGATTGCCCCTGCGCAGTAGGGGAAATGTCTGCGCGAGCGGACAAAGGGGTCTGCTTCCCCGCCAATCGGCAAGCTACCGCTGCGCAATCCACCATCGTGTTCACCAACTTGATCGACTTATTTGAAGACTTCAAATCACTGCCTAAAAACAAAACCACGGCTGGTTTGCCTGCTGCCTCTAACGCCGCCATCACTTTGATCGTGACTTCTTGTGCGGGCGGCTTGGACACAATCGCGATCACTTTTGTGTCGGCATCACGCGCCAAAAGCTCAATGCCTTGCAGCATGGTGATACCGCCCACATCGACGTACACATCACGGCCGCCCGTGCCAATCGCATGACTCACGCCACCGCCCATACGGTGGATTTGCGTGGTGACTTCTTGCAAGCCTGTGCCTGATGCTGCCACCAAACCGATAGTCCCACTTCGCACGTTGTTGGCGAATCCCAGCGGCACGCCACCAATAATCGCAGTGCCGCAGTCAGGCCCCATGACGAGTACACCTCGCTTTTTGGCCTCTTGTTTGATAGCAATTTCTTGTGCCAGCGGCACGTTGTCGCTAAACATAAAGACGTTGAGCCCTTGCTTGACTGCCTTCAAGGCTTCGGCTGCTGCGTAAGCGCCTGGCACAGAAATTTGCGCGATGTTGGCCACCAGATCCGATGTCGCAAGTTTGGCAAGCCCCATACCCACAGTTCGCGGTGCGATTTCTTCTTGCGCCGAGCCTGAAGTGGCCTTGCCCTGACCGGCAAGCTGGTCGCGGGCTGCAGCAAGTGCTGCCTCGCAAGCCTGGACGGATGTGGCCTGCACGACAGCCATCACGTCCGATGGTGCAGCGTTTGCAACTTCTTTTGTAAGTAATCCTGCCTCTTGCAAAATTTCTTTATTGGCAGTATTGCCCATTTGTAGCGTGGCGTTGACGACACCGTTCATCGCAAGCAAAGCCTGCGCAACACGCATCAAGGCAACCGAATCTTTATAGAGATTAGCGTGAACAAAAGCAGAGGTAAAAAGTTTAGAAGACATAGCAGGTGACTTGGAGTTCCATAATGTGTATACACTTTTGCTATCATAACGCCATGACATCCATTTCTCTGCCCAAACTGTCGCCGCTTGCAAACCCTAGTTCTGCCTTCAGCGAACTCAATCCCGTCCCGCGTTTGCTGATGGGGCCTGGCCCTATTAACGCCGACCCGCGTGTCCTAAAGGCCATGTCGTCGCAGTTGCTAGGTCAATTCGATCCGCAGTTCCGTGGCTTTATGCGCGAGACCATGGCGCTTTATCGCCAGTTCTTTGAAACCAAAAACGATTGGACGCTGGTGCTCGATGGCACGGCGCGCTCGGCGATCGAAATGGTGATGGTGTCGGCCATTGAGCCAAACGAAAAAGTACTGGTGCTCAGTTTTGGACGCTTCGGACAGTTGCTGGATGAAATCGCCAAGCGCTCAGGAGCGAACGTCAAGGTGTTAGAGGCGCCTTGGGGCACGGTGTTTGATTTGGCACAAATCGAACAAGCAATCAAATCATTCAACCCCAAGCTGGTCGCTGTCTGTCAGGGCGATACCTCCACCACGATGCTGCAACCGCTAGAAGGACTTGGTGAGCTGTGCCACCGCTACGGTGCGCTCTTGCAGGTGGACGCGACCGCATCGTGCGGCGGTACGCCTTTGCCCGTGGATGCGTGGGCGATTGACGCGGTGACTGCGGGCTTGCAGAAATGTTTGGCTGGGCCTTCGGGTGCAGCACCGATTACGCTCAATGATGATTTTGCAAAAGTCATCTATCGCCGCAGACACTTGGAAGAAGGGTTGCAAACGGCGGATTACAAGGCTGGCGCGGGCGCGCGTATTGCATCGAACTACATGGACATGGCGATGGTGATTGACTATTGGAGCGATGGCGCATTGAACCACCACACCGAAGCCACGACCATGCTGTATGGCGCGCGCGAATGTGCTCGCATCTTCGTTCAAGAAGGCTTGCCAAGTGCCTATGCACGGCATGCGGCCGCATCGCGTGCCGTCGTCGCGGGCGTGCAAGGAATGAATCTCAAGGTTTACGGTGACAAAGTCAACAAAATGCCTAACGTCACTGGTGTCTATATTCCCGATGGCGTGAACGGCGACAAAGTGCGCGGTGCTTTATTAAATGACTTCAACATCGAAATTGGTACCAGCTTTGGTCAACTGCACGGCAAGATTTGGCGTATTGGCGCAATGGGCTACAACGCTCGCCCAGACTGCGTGATGCAAACGCTAACCGCGCTTGAGGTCGTACTCGCCGCAGAAGGTCACAAGTTCATCCGCGGTGCGGGAGTGGATGCCGCGTATCAAACCTATCGCAGCGCGACCTAAGAGCCCTAATAAACATAAGCTGGGGACGTAGTGGGGGCTCTAGCCCGCCGCGCCGTCACTTGCAGTTGCACCACATGCTTGGTTGTGCTGCTAGACACTTCAAGGGGTGCGGGCGCGGGCTCAATCAATTGGTCGGCTTGCCAAACTTTGACATGCGCGGGACCTACGGGTGCATCGATAAAAGTGGCCCAGCCATCGCTATTGGTTTTACTGGCCCAAGGTGAGTCACTCACAAAAATGTAGCCACGCATCGATCCATGAATAAAACAACCCAGCAAGGTAGCACCCAAGACACCCGCCTTATCCATGGTCACGTCTTTAGAGACCGACTTTTTACCCTCCGCTTTACCCTCCAACAACAAGGCAAAACCACTCGACTTAGCCACATCTACCTGCGTCGCATCAGCCGAGTAACCACGTACATGGTGATTCCAAGAATCGTTATTGATAAAGGTAATTTTTGCGCCGACTGGCACCAAGGACACCATAGGTATGAATTGCATTTTTTCTTGTGCAATCGTGGCAACAGTAGGCAGTGCGACAGGCGGTTTGATATTTTTATTAAATGGCAACAAGGTCACCACCGCGTCTGGCAAGGGTTTGCCTGTTTTATCAACCACTTGCACGGACACAGTTCCCGCGTTTACAGTCAGTGCAAAAAAAAGTACGGCAAGAGCGCCCAGCTTGATAGCTAGCGGTGCGCGCAGTGTGGTGAGTAAGGTATTCATTTGACAGTAATCACTTCTCGGTGCATAGGAGCCAATAAAGCCAGCAAGCGATTTTGCGCTCTAAATGGAATGCCCTTTGCATCCATTGATTGCTGCAAAACTTCGACCAGCGCGTTGAAGTCAGCTTTGGCAATATCAAAATTGGCATGCGACGACTTCATATCCGCACCTTTATACACGCAAGGCCCACCACTCACGACACAAAACTGATCGGCCAGCTGCAATTTGAAATGCGGTAAGTTTGTTTTTTCAAAAAAAGGACGCATCCGCTTATCGGCCATTAAACGCGTTACAAAATCATCTGACAACTGCGTGATGCCCGTCTGCGCGCCCAAGGCAAGATACAAACTGTTGTCGCGAGCCGTGTTTGGTGCAGCCGTTTGAGCGTTCGTTATTGAGGTGCACAAGATAGAAAAGACAAAGGCGACGAAAGCGGTGGAAAAAGATTTCATTTAAAGCTCCAATACATCAATCAATTAAAAAGCGATTTGCGCTGACAGGTAGGTGCCCGTCTGCGAGCGTCCTGATGTGGTGCCTGGCACGATGCGACCTAGATTGACGTAGGCCGCCGTAATCGAGATGTTTTTACTAGGTGCCCACGCAATAAAGAAATCGCGCCAAGCGTCGCCCTGCAACCCTTGGCCGAGACCTGCCGCTTGCCCCGCCACTTGCAAGTTATTAGGCATCGCACGGTATTCCGCGCCAATCGCAATACGGCTACTCAGCAGATAGGCCACAGATATCTCGGGCATCACTCTGTATTTGTCATTCGCCCCGCCAAGGCTGGCGCCAAAACCAAGCAAGCCGTTTTGATTTGCTTTGGTGGCGCGAAGTGTGCCATTGACTAAGACACCTTGGGCGAGAAAGAGTTTGGTGGCACTCACATACACATCAACGCCAGCACGTTTGGCGCCAAGCGTGGTGAGCGTCGCATCTAAACCCGTGCTATCCAGAGATTTGAACTGCGCGCCTACCGCTATTTGCGGCTTCCAAGTATCGCTATCCAAAACGGCATCGCCTGCGACACGTGCTTTCACACCCAGAATCGTTTGCTTCAAAACCAAATTGGGCACACTCAGTTGTGGTCCCGTGATGCCCGTATTGAAAGCTTGCCGAGCAATGGACAATTCATATTGATTGTTAAATCCAATCACAGCCCCAACGCTGTTAAGTCCATAGTCTTTGGTGGAGGCACGCGTCACGTGTACGGCAGCGCCTGTTTCGCCATCGGTGGCATTGCTACCAATCACCGCCCATGGTGAGAGTCCGCCGCCCGCCGCACCCTCAATGGTGCTAACGCCGCCCGTCAGTAAAAGTTTGCCTGTATCAGCCTGGGCTACCACGCAGACCGTAGCCACGCCTAATAGCAGCGCGATTTTCCAAAAAACAGTAGGATGTGCCATAGTGAAGTCCTATAAAAAAAAGAGTCTCATAACCAATACGCAGCCATCTGCCTTTTGGATGCACTTTTTTAAAAAAACTTTAAAAACTAGTGGCTCTCAGCTGTCCTTTAAACAAAACACGTCCCGTAGGCCCGCCTTCGCTAGGCACACCACCCTTGGGCTCTAGGCTGACTGCCAAAAGTGGCAGTTTTTCAATTTGCGTGACTTTTTTAGTGTCGGCAGCCAAGCGCAGCACTGTGTCCGCGCCTAATACGCCCATAGATTCTGGTTTGCCAGAGCCTTTACCGCTGTTATCAATCGCCCACAGTTGCAAAGATTTTTCAGAACCTTCTTGGTAACTGGACAAGCGCTTGAGATTCAATTTTTGTGTCTTGGCGTCAAACGTGACCAGCACGCTCTCGGTGGCTGATTCGTCGGTCAGCACCGCGACAAATTGATTGGGCGCTTGCGATTCCATACGGATCACATTAAAGCTACCTGCAATTAAAAAACTGCTCGCCAGCGCCATGCCCCACGAGGCTCGCCGCCACCACTGCACGCGCGCACGTAGCGCGGCGACCGTATCCTGCAAATCATCAAACAAACTTCTCGCCCGCGTGACCACAGGTGTGTTGAGCGGTAATAAGTTGCTGATGCGTTTCCACACATTCGGACTGGGTTCAACCGAGGTCGATAGCTCATTTAAAGTAGTAAGACGTGTTTGCCAATCAGCCATGGCTCTACGAATCGCTGTGTGCTGACTTGCCAGTTGCTCTAGGCGGCGACGGCTACCACCGCGCAGCGTCCCCAGCGCATAGCTGCTAGCGAGGTGCTCGATCAAAGCTGCATTCTTATGTATCTTCATTTTTTGTTGCCCCCGCTAGTTATGCAAACGATGCCATGCACGATTTCAGTTGTGCTAAACCACGTCTAATCCACGTTTTAATGGTTCCAATTGGCAAGTCAAACTGACTGGCCAACTCGCTGTGACTCATATCCCTAAAGTACGCCCACACAATCACGTCTCGTTGCTTGGCCTCAATTTTGGACAAGCAATTGTTCAGCGCACCTGCTTGCTCACCCGCCATTGCGGCGTCTAACAACCCCACTTCGCTAGAGGCTATTTGCTGCGACTCCTCGTCGTCAATGGATTGCATCCGTCCATCCATCTGACTCGATAACCGTCTCAGCATATCCAGCGCACGACTACGCACAATCACGCTCATCCATCCTAGCGGTGGACTCAAACTTGCACGGTAATCACTCGCAATACGCCACACATTCAAATAGCACTCTTGCAAAACATCTTCCGCAAGGTCAACCCGCCCCACCATCTTGAGCGCCAGCCCATACAGCTTGCGACTGGTGATGTCGTACAGCTCACGCAGTGCCGCCTCATCGCGATCAGCAATACGATCTAGCAAAGCAATAAGGTGTTCGTCTGGACTTAGCGTGATGGACATGCGTTCATTTTAGGGCCGCGCCTTTAGTGTTGCCAAATACGCCACCACATCCATCCGATCTTGCACATTGCCGAGGCGAAATCCCATCGCTTGCCCTGGAATCACTTGCTCTGGGTCTATGAGCCAGCGCACGAGTAAATCCTTATTCCAAACCAGTTCACTTTTTTTCAGTGCTGCCGAGTATGAAAAATCTTTGATGCTTCCCGCCTTGCGCCCGACAATGCCCGCATGCTTAGGCCCAACGCGGTTTGCTTCCACGCTATGACACCCTGCGCAACTGTTTTCGTAAACGATCAACCCACGGCTGACCGCTTGCGCATCTTCTGCTGCCGTGGCGACATTGCCAGCGGACAACACCGCCAGCAATGCCATACAAACAAGACGCTTAGCCACCGAAGCTCAGTGCGCCTGCTGGCAGAGCACGTCCTAATGCGTTGGTCAAAATTGTCCAGTGCATGGTTTCATCCGCAGCCAAACGACCTGCGATTTGCGCCAAGTCTTTGCTCGCAAACGCAGGGATGACCCCAAGGTAGGCATTGATCGCGCCGCGCTCTAATTTGGCTGCCAAGCTTAAAACATCAGCTTGGTTTTTGAGTGATGCAGCATCTAACGCTTTAGCGTACTCATCTAAAGATTTTTCCATCACAGGCGTGCCGCCTAATTTACGAATCGTGGCAATCAAAGCATCGCGATGGCCTTTGTGATGACCTTGGAACGACACCGCAATATCGAGCACTGGCTTTTGCAAGAGGCCACTGCCAGCACCAAGTTGATACGCGTTGATGGCCTCGTGTTCAAGACCTAGCGCGACGTTCAAAATGCCCACGTCTTTGCTGGGATCAGCCGCCATCCCTTGCGCGAGCGCTTCGTTAGCACCCAGCATGGCAATCGCAACGGCAGAGAGACTGCCTGTGGTGCGAAGCCACGCACGGCGAGAGCTGAGGAGGGAACTAGGGGCAGAAGGAGAAGGAAAAGAAAGAGGAGAAAGAGTTTGAACTTGCATGATGTATCCTTTAAAAATAAAGCCAGTAGTAGAAAATCACAGAAGCAAAAGTGTGCCTCTGTAGATATCAATACGCAGCTTTATTCAAATTGGATTCAACTGGGGTTCAACCCCGGCACAGCTTCAGCAACATCTCGCCCATCACTTCAGGCGTTTGATTTTCATTCAGGCGGCTATACGCCTTACCTTCAATGAGTTGTTTGGCGAGCATCAATCGCTCGTGATGGTTATGCGCCATGCGCAGCGTAGCCGCCATGTAATCATCGATCGTCCAAGCCACACACCAATCGGGCAGACCGATACGTTCGAACATGCCCACATCAATGTGCTCTGCAAGTTCAGGGCCCGCTTTGCAAATACCAGGCATCCCCAAGAGTGCCATATCCGCAAGGCCATTGGTATTGCCATATGGGAAGGGGTTAATAAACATATCGCAGTCGGAAATGATGCGCATGTACTCGGTATATTTTTGATGCGGATAAACGAACGCACGGCGTTTGAAGCCGTCATCCAACTGTGTTTCAATTTCGGCACGGACGCGTTGATACAGCGGCCCTACAGCTTGCGCCATCGGAAAGTGAAATTCAAGCGGCAATCCCTCTGCCTCGGAGCGCTCGGCAATCGTACGCAACACACCCATAAAGACAGGGTTGATTTTGATGATCGCAGCAGCAATCGCAATGCGCACCACACTAGGCCTTGGCCTTGGTACGCGCAGGACTTGTTTTAAAAGTTCATCTGGCGTGTCCACATTGGGAATCATCTGCATCACGTTGGCTGGCATGGGCAAAATAGTTTCGCCAAACGCGGCTTGTCCGCTGATGTAGCCCTCATCTGTAATGAAGTAATCCATCTGTGGTGAAAACGTGGATGCGCCGTGCCCGTTAGACACCATTTGAATGGGTGCGAGACGGATATTGGATAGATAGACCGTATGCGGGAACATGCCCACACCCAAGTGATAAACGATGCTAGGTTTCAGCCGACTTGCCAGTTCGCGCGTAAACGCCACTACACCTAAGACATCACCCTCAGGCGTTTCATGAAATTCGTCAAACACAGCTTGTCCCACCTCGTTAGCACCCGAGCGAGGCCCCACGCCAATGAGATGGAATTTATCTTTGAGGGCACGCAACGTCATCGAATGCGTGCGGTACACCGCAAAGCCTGGCGAGAACCACTCCGTCACCACCATCAGCACAGGCTTGCCCTTCAGTCGTTTAACAACCACTAAATCACCAAGTCCGCGCGCCACCAAATGCTGACGGATCAGGGCATTCAGCGATTTTTTAATGGCGTGCCGCGTATCCAAAAATCCATAACTGCATAACATATACACCTGATGCAGCACGGGTAGCGGCCAATTAGAAAAATCCGCGGCTTCCAGCATCCGCTGTGGCCACCACGCCAGCAAGGTTTCGCGCTTTTGATGCGCGGCGGGCGACGCCATCACGTTAGTTGAGAGCCATGCAAAAAACAATGACGCAGCAAGCGTTTGATTTTGTGTCCACAGCTGATCGAGATTGAGCGGAAGCTCTGACTCCACCGTGATTAAAAACACACACTTGGTGAGTTGGCTATCAGGAATAGAAAAATCTGGTGCCGTGCTGTTAACACCGCACAAGGTTCGAATCACGTGATCGGCATGACGCTGCGCAGTACAACCATAAATCAAACTGAGCCACCGCTGCACACAGATCAACTGCATAAAGCCTTGTGGTGACAGGGTAAACGTTTCGTCTAAAAATAAGCGGGAAGTAGCTGAGGCGATACGCTCACAAAGATGTAGCTCCCGTGGCACAGCAGATGAAGCCGGCACGAGACAAGCAATGGCATCCATCGTCCCTGCGTTGTTGTCCATGCTGTAGAGCAAGTCAAACAAGGCCTTACCAGCAGCTTCATGCTGGCGGGTTTGAACAAAGTGCTCGAAAGACTCAATCGATAAGTTCACGGACCAAGCGCTTCACTTGTATCGATTTACTGCTTAGCAATCTTGGCGCGAGAAATCACATCACCCCAGCGCTTGATATCAGAGGCGAGCAGTTCACCCAAAGCCTCGGGCGTGCTGCCTTGAGCATGCAATTGCAAAGCCTCAAGGCGCTTGATGACATCTGGATTTTTAAGTGCTTTTTGAATTTCAGCGTTCAACTTGAGCACCACCTCTTTAGGCGTTTTGGCAGGGGCAGCAAAGCCATTCCATGAAGCCGCGCTAAAACTAGAAAGCGAACCGCCACTCTCGCGCACCGTTGGTACATCCGCAAACTGAGGCGTGCGCTTGTCACTCATGATGGCAAGTGGACGCAAAGTTTTAGCATTGAACTGGGTGACAAGTGGTCCCAAAATCTCCACCATGATGTCGATCTCACCACCGCGCAAAGCCGAGATCACGGGCGGTGTACCGTTAAAGGGCACCAGCTGCGCCTCAATGCCAGCCGTAGCTTTAAAGAGTTCTGCTGCTAAGTTTTGCGTCGAACCGATTTGCGGTGTACCGATGTTGAGCTTGCCAGGATTGGCTTTAGCATAAGAAATAACATCCGCGAGCGTATTGAAGCGTCCACGATCCGACGAGGCAATGACCAGATCAAAAGAAGCGAGCTTCGAGACAGGTGTAAAGTCTTTGAGCGTATCAAACGGCAGCGATTTAAAGAGCGCCGCGCTCACCGCTGTGCCGCTAGAGACAAGCAACAGCGTGTGCCCATCGGGTGTGGCTTTAGCAACCAAATCGCCCGCCACGATGCCGCCTGCACTCGGTTTGTTTTCAACAATGACGGCGCTACCAAAGGCTTCGGAGAGCTTTTGCCCCACCTCGCGCGAGGTAATGTCCGCCGCACCACCTGCGGCATTTGGCACCACAATTTTGATGGCTTTGGTAGGAAATGTTTGCGCATTTGCTGCAATGCAAACCGCAGCCGACAACGTGATAGCGATAGTTTTAAACATGAGATCCGCCTTAAATGAGATTGGCGGAGAAGGTGGGATTCGAACCCACGGTACCTTGCGGTACGCCTGATTTCGAATCAGGTACATTCGGCCACTCTGCCACTTCTCCGTGATTCTTATTTTACCGCGAGAGTACCGAGCCCGCCCATGTAAGGACGCAAGGCTTCAGGCACTGTGATGGAGCCGTCCGCGTTTTGATAGTTCTCCAGCACCGCTACCAGCGTACGACCGACCGCAAGCCCTGAGCCATTCAGCGTATGCACGTGTTCGTTCTTGCCTTGCGCATTTTTAAATCGCGCTTGCAAACGGCGCGCTTGAAACGCTTCGCAATTGCTGACTGAACTAATCTCGCGGTAGGCATTTTGCGCGGGCAGCCACACCTCTAAATCGTGCGTCTTGGCAGCGCCAAAGCCCATGTCGCCTGTGCACAGCAGCATCACGCGGTAAGGCAAGCCCAGTTTTTGCAGCACGGCTTCGGCGTGACCCGTCATTTCTTCTAACGCCGCGTAGCTCTTATCGGGATGGACGATTTGCACCATCTCGACTTTGTCAAACTGATGCTGACGAATCATGCCGCGTGTGTCGCGCCCGTAGCTGCCCGCCTCGGAGCGGAAGCATGGTGTGTGTGCGGTCAATTTGATGGGCAAGTCGGATTCAGCTACCACCACATCGCGCACGAAGTTGGTGAGCGTGACTTCGGAGGTAGGAATCAAATACAAACCCTCTTCGCCAACAGCGTCTTGCCCACCTTTTTTTGCGGCAAACAAATCGCCTTCAAACTTAGGTAGTTGCCCTGTGCCTTTGAGCGTCTCGGCATTCACGATATAGGGCGTATAGCACTCGGTGTAACCGTGCTGTTCGGTTTGCAGGTCCAGCATGAACTGCGCGAGTGCGCGGTGTAACTTAGCAATACCGCCCTTCATCACCGTAAAGCGTGAGCCCGTCAGCTTGACGCCCATTTCAAAATCAAGTCCCAGCGGCTCGCCTAAATCGACGTGATCTTTGGCTGGGAAGCCAAGCGGGACGGGGCTTGCGCCTGTGCCAGCAGGTGCCCATTTGCGCAGCTCCACGTTGCCATGCTCATCCACGCCCACAGGGACAAACTCGTGCGGCAGATTCGGCACAGCCAAAAGCATTTCCGCAATTTTCGCTTGCACAGCATCAGTACGAGCGGACGCTTGCTCCATCTCAATCTTCATGTTCGCGACTTCTGCCATCAGGCTATCGGCCTGGCCACTAGCCGCAGCATCGCCTTTGGCAGCAGCGCCTTTCAATTGCCCAACTTGCTTAGAGGCCGCATTCCTCTTGGCTTGCAACTCTTCGCTGCGCACCTGAATCGTTTTGCGTTCTGCTTCTAACGCCGCGAATTTCTCCACATCCAAAAACGCTTGCGGATTCTTGCGCTTTTGCAGTGCCGCGATAACGGTCGGCAAATCTTTACGAAGTTGATTGATGTCTAACATAGCTCTTCTTAATTATTTGGCGCAAGGCTTCTCGCCTGCGCCTGCTTTTGTATAGCAAAGTGGATCGGCTGCATCCGTCGGCTTTTCAATTGCAGTCGGTGCTTTGCGGCGCAACGCTTCATCCGCCGATATCGTGCGATGACTCTGAGCTTGGCAATCAATACGCTCGGGATAGCTGGCCAAAGTCAAACATCCCACATCGCCGCCCCAAGGGGAGGTGCAAGCTGCCAATAGGCAGGCCAAAGAAATCACAACGAATCGAACAAAATATTGCTGCATATAAATCCAATCTTTATTTCAAAGCCTATTTCCTATTTATTTGAGCGCTTTAAAGCGGGCACGTTTCGGACGTGCGCCCTCCTCGCCCAAACGTTTCTTCTTGTCGGCTTCGTACTCTTGATAGTTGCCATCAAAGAACGTCCACTGGCTATTGCCCTCGCACGCCAAGATGTGCGTGGCGATACGGTCTAAGAACCAGCGGTCATGGCTAATCACCATCACGCTGCCTGCAAACTCTAGCAATGCGTCTTCTAACGAGCGCAATGTTTCCACGTCCAAGTCATTGGATGGCTCATCCAGCAGCAAGACGTTGCCGCCTTCAATCAAAGTTTTGGCCATGTGCAAACGCCCGCGCTCACCGCCCGAGAGGCTACCAACACGCTTTTGCTGATCACCGCCGTTGAAGTTAAAGCGGCCGCAGTATGCACGGCTGGCCACGGTGAACTTGCCAATTTGCAGCATATCCAAGCCGCCAGAAATTTCTTCCCACACGGTTTTATCACCCGATAAGTCGTCACGGGTTTGATCGACAAACGCCAACTTCGCCGTCTTGCCAATTGCCACTTCGCCGCTATCAGGCGTCTCTTTGCCCGCAATCATTTTGAACAGCGTGGACTTACCCGCACCGTTCGGGCCAATGATGCCGACAATCGCGCCCGCAGGCACTTTGAACGACAAGTCGTCAATCAGCACGCGGTCGCCAAAGGATTTGGTGACGTTTTTAAACTCAATCACTTCATTGCCCAAACGCTCGGCCACAGGGATAAAAATCTCCTGCGTTTCATTACGTTTTTGGTAGTCGTGATCCGACAACTCTTCGAAGCGTGCCAAACGAGATTTACTCTTGGCTTGGCGACCTTTGGGGTTTTGACGAACCCACTCTAGCTCCTTCTTCAGCGCCTTAGCACGAGCTTCCTCGCCCTTTTGCTCTTGCGCCAAGCGATTGCCTTTTTGGTCGAGCCAGCTGGAGTAATTGCCCTTCCAAGGAATACCGCTACCGCGGTCCAGCTCCAAAATCCACTCTGCCGCGTTGTCCAAGAAATAACGGTCATGGGTGATCGCCACCACGGTGCCTGCGTAACGCTGAAGGAACTGCTCCAGCCAATCGACGGATTCCGCATCCAAGTGATTGGTGGGCTCGTCGAGTAACAACATATCGGGCTTAGACAGAAGCAAACGGCACAGCGCGACACGGCGTTTTTCACCGCCCGAGAGAACGCCCACTACGGCATCCCACGGTGGCAAATTAAGCGCATCGGCAGCAATCTCTAGCTGGTGCTCGCTGTCGCCAGAGTCCGTGCCAATAATGGCTTCCAGCTCAGCTTGCTCGGCGGCCAGCGCGTCAAAATCCGCGTCTTCTGCGCCGTAGGCTACATAGACTTCTTCTAAACGCGCCTTCGCCGCAGCGACTGCGCCCATGCCGTCTTCAATCGCCTCAC
>JANPAS010000205.1:0-7399 GCA_031430035.1 Comamonadaceae bacterium | reverse complement strand
AGCAGTCGCTCATTTGGCGCACTGCACACCATCAACCCATTACGTCTAGATTGGATTGACTCTATTGCTTCTCTAAGGGGAAAACGCATACTGGACGTGGGCTGCGGCGGCGGTATTCTTGCCGACAGCATGGCTCGCACGGCCACGGCGAATGAGGATGGAGGCTCGGTCTTGGGTATCGATCTTGGCCGCGAATCATTGCAAATTGCACAATTGCACGCACTAGAAGCTGGCACACCCAGCGTAAGCTATCGTGAGATCAGTGCAGAGGCGTTGGCAGAGGAATCGCCCGCATCGTTTGATGTGGTGACCTGCATGGAGATGCTAGAACATGTACCCGATCCTGCTGCCATCGTGGTGGCTTGCGCGACACTCGTCAAGCCAAACGGCTGGGTGTTTTTTTCCACCATTAATCGCAATTTGCAATCGTTCGCGTCGGCGATTGTGGGTGCGGAATACGTACTCGGACTCATCCCGCGCGGCACGCACGAATACGCCAAATTCATCCAACCCGCCGAACTGATGCGCTGGGCTCGGACAAATGGTCTTGCCTCGCAGGCCGCACGGGGATTGGGCTACAGCCCGATGACACAGCGCTACGCACTAAACGATGACACAAGTGTGAACTACATGATTGCGACGCAAAAAGCATGAGCAATGCGAAACAACTCTCAAAACCAGCTGCGATCTTTTTTGACTTAGACGGTACGCTCATCGACAGCGCGCCTGACCTAGGTGCTGCCGCTGACAAGATGCGGCGTGATCGCGGCATGCCCTCATTACCAGACGCGCTCTATCGTCCGATGGCAGGCGCAGGCGCACGTGGAATGCTCAAAATCGCATTTGATATGACTCCCGATCACGCTGATTTTTTAACTTTTCGCGAAGAGTTTTTTAGCAATTACGAAGCCTCGATTGGTGCTGCAGATGCCCGCACTTTTGCATTTGTTGGTGTTGCCGAGATGCTGCGAGGCCTTGAGGCGCGCGGCATCCTGTGGGGTATCGTGACCAACAAGTCCAAACGCTTTACCGATCCGCTCGTTGCACTGATGCCCGTACTGCAAGGCTGCTGCGCCGTCGTGAGTGGAGACACCACGCCTCACGCCAAACCACATCCAGCGCCACTTTTGGAGGCCTGTCGATTAACGAATCATCGGCTCGCAGACCATGCTGGGATTGGCCTGCAGGGCATCGACCCTGCGCATTGTTGGTATTTAGGTGACGACAAGCGCGACATTGATGCAGGCCGCGCCGCAGGCATGACGACCATCGCCGTAACGTGGGGATACGAGGGTGAGCATGAACTTGCGACTTGGGGGGCAGATCACGTGCTGCATCAGCCTCTTGATCTACTGGCACTGCTGTAAGCCAAACCCGCCGCAAGTACCAGCACACCAGCGCCCGCCGCCATTGCCGCATTCATGCCATAGGTGTCGGCGATCCAACCAGCTGCCACGGGGCCAGCCGCTTGGCCAACCGCAAAAATCATGGTAAAGAAGTTCATGGCTTTTGCCCATAGGTTTTGCGGCAGGGTCTGCCTGGCCAGTGCCATCATGGCACCTGGCGCCATAAAGAACGAGCCGCCAACCAGTACGGCGGAGATGAGTAAGACGGGGATGCTCTGGGAAACCAATGGCAGAGCCGTCCCCAGCGCCGTGCACAGCGTGGCAGCGGCGAAGGTGGTGGTCGGCTGCCAACGCGCCATCACGCCCTTCCACACATAGCCCGAGGCCATGCAGGCGACGCCTAGCACCAACCAAACCAGTGTGGCGGCGCTGTTACCTAGCCGCATCTCACGCAGCCACGCCACCACAAACGTCAGGTAGACGATGTAGCCCACACCAAAGAGAAAGTATGCCCAGCTAATGATTTGAAAGCGTCTGCGTGGCATGGACTCGTTATTTTTTAAGCTGGACGCTCCGCCAATTTGCAGCGCCAGTTTTGCTGGCCACAGTGACAAAATCAAACCTGCCACGCCAAGCGCCAACCAGCCTAGAGGCCACGTCCAGTCTTGGTTTAGCACAGGATAGATGAGTAAGCCACTGGTCGCAATCCCAAGGCCGCCGCCTGCGTAATAAATGGCAATAGCGGAAGCGGACTTGGCGGGGTCACTGCTGTACTTGGCCGCAATCAAAGCGCCACCGCAAGCAAATACCCATGCCGAACCGACGCCGCAAAGGAAGCGTAAAAACATCATGGTGGGCAACTCGCGTGTGAGCCCGCACAAGAGCAGGGTCGCTACCGCAATCGCTAGCCCCCATACAAATAAGAGCGCTGGCCGGGTGCGGACTAGAAGCATCATCCCAAGCAAAGCGCCAATGCCATAGCCCGCCGAGTTAGCCGTGTTGAGCCAACCTGACAGCGCATAGTCCCAGTGCAAATCATCTCGCATCACAGGCAAGAGGAGTGCATACGCGAAGCGGCCAAAGCCGTTGACCACAGCGACGGCGGCTGCAAAGATCACGGCAACACGCAAAGAAGTTGAGTCATTTGTCATATATAGGAGTCTAGTCGCGAGAACAGATAAAATAGGGCATCTCAATTTCACCATTCTTAGGATCGTCATGGCTGCCAGCAAATCAAAAATCATCTACACACTTACAGACGAAGCCCCCTTGCTGGCCACCAGCTCACTCTTGCCCATCATCCGCACCTTTGCTGCGCCTGCGGGGATTGAAGTGGCCGAGAGCGACATCTCGGTAGCCGCACGTGCGTTGGCGCAGTTTCCTGAGTGCTTAAAGCCCGAGCAAAAAGTGCCTGATACCTTAGCCGAACTGGGCAAACTAACGCACTTGGCCAGCACCAACATCATCAAATTGCCAAACATCAGTGCCTCGGTGGGCCAATTGATGAGCGCCATTAAAGAGCTGCAAGGCAAGGGCTACGCCATTCCTGACTATCCAGAAACGCCTAAAACAGACGAGGAAAAAGCCATTCGCGCTAAATACAACCGCTGCGTGGGCAGTGCCGTCAACCCTGTGCTTCGCGAGGGTAACTCCGACCGCCGCGCACCTAAGGCGGTTAAAGAGTACGCCCGCAAAAATCCGCACAGCATGGCCGATTGGAGCCAAGCCTCGCGCTCGCACGTCTCACACATGCACGCGGGCGATTTCTATCACGGCGAAAAATCCATGACGCTAGACCGCGCACGTGACGTGCGTATGGAGCTGGTGACGACGGGCGGCAAAACCATTGTGCTCAAAGAAAAAGTATCGCTGTTAGACCGCGAAGTGATCGACAGCATGTACATGAGCAAAAAAGCGCTCGTCGAGTTCTACACCAAAGAAATTGAGGACGCTTACGACACAGGCGTGATGTTCTCGCTGCACGTCAAAGCCACCATGATGAAGGTCTCGCACCCCATCGTGTTTGGTCATTGCGTCAAGATTTTTTACAAAGATGCTTTTGACAAGCACGGCAAGCTCTTTGACCAATTAGGTGTCAATGTCAATAACGGGATGGTTGATCTTTACAACAAGATCGCAACGCTGCCCCAGTCCAAGCAAGACGAAATCAAGCGCGATTTGCACGCTTGCCACGAAGGCCGTCCAGAGCTCGCCATGGTCGATTCCGCCAAAGGCATCACCAACTTCCATTCGCCCAACGATGTGATTGTGGATGCCTCCATGCCCGCCATGATTAGAAACGGCGGCAAGATGTGGGGTGCAGATGGTCGCCTGAAAGACGTGAAGGCCGTGATGCCTGAATCCACTTTTGCCCGCATTTACCAAGAGATCATTAATTTTTGCAAATGGCACGGCGCGTTCGATCCTAAAACCATGGGCACCGTACCCAACGTAGGATTGATGGCACAGCAAGCCGAAGAATACGGCTCACACGACAAGACGTTTGAACTCACGGAAGGCGGCACCGCCAACATCGTGGATATCGCTACAGGCGAAGTACTGCTCAGTGAAGAAGTTGAAACGGGCGACATCTGGCGCATGTGCCAAGTCAAAGATGCCGCGATTCGCGACTGGGTCAAGCTGGCCGTCACGCGCGCGCGTAACTCAGGCATGCCTGTGGTGTTTTGGTTAGATCAATACCGTCCGCACGAAGCGCAGCTCATTACCAAGGTCAAGATGTATTTGCACGAGCACAACACAGCAGGACTCGATATCCAAATCATGAGCCAAGTGCGCGCCATGCGCTTTACGCTAGAGCGGGTGGCACGTGGTCTAGACACCATTTCGGCCACAGGCAACATCCTGCGCGACTACCTGACCGACCTCTTCCCGATCATGGAGCTGGGTACCAGCGCCAAGATGCTGTCCATCGTGCCCCTGATGGCTGGCGGCGGCATGTACGAAACGGGCGCGGGTGGTTCTGCGCCTAAGCATGTGCAGCAACTGGTGGAAGAGAATCACCTGCGCTGGGATAGCTTGGGTGAGTTCTTGGCACTGGCCGTCAGTATGGAAGATTTGGGCATCAAAACGGGTAACACCAAAGCCGTCTTATTGGCCAAAACCTTGGATGCAGCCACTGGCAAATTGTTAGAGCTCGACAAAGGGCCAAAAACACGCACAGGCCAATTGGACAACCGCGGCAGCCACTTCTATCTTGCCATGTACTGGGCTGAAGCCTTGGCCGCGCAGACCGAGGACGCAGCGCTGGCAGCGCACTTTGCACCACTAGCCAAAGCGTTGGCAACCAACGAGCAAAAAATTGTTGATGAGCTAAACGCCGTGCAAGGCAAGCCCGTCGATATTGGTGGCTACTACATGCCCGATCCTGCCAAGATGGCGGCGATCATGCGTCCAAGCGCGACGTTTAACGCAGCGCTTGCTGGGGTCTGACCCCTCTGCCCTTCGGGCATCTCCCCTATTGCATAGGGGCGACCAAGTCCAGAACCATGGTTTTGGTTGCCCCTGCGAAGTAGGGGAAATGTCCGCATGAGCGGACAAAGGGGTTGTCCCTTAGAATCAACCTTCTGGGGCTGCACTGGTTTCGACGTGAGTACGGACGCGCAGCAGGGCATGTCGAGCTTGATTCACGCTCGTAAAAATCGATTCAAAAAACTAACTGCAAACGACGAACGTTTCGCACTCGCAGCTTAATTGCTTGTGAGCTCTACAACAGCAGGCCGATGGGCTGGGCAAGGGTGATTTAGCAATAAATCGTCCAGGCTGTGGAGTCATTCTTATCGGCTGGATCACATCTGGGCGCCTTAGATGTGGTTGAGAAAATAGGACGCTGGCGAACCCTGTAGCGTGTTGCTGCGCGACAAGGTAAGCGAGATCTAAATCAGACGACTAAACATGTAGAACTGTGCGAAAAAGTCTTGCGGACGGGGGTTCAAATCCCCCCAGCTCCACCATATTCCTTCGGTAAAGAATATCTCTTTACTCTGGCAATCCTGCTTTGCGAGCCGCTGGCAGGTACTTCTTCTCAAACCACTCCTTGTACGCAGCGGGCGATGAGGGCATCGGTTTTCTAAATTCCGTCAATTTAAAGTTGGGATTAATTTTTAACAAATCAGCTACCGTAGCGCGTGCTTTGGCATCGTCTCCTTTAAGAGCATAGGCCATTGCCAAATAGGGGTATGTATCTGTCAGCTGCCTATTTGCCTCTAACGCCTTCTGCCCCCATGCGATCGCCGCATCATTGTCACCCAAGATGAAATGCGCACGATTCATGCCGAACAATATTTGTTCAGGCGTATGTTTTGTGTCCATACTAACTGCCTGATTGAGAAGTGCAATCGCTGGTTTAGGCTTGCCACCATTGAGAAGCGCGTTTGCAACAAAGTTATACGCCATTGGATTTTTTGGATCCAAAGTGAGCCAATTTTCAGATCCGCGTAGATGTCCATCGTAGTCGTTATGCGTGACAGCATACAAAGAAAACATCGCGTAAATGTTTGGATTATTAGGGTCAAGCTCTTTACTTTTTAAATTGAGTTCGCGCCCTTCCGAAAACTTCTGTTCTTTGACTTCTGGGGTGAGTTGACGTCCAAAATTAAACGCCTGTAGTGTTAATGCCCGCCCCAGTCCAAATATCGCGCCAGCATTATTCGGCTCTAGCACCAGCACCTGGCGATACCACTCCTCGATTTGCTGAAGGTTTTTAAGTGACTGCGGTTGCAAAAACATTGCCCGTGCACGAAGCATCAAATCAGCCGCCTTCGGCGAGCTCTTGCGTGTCTCACTCTCGCGCGCTACCACCACCACCATTTCGCGACCAATACTATTGACCACCGCAGTGGTGACCTTGTCTTGCAGCGCAAACAAATCTGTCACCTCACCCGTAAAAGTATCACTCCACAACTGCGCTCCCGTTTGCGTATCGGCAAGCTGGACGCTAATGCGTATGGTCTCGCCACTGCTGAGCACGCCGCCTTGCAACACAAATCGCACACCGGCATCTTTGCCTACTTGCTGCACAGCCATCGCTTTATCTTTGTAGATAAGCGCCGTTGCAGTAGGGATGACGTAGGCATCGCGAATGCGCGATAAGTCCGACGTCATGCTGGTGGTCAGCGCATCGGCGATATAGGCTTTTTGCGCATCCCCTGTTTGGTTGGAAAACGGCAAAACCAAAATGGACAGAGCAGATCTGTTTGCGGGTACCGCAGTCGTGATGGAGTGTGTCGCTCCATCCTTGAAGGTTTGATAAGTCGTCCAATAGCCTACCAAACCACTCAAAACAGCGCCGCCGCCTGCCAGCGCCACGACGATGGCCTTGATGTGCTTGATGTGTTTAAATTTATCTAACCATTGCGAAAATTTACTGGGGTCATTCATTTGGTTTTACCTCCTCGTTCAATCTAGGATAACACCTCCCTATTCTTAGAGTACAAATAGAACCTTACATTTCAATCGGAGACCCACATGACAAAAACAAAAGAATTCGACATCGTTGTACATGGCGCTACGGGCTTTACAGGCCGCTTGGTGATCGAGTATTTACTGACCCGCAAGGACACTGGCCTGCGCTGGGCGATGGGTGGTCGCAGCTTAGACAAACTGGCAGCCGTGCGCGACGAAGTCGGTGCACCTGCTGACACGCCTTTGGTGGTGACTGACAGCGCCGACTCAGCCAGCTTGGCCGCACTCATGGCGCGCACGCGATTGGTATTGACCACCGTGGGGCCGTATCAACTCTATGGCAATGAGCTGGTCAAAGCCTGCGCCGAATCGGGCGTGGATTATGTGGACCTGTGCGGCGAGCCTGCTTGGATGCGCCACATGATTGATGCGCACGAAGCCGCCGCCAAGGCCAGCGGCGCACGCATTGTGTTTTCGTGCGGCTTTGACTCGATTCCTTTTGACCTTGGCATGCTGGTGCTGCAAACCGAAATGACCAAGCGCTTTGGCGCTCCAGCGCCGCGTGTGCGGGGTCGTGTTCGTAAGATGAAGGGAACATTTTCGGGCGGTACAGCAGCCAGCTTGAAGGCCAC
>JANPAS010000204.1:0-15649 GCA_031430035.1 Comamonadaceae bacterium | reverse complement strand
ACCTTCGTCACGGAACGACTCAGCAATCGTCAAACCCGTCAAAGCCACGCGCAAACGGTTGCCTGGTGGCTCGTTCATTTGGCCGTAAACCATGGCAACTTTAGAGTTCTCTAAATTGTCTAAGTCCACAACCTTAGAGTCCGCCATCTCGTGATAGAAGTCATTCCCCTCGCGAGTACGCTCACCCACGCCTGCAAACACGGACAAGCCACTGTGTGCTTTAGCGATGTTATTGATCAGCTCCATCATGTTCACGGTCTTGCCCACGCCAGCACCGCCGAACAAGCCAACTTTTCCGCCTTTAGCAAACGGGCAAACGAGGTCAATCACCTTAATGCCTGTTTCTAGCAATTCTTGCGAAGGACTGAGTTCGTCATATGTGGGTGCTGTACGGTGAATCGAAGCGGTTTGCGTTTGATCCACAGGGCCACGCTCGTCAATGGGCGTGCCAAGCACGTCCATGATGCGGCCGAGTGTTGCTTTGCCAACAGGCACGGTGATCGATGCATCAGTGTTGTAAACCATGATGCCGCGGCGCAGACCGTCGGATGAACCCAGCGCAATCGCGCGGACGATACCGTCGCCTAATTGCTGTTGCACTTCCAAGGTCAGCGCAGAGCCTTCCATTTTGAGTGCATCATAAATCTTTGGCATCTGGTTACGTGGAAATTCCACATCAACCACGGCGCCGATCACTTGTACGATTTTTCCTTGGGCTTTCATTTTTTGCTCCAGCAATTAAATTTCAATTTAAATTAAACAGCCGCCGCACCAGCGACGATCTCTGACAATTCTTTGGTAATGGCGGCTTGACGCGTCTTGTTGTACACAAGCTTCAATTCGCCAATCACTTCCCCTGCGTTATCGGTTGCCGATTTCATAGCCACCATACGCGCCGATTGCTCGGATGCCATGTTCTCTGCCAACGCTTGATAAACCAACGACTCGGTATAACGAACCAAGAGTTCATCAATCACGGTTTGTGCATCGGGCTCATACAAATAGTCCCACGCATGTCCGCCAGATTCTTTGCTTTGAGCCTCCATGGTTGCTGCCGACAAAGGCAACAGTTGCATGATGATCGGCTCTTGCTTCATCGTATTGATGAAACGTGTATAGCAAAGATACACGGCGTTGACTTCACCTTTGGCATAAGCGTCAAGCAGCACCTTAGTAGGGCCAATCAGCGCATCCAAATGCGGCTTGTCGCCCAATTGCGTCACGTGCGACACCACTTTGGCACCGACGCGGTTTAAAAATCCCAGACCTTTATTACCAATCGCCACCGCTTGCGTACCGACACCTGCCGTTTGCAAGTCTTTGATTTTGTTGGTCACTGCGCGCAAGATGTTGGTGTTCATACCGCCGCACAAACCTTTATCGGTCGTGACCACAATGAAACCCGCCGTCTTTGCGTCGTTGTTTTTCATGAAAGCGTGTGTGTACTCAGGATTGGCTTTACCTAAGTTCGCGGCAATGTTGCGCACCTTCTCGCTGTAGGGGCGAGCCGCACGCATTCGTTCTTGCGCTTTGCGCATTTTGGAGGCAGCGACCATTTCCATCGCCTTGGTGATCTTCTTGGTGTTTTCCACCGATTTGATCTTGCCTCTAATTTCCTTACCTGCTGCCATGTTGGCTCCTTGTGCTTAGGTAGGGGAAATTAAACGAAAGTCTTTTTGAAGGCTGCCACCGCGCCGTTCAATTCAGCTTCCGCGTCCTTATCCATCGCTTTAGCAGCTTCCAATTTGGCAAGCAACGGTGCGTGCTTGTCTTTCAAATAGCTATGCATGCCCGACTCGAATGCCAAGACTTGTCTGACTTCGATATCGTCCATAAAACCTTTGTTCACCGCAAACAAGGTCGAAGCCATGATGCTGATGGACTGTGGGCTGTACTGGGCTTGCTTTAAGAGTTCAGTCACGCGAGCACCACGATCGAGCTGCTTACGGGTAGCGTCGTCAAGGTCAGATGCGAACTGCGCAAACGCAGCCAATTCACGGTACTGCGCCAAATCGGTACGGATACCACCAGATAGGTTTTTAATCAGCTTCGTTTGTGCTGCACCGCCAACGCGGGACACGGAAATACCAGCGTTAATCGCAGGACGAATACCCGCATTAAACAGTGATGTTTCCAAGAAAATTTGGCCATCAGTAATAGAGATCACGTTGGTTGGCACGAATGCCGACACGTCACCCGCTTGGGTTTCAATGATTGGCAAAGCAGTCAGTGAACCCGTCTTACCTTTAACGGCACCTTTGGTGAAGGCTTCAACGTAGTCAGCATTCACGCGTGATGCACGCTCGAGCAAACGGCTGTGTAGATAGAACACATCGCCAGGATACGCTTCGCGTCCTGGTGGACGGCGCAGCAACAAAGACACTTGGCGATATGCCACGGCTTGCTTGGATAAATCGTCATACACAATCAGCGCGTCTTCGCCGCGATCACGGAAGTATTCGCCCATCGTGCAACCCGAGTAGGCCGACACATACTGCATAGCAGCCGATTCAGAAGCCGTCGCGGCCACCACAATGGTGTAAGCCATCGCGCCAGCTTGCTCAAGCGATCGAACCACGTTTTTAACGGACGATGCTTTTTGACCAATCGCCACGTACACGCAGGTGACGTTTTGACCTTTTTGGTTAATGATGGCGTCAATGGCAACGGCCGTTTTACCTGTTTGGCGGTCACCAATAATCAATTCGCGTTGACCACGGCCAACTGGCACCATAGAGTCAATGGATTTCAAACCTGTTTGCAAAGGCTGATCCACCGATTTACGGGCAATCACGCCTGGTGCCACTTTTTCAATCACATCAGTCATCTTGGCATTAATAGGACCTTTGCCGTCGATTGGCTGACCCAGTGCATTGACCACGCGGCCAATCAGCTCAGGGCCCACTGGCACTTCCAAAATACGGCCTGTGCACTTAACGGTATTGCCTTCAGAGATGTGCTCGTAAGCGCCCAAAATAACGGCACCGACTGAGTCACGCTCCAAGTTCAGCGCGAGGCCAAACGATGGCTGACCATCAGCACCAGCAGGGAACTCAAGCATCTCGCCTTGCATCACGTCAGACAAGCCGTGGATACGCACAATACCGTCGGTCACGGACACAACCGTACCTTGGTTACGCACATCGGTATTAGCTGTCAAGCCTTCGATCTTGCTCTTAATTTGCTGGGAGATTTCTGCGGAATTGAGTTGCATGACTCGTCCTTCTTTTGTTTAATTCAATAAATTCGTAACAACGTCTCTGTGCCGCCTAAGCGACCAGCGCCGCTTTCATTTGGTCCAAGCGGGCGCGCACCGATGTGTCGAGCACCTCGTCACCTACCACCACACGCACACCACCAATCAAACTTTCATCAATTTCCACGGTGCTATTTAGTTTTCGTGCGAAGCGCTTCTCTAACAAAGCCACTAAGTCTGCAAGCGCCGAGCCATCAATAGCAAACGCGCTATAAATCACAGCATCATTTACGCCTTGAGCCGTATTTTTGAGTTTTTGGAACTGCGCAGCGATTTCGCCAAGCGCATTCAAACGGCCGTTTTCAACCACCACACTCAAAAAATTAGTCGCGGCAGGTGTAGCCTGAACCTTAGACACCGATAGCACAAGATCCATCACTTGCGCAGTCGTTGCCTTTGGGCTTGCTGCAAACTGCTGCAGCGCAGCGTCTGCTGCCACAGCTGCAAAGCTATTCAGCCAAACTTGCGTAGCGCCCAGATCAGACTTTGATGCCTGATACAAAGCTTCTGCATACGGACGCGCGATGGTTGCAATTTCAGCCATGATGCTCTCTTACAGTTCTTTTTTAAGCTGACCCAAAAGGTCGGCATGGACAGTAGCGTTGACTTCGCGGCGCAAAATCTGCTCAGCGCCTTTAACGGCAAGAGCGGCGACCTGCTCACGCAGTGCTTCGCGCACTTGCACGCTTTGGGCTTGTGCTTCGGCTTTCGCGCTAGCGATGATCTTGGCGCCCTCGTCAGACGCACGAGTCTTGGCTTCCTCAACCATGACTTGAGCGCGACGCTCAGCATCTGCCAAGCGATTCGCCGCATCACCGCGTGACGACGCCAACTCGGACTCAACGCGCTTGTTAGCAGCAGCAAGTTCTAATTTTGCGTTGTCAGCAGCGTCTAAGCCAGACTTGATCTTAAGCGCACGCTCGTCCAGTGCTGCAACGATGGGCGGCCACACGAATTTCATCGTGAAGAGCACCAACATAAACAGAACGGTTAGCTGCGCGAAGAATGTTGCGTTAATACTCACGACAACACCTTTCTTTAATAGTTACTTAACCAACACGAATGGGTTAGCAAACGCGAACATCATCGCGATACCAACACCGATCAAGAAAGCTGCGTCGATCAGACCAGCCAACAAGAACATCTTGGTTTGCAGTTCATTCATCAATTCTGGCTGGCGCGCAGCAGACTCAAGATACTTGCTACCCATGATGCCGATACCGATACAAGCGCCCACAGCGCCCAGACCAATAATCAAACCTGCTGCCAATGCGACAAAACCTAGTACGTGTTCCATTTGAAGCTCCTAAAAAGAATGGATAGTTAAAGAAAAAAGAAAATCTACAAAATCAATGTGCGTCATGGGCTTGCCCCACGTACACCAAGGTCAACATCATGAAAATAAACGCTTGTAGCGCAACAATCATGATATGGAAAATCGCCCAGCCCGTGCCAGCTAGCACATGACCAAACCACAGTGCAATACCAGTTGCCGAGCCAAAACCCACCGCACCCATAAGTGCAATCAGCATGAACACCAACTCGCCAGCATACATATTGCCAAACAGTCGCATACCGTGGGAGACTGTTTTAGCCGTGAATTCGATCAATTGCATACCCAGGTTTAGCACCGACATCAGGACAAACAAGAGCCATGAAATAGGATTAGTAAGCTTTGGATGCACCGTACCAAACGGGGCGCTAATCATCTCGTGACCCCAGCCGCCGAGCCCTTTTATTTTGATGTTGTAATAGAGGCAAACAAGCAACACCGCCGTTGACATACCCAGCGTGCTAGATAGATCCGCAGTAGGCACAACACGGAAGAAGTGAATGGAGTGATCGAGACCTGTCACTTCGAAAATTTTGTGAAACAAGTCGATTGGCAAAAAATCCATTGAATTGAGCAAGAAAACCCACATAAAAACAGTTAAGGCCAAAGGGCCGACAAACTTACGCGAAGTCGCGTTATGAACAATTGACTTAGCTTGCGTATCAACCATCTCCAAAAGAATTTCAACGGCGGCCTGCATACGACCCGGGACACCAGAAGTCACCGAACGGGCAACGCGCCACATTACAAAGAGACCCAAAACACCCAAAGTGATAGACCAAAAGAGTGAATCAATATTAAAAACGGAGAAGTCAATGATTCCGTTTTGTTTACCCGACTGCCAATGGGTCAGGTGGTGACCGATATATTCGCCAGCGGTCGGTCCAGTTGTTGAAGTTGCAGCCATTTTTAAGAATCTTTAAATCTAAATTTCGTTAATTATGTTTCGTTTGCCTGACCGTAGGCTTGCAAAGCAAAGCCAACCAGTACACCTTCATCGTCACCACCAGCCCCACCAACATGGCGGGCCAGCTTAAATCTTCAATCACACGCCTTGATCCATAAAGCATCGCCAAAGTCAGTGCGATTTTTACTAACTCCCAGAGGAAAAACCCTCCAGTTGCCGTCCCTGCATTCAACAAAGTAGCTCTACTCATCATGCCGCGCGCAAAAACTGCTGCGGGAATCACAACACAGAGACCACCCCAAACCGCTGACCACACGACCGACCACTTTTGCGTGAACGCCAGAGCCAAAAGCCCCAACATCAGCACAGCCATCAACTGCCACCCCACTACTCGCCAAGGATTCAAAGACGGGTTACTAGCTTTCACCACAGCCGCCTCAGCCTTGCTTAGCGCTCTAAACTCTAATTCTTCTGGTTTTTCGTCAGTGGAATTAAACATAGATAAGTTTAGCAAAGCCACTCATTATATACGTAGAAACCCGCGCTGCGCAAGCCTGTAACATTCATTCCTCGTGTAGCTGTTTGCACGCCTATTTTCAACGTTAAAGGACATCCCATGAAACTCTATTACTCCACTGGTGCCTGCTCACTCTCCCCGCACATTGCACTGCACGAAGCAGGTTTAGCCCACACGGCTATTTTGGCAAGCACCAAAACGCATGCCTTAGCCGATGGCACTGACTACTACACGATCAACCCGCTAGGCTATGTGCCGCTGCTGGAGCTAGATGACGGTACGCGCCTCACCGAAGGACCCGCCATTGTGCAGTGGATTGCAGACCAAGTGCCTGCTAAAAATCTTGCGCCTGCAAACGGCACGATTGAGCGCTACAAAATGCAATCGTGGCTCACTTTTATTGGCACTGAACTGCACAAAGGCTTTAGCCCGCTATTCAACCCTGCTACGCCTGCCGAGTACAAAGTGATTGCAGCCGAAAAAGTTGCCTCGCGCCTTAAATATGTAGATGGCCAATTAGCAGGCAAAAACTACCTGATGGGCGACAACTTCACGGTTGCCGATGGCTACTTATTCACGGTGAGCAACTGGACTGTCCCCATGAAAATTGACATTAGCGGATTGACTAACCTCGCCGCCTTCCGCGCTCGCATGGCGGCGCGTCCTGGCGTGCAAGCGGCTATGAAGGCAGAAGGACTGATTTAAGTCTTCACGTCTTTTTGAGCGGCTACTAACAGATCAAAAAGCGCCTTGGCAGCAGGGGTCAGTGAGCGCCCCTGCTTTGTCAGCAGGCCTAATTCGCGCTCGACCACGGGATCAATTAAAGGAACGCCCACTAAGTGCTTATGCCCCGACCCAGGCATCGCTAGCTGCGGCACAGCCGCAACACCAATCCCCGCCTCAACCATACCCAAAACGCTTTGAACGTGGAGTGCCTCAAAAAAAGTAGATGGTCTATTAGGCAATTTAGCCAAAGCCAAATCCAGCATTAATCTGTTACCAGAACTTTTATCTAGCCCGATGAGGTGATACCCACTCAAGTCTTCCCACCGCACACTAGTCTTGCCAGCCAAAGGATGCCCACGCAAACAAGCCAATACAAAGCGCTCTTGCAATAACGGTTGAAATGTAATGTTGGCCTCATGCTGCCCCATAAGGTTGATACCAAAGTCAGCATAGCCTTGTGCTACGTTGGTCAGCACGTCATTGGCGCCGCTATCCATCACTCGAACCCTAATACGCGGGTATGTTTTTGCAAATGTTGCCAAGATTCGAGGCAAAAAATACCAAGCGACCGAGTGCACACAAGCTACTCGAACTTCACCTAACCGAGTCGCCGCAACATCCTTCACACCCAAAAGCATGTCATCCAAGTCGTCAAGCAAGATTTGTGACTTGCGCGAAAAATCGCGTCCAATGGCCGTCAAATTAACGCGTCTTGTCGTTCTATCTAGCAGCTTAACGTCTAGCGCCTCTTCCAATTTTTCAACTCGGCGGCTCAGCGCTGGCTGGGACAAATGCAGCGCACTGGCCGCTGCTCGAAAGCTGCCTAAATCGCACACACTGCGAAACGCCTGCAAATCACCCAAATCAAATTTCAAAGCCATAAACACCTTTATTATTCGATAAAACACATCAATACATCGAAATTATGCATTAGACAAAGCCAAACTTACTCTAGAAAATCACCCCTTATGACAAACACGGCATCCCTCGCCACTATTCCCTGCGTACTCATGCGTGCCGGCACATCGCGTGGCCCGTTCTTTTTAAAAGAATGGTTGCCTGACGGCGTATCCGAACGAGACCGAGTGCTCGTTCGCGCCATTGGCTCTATGGATACCACGCAAATTAATGGGCTAGGCGGCGGCACTAGTTTGACGAGCAAAGTCGCCATCGTGTCGAAATCAACAAGACCCGACTGTGAAGTCGACTACCTATTTGCCCAACTTTCAGTACTAGGCCAAACAGTGGATACCAAACCCAACTGCGGCAACATGTTGGCTGGCGTGGCACCGTTTGCCATCGAGCAAGGTTTGATCGCCATTCAAGGTGAGACAACTACCGTCAAAGTCCACAACGTTAATACGGGGGCACGGATTGATGTCACTGTCAAAACGCCCAACGGCAAGATCCAGTACTCGGGCAGCGAGCGTGACGTCAAAATTGATGGCGTGAGCGAAGCCGCAGCACCCGTCTTGCTGACTTTTACCGACGCATGGGGCAAACTGGACGCAAACGAGGCCGAGCGTGAGGCTGCTATTTTCCCTACAGGTCAGCGCAGAGAGATGATTGATGGCATCGAATGCACTTGCATCGTTGCAGGGCAAACCATGGTGCTGATGCGGGCGAGCGACATTGCCCGCGAATTTTTAAGCGCCAATATCCAAGGCGATGAGCCCGCCGCCGTTCTCGATGCAATCCCCGGCCTCATAGCCCGCCTAGAGCACATCCGACGCATCGCAGGAGAGCGCATGGGGCTTGGTGATGTGAGCGCCAGCGTGGTGCCTAAGCCAGTGCTGGTCTCGTCTGGCAATGCGCCAGCAGAAATCATCTCCCGCTATTTCACGCCAAAAAAATGCCACACCTCGCACGCAGTTACGGGCGCAATTGGCATTGCGACCGCACTTGCCATGCGCGGCACGATCGCGAGTAGCAATGAACCGCTCATCGGCGAACAAGAAATTCGTGTACTGCACCCCAGCGGGGTGATCCAAATTGCCGCACACATTGCGCCAGCCGATAACACGCATTTAGAGGTTTTTTTAACCCGTGCTTCGGTGGTTCGCACCGTGCGCAAAATCATGCAAGGAGACTTTTACTTATGAAAACTTTCATCAGAGCACTATCTATAGGCCTTACAGCCCTCAGCTTGCTTGCAGGCAAAGCGGCGCTTGCCTTTCCAGACAAGACCATTACCATCGTTGTGCCTACTGCCGCAGGCGCAGGCAACGACTCAATGGCACGAATCATTGCTGCCAAGCTAGGCACATTGCTCGGCGTGAGTGTGGTGGTTGATAACAAGACAGGTGCAGGTGGCGCAATTGCTGCTGAGCACGTCGCTAGGGCGGCGCCAGACGGACATACTTTGATGTGGGGCTATATTGCGACGCACAGTACAAACCCTGCGCTGCAAAAGCTCAAATACGACCCTGTCACCGACTTTGAACCCATTGGACTGACCGCCTATTCGCCCATATTGATGGTCGCTACGCCCAACTTGACGCAATCGCTTAATGCGGCAAATAACAAAGCACTCTTGCAAGCACTTATCGCGCAAAAGGGTAAGGTCAGCTATGCCTCTGCAGGCGTTGGTACAGGCCCGCACTTCGCAGCGGAGCTCTTCAAGCTAAACACGGGCGCGGACTGGACACACGTCCCGTACAAAGGCGCAGCACCAGCGATTACCGACACGATTGGCGGTCAAACACAAGTCTCTTTTCCTGGTCTTTTCTCAGCAGTGCCCCATGTCAAAGCTGGCAAGCTCAACGCCATTGCGGTTGCAGGCGGGAAACGCTCTAGCGTCTTGCCCGATGTCCCTACTTTGAAAGAGCTGGGCGTGAACGGCGTAGACGTGACGCAGTGGTATGGTTTATTCGCCCCCGCCAAAACGCCCAAAGCCATCGTTACGCAATTGAACACCGCACTCAATAAAGTGCTGGCAGACAAAGACGTCATCAAAAAAATTGAAGACCAAGGCGGCGACGTCGAAGGCAGCACACCCGAAGAGCTTAAAAAATTAGTCGCTAGCGAGCTAATTAAGTGGAAACGTGTCGTGCAACAAGCGAAAATTACGGCTGAATAAATAACGAAAGAAAACTATGACCACACGTCGCACCGCTATAACTCATGGATTGGCACTTACAGGCGCATCCATACTGGGAAGCCATATTTCATCTAGCCTCGCACAAAATGCATGGCCTAGCAAGTCCATCCGTTTCGTCACCCCCTTCGCACCAGGCGGCACCTCGGAGATTGTGGCACGAGCCGTGGCAGTGGAGCTCACCAAACAACTGGGGCAAACTGTGTACGTTGAAAACAAAGGCGGCGGCGGCGGCGTACCCGCCATGCAAGATGTAGCCCGCTCTGTACCTGACGGGCATACCCTTATTCTTGGTCATGTGGGCTCGCTTGCGGTTAATCCATATATTTATCCCGACTCTGGTTATGACGTGAATAAAGATTTCACTCCCGTGACCTTGCTCGCCAAAGTACCCAACCTCTTTGTGATTCACCCTGATGTTCCCGCTAAAAATTTGAAAGAATTTGTGGAATATGTGCGTAAAAATCCAGGCAAACTGAATTACGCATCGGCTGGCAATGCCAGTGCAGGTCACCTAGCGATGGAATACCTAAAACTGCAAACGGGCATGTTCATGACGCACATTCCTTACCGAGGCACAGGCCCAGCACTGACCGATTTACTGGCTGGGCGCACACAGGCTTTTTCGGCAGGCACGCCAGCGCTTCTCACACACATTCGCAGCGGCAAATTGCGCTGCATTGCGGTGGGTACGCAAAAACGCATTCCTGCATTACCCGATGTGCCTACCGTTGCCGAAAGCAGCGCTGCGCTTGGATTAGGTAAAAAATTGGATAACTTTGAAACCAGCCAGTGGTACGGCATTATTGCCCCAGCGGGCGTGCCAGCTGCCATCATTAAGCGCCTGCAAGAAGAGTGCCTCAAAGCGCTCAAATCCAGCAGCGTGACCGAACGCTTCGCCAACGACAACGCAGTTGGAGGCGGTATGGTGCCCGAAGAGTTTGGCAAATTCATTGCCGCAGAGCAAAAGATTTGGAAAGAAATTGTGGCTAAGGCAAAAATTAAGTCCGATTAGCACAATGATCGACGTTTTAGTCATTGGCGGCGGCAACGCTGCCCTCTGCGCAGCCTTGATGGCAAGCGAATCGGGCGCTAGCGTCCTGTTATTGGAGTCTGCCCCACGCGAGTGGCGCGGTGGTAACTCGGTACACACGCGTAATCTGCGCTGCATGCATGAAGAACCGCAGGATGTGCTGACAGACGCTTACCCTGAAGAAGAGTATTGGCAAGACCTCTTCAAAATCACGGGCGGATTGACTGATGAGCACCTTGCGCGTATCGCACTGCGCGAGTCATCCGTTTGCCGCCCTTGGATGAAAAAACACGGTGTGCGCTTTCAAGGGTCGCTCTCTGGCACACTGCATTTATCAAGAACCAATGCGTTCTTTTTAGGTGGCGGCAAGGCGCTGGTCAACGCCTATTACCGTAGCGCTGAACAGCTTGGCGTGCAGATCAAGTACGACGCTGCTGTTACCAAATTGGATATCGAGGATGGTGTTTTTAAAGCCGCTTACGTAGGTACTGAACGAATCGAGGCAAAAACCTGCGTGGTCGCCTGCGGCGGGTTCGAGAGCAACCGAGAGGCACTTCGCGAGGCGTGGGGCGAGAACGAATGGGGCGAGCACCCTGCCGATAATTTTTTGATTCGTGGCACAAAATTTAACCAAGGCGTTCTCTTGCAAGCCTTGTTGGATATGGGCTGCGACCAAGTGAGCGATGCCAAAGCCGCGCACATGGTCGCCATTGATGCACGTGCTCCACTGTATGACGGAGGCATCGCCACGCGGGTGGATTGCGTAAGTTTGGGCATTGTCGTGAACACAGACGGTAATAGGTTTTATGACGAAGGTGAAGATTTTTGGCCTAAGCGTTATGCGCTATGGGGACGCTTTGTGGCGGCGCAGCGCGGTCAAACGGCTTATTGCTTAATCGACAGCAAACCCATTGGCAGGTTTATGCCGCCTGTGTTTGCTGGCGAAGAAGCTCAGACGGTAGCCGAGCTTGCCACAAAATTAGGGCTTGATCCTGCCAAACTAGAAGCCACAGTTAGCACCTTCAACGCCGCGTGCTCTGTCTCAAAAGGCATAGGCAAATTCGACCACACGGTGCAGGACAACTGCTTGACAGAAGAACTCACTCCCGCCAAGACCCACTGGGCGCTGCCTCTAGACAAACCACCGTACTACGGCTTCGCACTCAAGCCTGGCGTGACGTTTACCTATCTTGGCGTGAAAGTAGATGAGGAGACTCGCGTTCACTTCGGCGGCAAGCCAAGCCTTAACTTATTTGCTGCAGGCGAAATTATGGCGGGCAATGTGCTGGGCAAAGGCTACTTGGCAGGCATCGGCATGGCAATTGGCACAGCCTTTGGGCGCATTGCTGGGCGCGAGGCGGGACGACAAACAACATCTGTATGAATGACATCTTAAAAACTATCGCGCAGGCAAAGGCCGACACAGCGTCAGAACTCGAAGCCTCACGCATCCTCACCATTTGCAACGCCTGCCGTTATTGCGAAGGCTTTTGCGCGGTGTTTCCTGCCATGACGCGCAGGCTCTCATTCGACAAAGCCGATGTGCATTACCTTGCCAACTTGTGCCATAACTGCGGCGCATGCTTGACTGCTTGCCAGTACGCCCCGCCGCACGAATTTGCCGTCAATGTGCCAGCCACCATGGCCGAGCTACGCGCACAAACCTATGCCGACTACGCTTGGCCAGCCGCTTTTGGCAAGGCCTACAAAAACAACGGCCTCACGGTCGCGCTTAGCTTGGCGTTTGGATTGGCACTATTTTTAGTGCTCACCATCTGGATGAATGGTTCGCTGTTTAAAGCGGGTTTGAATGCCAATTTCTACGCCATCTTTCCGCACAACTTGCTGGCCATCGTGTTTGGTTCGGTGTTTGGTTTTGCACTACTCGCGATGGCGCTGGGTGCGCGGCAGTTTTGGCGTGATGTTGCAGCTAATGATTCGCCAGCGGGTGCATCTATTGCGGAAACTGCTACCAACGCCTTGACGCTCAAATATCTGGATGGCAACAACAACACGGCAGAAGCACTTGGCTGCACGGACGGTGACGACCAAACAACACACTGGCGCAGGCGCTTTCATCACGCCACGTTTTACGGCTTCATGCTGTGCTTTGCATCCACCAGTGTGGCGACGCTGTACCACTACTTTTTAGGACTCAAGGCGCCTTATGCGTTATCCAGTTTACCCGTTGTATTAGGTACTATTGGCGGAAGCCTTATGGTGATTGGCACGGCAGGCCTTGCATGGCTGCAGTCCAAGCGCCATAAGGCTCAGGGCGAATTGCCCCTACAAGGATCACCCGTTACAAGAGCTATGGACATGGGGTTTGTTGCCCTCTTGTTTTTAACGGCGCTAACAGGACTTGTACTCTTGGCTTGGCGCGATGCCGCCGCCATGCCGCTCTTGCTAGCCGTGCATCTTGGCGTAGTGATGGCGCTGTTTTTAACGCTGCCTTACGGCAAGATGGCGCATGGGGTTTATCGCACGGCGGCGCTCTTGAAGTTTGCGATTGAACGCAGAAAGCCCAACAATCTCGCGGTTTCCGATTAAGTTCTACGTGGTTTAAGGCCTGATGTACGACCAGCCCTGCGATTGGCGCTGCATTAGTTGCACGACGCCAGACGGCGCATAACTGGCAGCTGGATGAATATCTAACTTCGTCAGCTTTTGATTACGCATAGTGTTTTCGCACGCCACCACCTTGATGCCCGCTAAGCTGGCTTCGTCCACGCGGCCGCTCGTCACAGCATCTTTTTTAAGCATGCCAAGCCCAGGGCCGTAAGCCACGATTTCAATCTCCACGTTTTTTGCGCCCAACTCTTCTTGTACGTTTCTGGCGTTATTCAATGCCAAATTCCACTTGGCAGGCTCTGCATCGCTGACTTGAATGACTAGTTTGGCAGGCTGGGAAGCCTTATTGGTATTGCCCTGCGGGCTTGTTTGCGCAAGCGCAGCAGTGCTAAAAATGAACGCTCCTAGTAATGCAAATAGATTGCGCTTAGTCATGATGAACTCCTAGTTATTAATGTCAAAAATTATTTCGGCCAAAGCGCCCACATTTGCAAATTTTGCTTGAGCCTGCCTGCAATCTCGCCCGCCTCGTCCCCACTGCCCACATAGTAATCTGCCCTGACCGCACCCACAATCGCCGCACCCGTATCTTGCGCCAGCACAAGGCGCTTGAGATTCACACTCGCGCCGCTAGACACCAACCACACGGGCGTGCCATACGGCAAGCTTTTGGGGTCAACTGCAATCGAACGCCCCGCAGTGAGCGGCACACCCTGCGCACCAACAGGGCCTTCGTTTGAAGCGGGCCGCTCCTTAAAAAACACGACGCGCGGATTACTCCACATCAAACGATCTATGTGCTGAGGGTTAGCAGCTGCCCAATTTTTAATGCCAGGCCACGATAGATCGCGCACGCCGTGCGTATCGCGCAGCCACGCACCCACGCTCTTGTACGGTTGGTTGTTGCTACCAGCAAAAGCCAAACGGATGCGCTGATGCGTGCCATCCGCTTGCACCAAATCCAACTGCCCAGAGCCTTGAATTTGCAACGCCAATGCATCTAATGGGTTTTGTAGATAAGCAATCGAACGCCCCGCTAGGGCTTGCTGGGCTTGGCTTCCAGCCGTATCGATGTCAACTCGTGTAAACCACGGGCGCGTAGAGCCGCCGCGCTCCAAATCAGCAGGCAGACGGTACAGCGGATAGCGAAAAACATCGTCAGCATCGCGCCTAGCAGGCAGAACGGGCTCGTAATAACCAGTCAGCAAGCCTGCGCTTGAAGCCGTACTGCTACCCGCAAGCGGTTCGATACGGTACGGTTGAAACCGCCCCATCATCCAAATGCGGATAACTTCTGAATCAGCATTTTTGAGTGCAGACAATTCACTGCAGGCCTTTCGCCATAAGGGCTGCGGGCGAGTGCAACTGGCAAGCCAAGCAGATATTGCCTCGCGCGGGTCGTCCTCAAATGCACCCGTCAAATCATCCCAAGATGCGGCAATCCAGCGGCTGTTGGGGTGAATCGTTGTAGGTGGTTCTACCAGTGCGTCTTGGGCATAGCTGTAGGGGACAATCCATGCAGCACAATAAATAATGAATCGAAACAAGGAAATCAACATGACGCTCATTTTGCTTGAATCGCTGCTGGCCTTGTTGATACTGGTCGGAATTGTTTGGTGGACGATGAAACCTGATAAAAAGGAAAATCATGAATAAATGGTTAGAGAAACTAAATCATGCCAAAGGCATCATCGTTGCTGTTGCTGGTGGGGGTGCAGTGCTGAGTGGCTTGGTCGGCTACTACACCACGTACCAAACGGTCGCGAGTAACGTATCACCCACATCTTCGGCGGGAACATCTGCTACCAACATTCGTCCTTTATCAGTGGTCGTGCTCCCCTTTGCCAACCAAACAGGTGATTCGCAAAAAGGCTATATCGCCGATGGGCTGACCACCAGCATCACTTCCGATTTGTTACGCATTCGCGAGGCGTTTGTGATTTCATCGGCAACCGCTTTTACCTACAGAGACAAGCCCGTCACGGCGCAACAAGTTGGCAAAGAAGTGGGCGTGCGCTTCGTGCTGCAAGGCAGTGTGTTGGCTAGCAGCGACAAGATGCGTATCAACGCCCAGCTTGCCGATACGCAAACAGGTGCACAGTTGTGGAGCGAAACATTTGATGGCGCACTCACCAATTTGTTTGCCCTGCAAGATCAAGTCACCACAAAAATTGCCAACAGTATCGGTCGTGAGATGGTGGTGGTAGCG
>JANPAS010000203.1:0-2599 GCA_031430035.1 Comamonadaceae bacterium | reverse complement strand
CAATTTTCAAGGTGCCATTTTTAGCGATGACCTCAGCATGGCGGGCGCGCGGCTCATCGACGGCAAAGAAGTGTCCTACGCAGAGGCGGCAGGTGTGGCGCTAGCTGCGGGCTGCGATATGGTGCTGCTGTGCAACCAGTCCGTTGACGGCGGCGAAGCTGTGGATGAGCTATTGAATGGCCTGCAAGCCACACTGGATAAGGCTTGGCAGGCATCCGAGATAAGCGACGAGCGCCGCCTAGCACTACTCCCGCAAGCGCCCTGCGCCATGTGGGACGAGCTGATGACGCAGCCGCACTATGTGCACTGCCTCGACCTCGTTGCGCAACCTTGATTACGTCACTCGCCCAATCGCGCAGCTCACATACGACTTGGCGGTGGCGATACCAGACGCAAGGCCGCTAATGCTGCCTGCCTCTGGATAACCCATTGAGCGCAACTTGTCGAGCACCGCAGGGCGCAGAGCATCACTTGCATTCATGCTCACGCTATTGGTCTCGTTATGAACGATCACATCGGTCACACCATCAATGGCGCTGAGCCCTTTGGAGATGGTGTTGGCGCAGCCGCCGCATTTGAGATTTTCGATTTGAATGTCCATGATGCTCTCCTAGTTAAAACTTAATCATTTCGGTGTGACGTTAATCGCGCCGCGCATACCTGCCTCGTAATGCCCTGGCTCAAAACAGGCCATCGCCAGCGGCTCTGCTTTATCAAAAGTCCATGTCAGCGTCCCTTGTTCGCCCGCGCCTAGCGAGATCGCATTGGCCATATCGTGCTTGTGCGAACCCGCCTTCATCTTTTTCATCTCAGCTGCGTGCTCCACCAATTCTTTTTCGTTACCAATCACCCATTCGTGGCGCATCTTTCCCGAGTTTTTTACGGTGAATCGAATCGTCTCGCCCTGCTTGACCTGCAACTGATCGGGTGTAAACCGCATGTGATCTGTCATTTCAATCGTGATCTCGCGTGTGCTAGCCGCTACAGATGCAGATGCTGCAACTGGCGCACTTGCCGCTGAGCCGTGCGCGTGGCCACTGGCGCCATGCCCATGCGCGGAGCCGTCCAAGACGCGCCAAGCCAGCACAGAACCAGCCATCACCACGGCAGTTGCAATCAAGCCATAAATCGCTACGTTTTTGCGGTTGGCTGTATCAGTACCACCCATGAAGTGCATGGCAATCACGCTCAAAGCAAAACCCAGTGGAACAACCCACAAACTACGGTCTGGCGAGTCTGGGAAGTGCTGCAAACCGCCCGTAAAAAATCCAATCCCAATAGAGAAAACAATGCCTACCCCCAGCACATCGCGCCAAGTCTTGCCAGCTTCTGGTTGATTGCGCATCTCTAGCCACTCGCCAAGTAGATAAAACAAAACGCCAAAACCCGCCGTCCAAAGCGAACGCGATTCACTAAAGAAGCCGTGATTGACAGCGCCCGCAATAAAGCTGATGCCGCCGTACCTCAGTACGGTTGAAAGGTGTGTAGTTGTAAATGTCATGCAGTCAGTATCCTTGTGTCAGCCCTAATAGCATATGATTTAAATCACATGCTACAAAATAATTTTCAGCTTCCGCCAGATTTGCAAACCCTGCTGCCACAGTCGCTACACAGTCTGTGCAAGGTCGAGCATTTCAAGCGAAATTCGCATCTCTTTAAAGTAGCCCAGCATCCAGAATGGATGTTTTTTGTGCTCACGGGCGAGGTTACGCTAGAGCGCGTCGGCGTTCAAGGCGACCCTGTTGTGCTACAGCGTACGCGCCACGGCTTTGTCAGCGAGGCCAGCTTGCAATCTCCTGTTTATCACTGCGATGCGCATGTGGTACCAGAGGCCACTGTTGTTTGCGTTCCCGTGTCAGCCTTGCTAAGCAGTTTGCAACAAGACGCTGCATTCGCGCTAAGGTGGATTGGCATGTGCAACCGCGAAATCAGGCATCTGCGTTTCCAATGCGAACGCATGAGTATGAAGACGGTGCGCGAGCGGCTGCTTCATCTGATAGAGACTGAAGGGCAATCAGGCGAATACAACGCGGGCTCTGGGCTCAAAACACTGGCTAGCGAGCTAGGCGTGACGCATGAGGCGCTTTACAGAACATTGGCAGCGCTTGAGAAAGCGGGGCAACTGCAACGCTCAAGCGGTAAACTGAGTCTCAAATGAACAAAAACCGTGGCCCCCAGCGCATCGTCTGCCTAACCGAAGAGACCACCGAGTGGCTCTACCTGCTGGGGGAGCAGCACCGCATCGTGGGAATCTCGGGCTACACGGTGCGACCACAAGGTGTGCGGAATGCGCATCCGCGCATCGCCTCTTTTTTAGACGGCAAGATTGAGCAAATCGTGGCTCTTAAACCCGACCTCGTGATTGGCTTTTCCGACATGCAGGCCGAGCTTGCCAACAAACTCATCCGTGCAGGCTTGCAAGTGTTGATTACCAATCAGCGCAGCATTGAAGAAATTTTTGACACGCTGCGCATGGTTGCAGGCATCGTGGGGGCATCTGAAAAAGGCGATGCTTGGGAAGCCAAGACCAGAGCGGATCACCAAGCCATGCGGCTTGTAAGCCAGAGCTGGTATGGCCTGCCGAAGGTGTACTTTGAGG
>JANPAS010000202.1:0-22045 GCA_031430035.1 Comamonadaceae bacterium | reverse complement strand
CAAACGGATTCATTCAAGGTGTTTTTTGCCGACTAGCTCGGTATAAGACTCGAATCTGTTTTAGACCTTAACCTTTGATTTTATTGGAATTATTATGTCAGTATCCATGCGCGATATGCTGGAAGCGGGTGTCCATTTCGGTCACCAAACACGTTTCTGGAACCCTAAGATGGCTCCGTTTATTTTCGGTCATCGCAACAAAATTCACATCATTAATTTGGAAAAATCGTTGCCGATGTTCCAAGACGCCATGAAATTTGCTAGCCAAACGGCTGCTAAGCGTGGTACGATTTTGATGGTTGGCACGAAGCGCCAAGCACGTGAATTCATCGTTGAAGAAGCTGCACGCGCTGGTATGCCTTTTGTGAGCCAACGTTGGCTCGGTGGCATGCTGACTAACTTCAAAACCGTTAAAACATCGATCAAACGCCTGAAAGACATGAAGGCTCAGATGGAAACGGGTCTTGATGCACTCAGCAAAAAAGAACAACTCACTTTCAGCCGCGAAATCGCCAAGCTTGAGCGTGACATTGGTGGCATTCAAGATATGAACGAATTGCCAAGCGCGATTTTCGTGATTGACGTGGGCTACCACAAAATTGCTTTGCAAGAAGCCGCAAAACTGGGCATTCCCGTCATTGGCGTGGTTGACACCAACCATTCGCCAGTGGGCATTGCCTATCCGATCCCTGGTAACGACGATTCATCGAAAGCTGTGCAGCTCTACGCTCGCGGTATTGCTGACGCTATTTTGGCTGGCCGTGCAAACGCCGTTCAAGAAGTCGTTGCAGCTGTGGCAGAGAGCGCTGACGAGTTCGTTGAGGTTACTGAGTAAGGACTGCCACAATGACAATGATTACAGCAAGCATGGTCGCGGAACTCCGCGCCAAAACAGATGCTCCCATGATGGAGTGCAAAAAAGCTTTGACTGAAGCAGCTGGCGATATGGAAAAAGCTGAAGAGTTGCTCCGCGTTAAGCTGGGCAGCAAAGCCAGCAAAGCGGCTAGCCGCGTGACAGCTGAAGGCGTGGTTGTGATTGCAACGACTGCCGATGCTGGCGCAATGCTAGAAGTGAACTGCGAAACTGATTTCGTGACTAAAAACGACAGCTTCTTGGCACTTTGCCAAGCGGCTGCCGATTTGATTGCTAAGCACAATCCAGCCGATATCGCTGCTTTGTCTGCACTGCCTTACACACTGGACGGCTTTGGCCCGACGCTTGAGGATGTGCGCCGTGGTTTGATTGGCAAGATTGGCGAAAACATGAGTCTGCGTCGCTTCCAGCGATACACAGGTTCTAGCTTGGCAACTTACTTGCATGGCACACGTATTGGCGTGGTGGTGCAGTATGCCGGCGATGCTGTTGCTGCTAAAGATGTTGCGATGCACATTGCTGCGATGAAACCTGTGTCGATGACCAGTGCCGAAGTGCCACAAAACTTGATCGATAAAGAGCGCTCGGTGGCAACGATTAAGGCTGCCGAGTCTGGCAAGCCTGCTGAAATCGCGACCAAGATGATTGAAGGCTCGGTTCAAAAGTACTTGAAAGAAGTTAGTTTGTTCGATCAGTCTTTCGTGAAAAACGATAAGCTGACCGTGGCAGCGATGCTCAAGTCTGTCAACACGACGATGACAGGCTTTACCATGTACGTGGTGGGCGAAGGCATTGAGAAGAAAGTGGACGATTTTGCTGCTGAAGTTGCTGCCCAAGTGGCCGCTGCCAAAGGTCAGTAAAACTGCTACTGAAATCACAAAAAAAGGCGCACACGATGCGCCTTTTTTATAATCTAAAAATACAATTCAATTCACTTAAGCACACAGGAGCGCACCATGACAAGTCCAGCCACTAGCGGAAAACCTTACAAACGCATTTTGCTGAAACTCTCAGGTGAGGCCTTGATGGGTGATGATGCCTTCGGTATCAATCGCGCAACCATCGTCCGCATGGTCGAAGAAATCGCAGAAATCACGCGTATGGGTGTTCAAGTGGCGGTCGTCATTGGCGGAGGCAATATCTTCCGCGGTGTGGCAGGTGGTTCGGTCGGCATGGACCGCGCCACAGCGGATTACATGGGCATGTTGGCAACCGTGATGAACGCACTTGCGCTGGGTGACACCATGAATAAAGCAGGGCTGACGGCCCGTGTGATGTCTGCGATTGCGATTGAGCAGATCGTCGAGCCTTACGTGCGTCCTAAGGCGCTGCAATATCTGGAAGAGGGCAAGGTCGTGATTTTTGCCGCAGGTACAGGGAATCCATTTTTTACAACCGATACGGCTGCAGCTCTGCGCGGCGCTGAAATCGGTGCCGAGGTAGTTTTGAAAGCCACCAAAGTGGACGGCGTGTACAGCGCCGATCCAGCCAAAGACCCAAATGCCACGCGCTATGCCACGATTACATTTGATGAGGCGATTTCGCGCAATCTGGGCGTGATGGATGCGGCTGCGTTTGCGCTATGCCGCGATCAAAAATTACCGATTAAAGTGTTTTCCATCTTTAAACACGGCGCACTCAAGCGAGTGGTTGAGGGTAGCGACGAAGGCACGCTGGTGACCGTTTAAAAGCATAAAGAGAGAGATCATTATGAGCATTGAAGACATCAAACACAACGCTGCGACCAAGATGGGTTTATCCATTGAGGCGCTCAAAAGTAACTTAGCCAAAGTCCGTACAGGACGTGCGAATCCTGCCATGCTGGATTCGGTGCAGGTCGATTACTACGGATCGCCTGTGCCGCTGTCGCAAGTGGCGAATTTGTCCTTGATCGACTCACGCACCATCAGCATCCAGCCATGGGAAAAAGGAATGGGGCCGAAGATTGAAAAAGCGATTCGCGAATCCGATTTGGGATTGAACCCTTCTAGCATGGGCGACCTGATCCGTGTGCCCATGCCGCCGATGTCTGAGGAGCGCCGCAAAGAGATGACGAAGCTGGCGCGCAACGAGGGTGAAGCGGCCAAAATTGCCGTACGTAATTTGCGCCGCGATGCAAATGAATCGGTTAAGAAGCTGGTGAAAGACAAGGAAGCGTCCGAAGACGATCAAAAACGCTGTGAAGTAGATGTGCAAAAATTTACCGATGCGCGAATCAACGAGGTAGATGCCCTTGTTGCCGCCAAAGAAAAAGATATTTTGGCGGTTTGATTGACTGACTCCAAAGTCATTCCACACCACATTGCCATTGTTATGGACGGCAATGGCAGGTGGGCAAAAAAACGATTTCTGCCTCGGTTGGCAGGTCATAAACAAGGCGTAGACGCCCTGCGTGATTGTGTTCAAGACTGTCGAACTCGTGGTGTGCGGGTACTGACCGTGTTTGCATTTTCTTCTGAAAATTGGAATCGTCCTGCGGATGAGGTGTCGGGTTTGATGGAGCTTTTGGGTTTGGCCTTAGTGCGCGAAATTAAAGCCTTGTCGGACAATGGTGTGAGACTTTACTTTGTCGGTGATCGCTCGGCCTTATCACCAAAACTAGTTGCCGCTTTGGTGGATGCTGAGAAAAAAACCGCTACAAATGAGCAGCTTATTTTGAATGTTTGCTTGAACTATGGCGGACGCTGGGATATCGCACAAGCCGCATCCAGCGTGGCTTCCAGCGGTGCTGCTATTACGCCAGATAGCTTAAATAAGGCCTTGGCACTGTCGCATGTGCCTGATCCAGATCTATTCATCCGCACAGGCGGTGAGCAGCGGTTGAGTAACTTTTTACTGTGGCAAGCGGCATATTCCGAGCTTTATTTTTCCAACAAATGGTGGCCAGACTTTGACAGCGCGGAGCTAGATGCCGCGATTGCCGCGTATAGTGGACGCGAACGCCGATTTGGCAAAACCTCGGAGCAAGTCACGCCGACTTTGAAAGACGCACATGTTGATTAAACGCATCATTACAGCCGTGGTCTTATTGGCGATTCTGCTACCAGCTTTGTTTTTTGGTTCTCCCAACGTATTCAATGCATTGACGCTTATTTTGATAGCGGCTGGTGTTTGGGAGTGGTCGCGCATCAATAGCTATAGCCAAACCAAATCGATCTTTTTTGCTTTAGATGCTTTTGTGATTTGCGCAGGCCTTATGTACATTGGGCTCACGCGGTATCCTTTGCCGATGCTTTGGTTGATTGCGACAGCGCTTTGGGTTTTGATCTCTAGCTATTTGCTGATCAAAGGAGTTGAGCGCTGGGCACGCATCCCTCAGTCAGTGCGTCTGATTATTGGTGTGCTGCTGATTTGTACGACATGGCTAGCGGTTTCCCAATTACGTCAAATTGGCATCAATTTATTGCTCTCGACGTTGCTGTTGGTTTGGGCCGCCGACATTTGTGCATATGTGGCAGGCAGGCTGTTTGGTGGCAAGTTATTTGGTGCTCGGAAATTGGCTGTCACGATTAGTCCTGGTAAGACATGGGAAGGAGTTCTTGGCGGCTTCGCAGGGGTTTTGCTAGTTGCATATTTTTGGCTTTGGTTGGATCAGAAATACGCCTCCGATAGTTTGAGCCTTTACACGCTACTTCACGAGCGCTTTGGTTGGTTCATTCTGCTAGCGTTGGTCTTTTTAACGATGCTGGCTGTTGTTGGTGACTTGATTGAGTCCCTCGTCAAGCGTAGTGCTGGCGTGAAAGACTCGAGTAGCTTGCTTCCCGGCCATGGCGGTGTACTCGACCGAGTGGATGCGCTTTTGCCCGTATTGCCTGTGGCGATGTTTTTTGTGAGTTTGTCATGACGGGAAAACAGCGCGTCACAATTTTAGGTTCCACTGGATCTGTTGGCGTGAATACGCTAGACGTGATCCGCCGTCATCCAGATCGCTTTGAGGTTTTTGCTTTAACGGCTGCGACAAAGTGGGAGTTGCTACTCAAGCAGTGCGCTGAATTTAAACCCATGTTTGTGGCCATGGTCGATGCTGATGCGGCGGCAAAATTAGCCGAACGCCTGAAGGCCGAAGGACTCGCTACGCATGTGTTTGTCGGCTCACAGGCCATATGTGATGTGGCTCGCGAAGAACGCGTCGATACGGTTATGGCGGCAATTGTTGGTGCGGCAGGCCTTGCACCTTGCATGGCGGCTGCGCTTGCAGGTAAGCGTATCTTGCTGGCCAATAAAGAGGCTTTAGTCATTGGTGGTGATGTATTTATGAATGCGGTGCGAGAAGGCGGCGCGACGCTGCTGCCGATAGACAGCGAGCACAGTGCCATCTTTCAAGCATTGCCCGAAGACCGTACAACTTGGTCTTCGCGCATAGACAAGATTATTCTTACTGCATCGGGCGGACCATTTTTAAATCGTGATCTCACAACCTTTGACGTGATTACGCCTGCTGAGGCTTGCGCGCATCCTAATTGGGTGATGGGTCGCAAAATATCAGTTGATTCCGCGACCATGATGAACAAGGCGTTAGAAGTGATTGAAGCGAAATATTTGTTTGGCGTTGCACCCGAACAGATTGAGGTGGTGATACATCCACAAAGCATCATCCACTCGATGGTGCAGTACAAAGATGCGTCTGTCGTGGCACAGCTCGGGACACCTGACATGCGCGTGCCGATCGCTTATGGCTTGTCGTATCCAGACCGTATCACCAGTGGGGCGGCGAGCCTTGATTTTCATGCTTTGGCAAGCATGACTTTCGCTAAGCCTGATTCGGAGCGGTTTCCTAGCCTCGCACTAGCTTGGGCGGCTATGAATGAGCCCTCTGGCGCGATTTTGCTCAACGCTGCAAACGAAGTCGCCGTAGAAGCATTTCTGGCAGGTCGTATCCGTTTTGATCAAATCAAGGTGTTGAACGCGGAAATTGTCAATAGCCTAGCATGCCCCGTCGCGAATAACTTGGGAGATATCCTTGTCATTGATGGGTTGGCTAGGCAGGTCGCCAATCAGACCTGCAATCGATTGGTAAGCGAAAAATGAACGGGCTTATTTCTGTCATTTCATTTTTGTTTGTCATCGCTGTGCTCATCGCTGTGCACGAGTGGGGACATTACCGCATGGCGGCATTGGTTGGCGTGCGCGTGATTCGTTTTTCGCTAGGGTTTGGCAAGCCGCTGATTAAATGGACACCTAAGCGTCAGCCTTTATTGGATGGGCAGCCGCAGACCACCGAGTTTGTAATTGCAGCTTTGCCATTTGGTGGTTACGTGAAGATGCAAGATGAGCGAGAACCCGATCAACCGACTATTGCCGCGAATGATTTGCATCAGTCGTTCAACCGTAAACCTTTGTGGGCAAGGACCGCTGTGGTTTTTGCGGGACCTTTGGCGAATTTAGTGCTGGCTATTTTTCTGTTTGCGGCTTTGAATTGGGTTGGCACAAGTTTGCCTAAAGCCCGATTAGTCGAAGTGATGAGTGATGGTGCCGCCGCATTTGCCAAATTGCAAATAGGCGATCTTGTCCTGGGCGTCGATGATCGCCAGATTACTGATAGCATTCAGTTGCGCGAACTGATTCGGCAATCTAATCAGGGATTGGCTCAAAATTGGTTGATTGAAAGGCAGGGGCAGCAGCAAACCCTCGTAGTGACGCCACGTGTGGTTACAGAGTCGAGCGAGTTTTTGGGGCAAGAACGTATTGGCCGTGTAGGTGCGATCATTGGATCTTCCAAAGAATGGGTAGATGTGCGTTTTGGCTTTGCGGATGGGTTAGCGGCAGCGGTGCAAAAAACTTGGCATTTAAGTGACTTGACCCTTAGGACACTTGGACGAATGATGGTCGGTGAGGCGTCTCTTAAGAATCTCACAGGCCCTGTCACAGTCGCGGAATATTCAGGCAAAACGGTCGCCATGGGTATTGCCACCTTCACGCTCTTTCTAGGCTTGATGAGCGTGAGTTTGGGGATACTTAATTTGTTGCCATTGCCCATGCTGGATGGCGGGCATCTGATGTATTATCTTTGGGAGTTGTTGACGGGCAAAGCGGTAAGTGAAGCGTGGCTTGATAAGCTACAGCGTGCGGGCTTTGTCTTGCTTATTTTGTTGACTGTACTGGCGCTCTATAACGATCTCGTCCGAGTTTTTGGACTCCGTAGTTTTTTTGATTAATTACCCTATGCTTTCATTTTTAAAAATTGCTGCGTTATCTTTTTGCATATTGATTGCATCGCAAGCCGCGGCTGTTGAGCCGTTCGCCGTGAAAGATATTCGTGTTGAGGGCTTGCAGCGTGTGGAGCCTGGCACGGTGTTTGCTACTTTACCATTCCGTACGGGTGATACGTTTAATGACGACAAGGGTACTGCTGCGATACGCGCCTTATTTGCTCTTGGGCTTTTTAAAGACGTTCGATTAGAGACTAAAGATGGTGTGCTGATTGTTGTGGTTGAGGAGCGCCCAACCATTCAAGACTTGAACTTTGTTGGTACGAAAGAATTTGATAAAGATAATCTCGCTAAAGCACTCAAAGAGGTTGGCCTTGCGACAGGTCGTGCTTACGACAAGGCGCTTGCGGATCGTGCTGAACAAGAGCTGAAGCGACAATACGTTAGTCGAAGTTTGTATGGCGCTGAGGTCGTAACGACCGTTACGCCAATTGAGCGTAATCGCGTGAACCTTACTTTCACTGTCATAGAAGGTGAGGTCGCCAAAATTAAGAGCATTCGCATTGTTGGCAGTAAAGCTTTTAGAGAATCTGCACTGCGAGATCAATTCGATTTGGATACGACTGGGATGATGAGTTGGTATACAAAAAGCGACCGTTATACACGTGCTAAGTTCAATGCTGATTTGGAGACTTTGAGATCCTATTACCTGACGCGCGGCTACTTGGAGTTCAAAATTGACTCGACTCAAGTTGCGTTGTCTCCCGACAAACAAAAAGTTGACATTACGATTGCTGTGACGGAGGGGCTACGTTACGTGGTCTCTTCAGTAGATTTAAGAGGAAATTATTTAGGTAAAGAGGATGAATTTAAATCACTCATCAAAATTGCGGTAGGGCAATCCTATAACTCGGAAACTGTGGCCGTCACTACAAAATCTTTTACTGATTTATTTGGTAAATTTGGTTTCGCGTTTGCACAGGTGGAGTCGGTTCCTGAGATTGATAAAGTTAATGCGCAAGTCAAACTGACTTTGGCAGCTGAACCGGCAAGGCGTGCGCAGGTGCGTCAGATCAATATCAGCGGTAATTCGAAAACCAAAGACGAGGTGATTCGTCGCGAGTTTCGACAATACGAAGCGTCTTGGTATGACGGTGACAAAATTAAGCTATCAAGAGATCGAGTAGATAGGCTGAGCTATTTTAAAGAAGTCAAAATTGATACACAAGAGGTTGCTGGTACACAAGATCAAGTTGATATCAACCTTGCCGTGGTCGAAAAACCGACGGGTAATCTGACTTTGGGTGCTGGTATCTCCAGCACCGAAGGTTTGACTTTGCAGTTTGGCGTCCAGCAAGATAATGCATTTGGAACAGGTCATTTTCTCGGTATTAATATTAATACGAGCAAATACAACCGTGTCTACTCCATCAACACTACCAATCCTTATTTCACAGCTGAAGGTGTTTCCCGAACCTACGAGCTTTATCAGAGAAGAACTCGTCCCTACACTACCGTCGGTGGAGATTACCAGTTGACGACTACTGGCTTTGCTTTGCGTTTCGGCATTCCTTTTACCGAATTGGACCGCGTATTTTTAGGGGTTAGTGCTGAACAAATTCAAATTGAATCAGGTACTAGTATTCCCGCATCGTATTTGGCCTATGCCGATACTTTTGGCTATACCAGTCGCAGTTACCCTTTAACTCTTGGCTGGAGCCGTGATGATCGTGACAGTCTTTTAGTGCCTAGTAGAGGTCACTACCAACGACTCAATAGCGACTTGGCCAAAGCGGGTGACGCGCAGTACACACGAACCTCCTACCAATTTCAGCAGTATTTGCCTATTAACAAGCAATATACTTTCGCGCTCAATACTGAATTAGGATGGGGGCGTGGTTTGGGCGGACGTCCTTTCCCTGTATTTAAGGATTTTTATTCTGGTGGTCTTGGATCTGTGCGTGGTTTTGCCCAAAGCAGCTTAGGTCCTCGAGACGTGACGGGTGCTTATATTGGAGGCCCGAAAAAATTAACGATTAATGCTGAGATTAATACACCGTTCCCCGGTGCTGGCAATGACCGCACGCTACGGCTTTACGGTTTTTATGACGCTGGCAATGTGTTTGGCGAAAACGATCCGTATGATTTCTCTAAACTACGTACATCGACAGGTGTCGGTGTGAGTTGGATCTCGCCTCTAGGGCCATTGCGATTTGCGATTGCCCGCCCCATGCGAGCGTTCTCTGGCGATAGAATAGAACGATTCCAGTTTCAATTTGGTACAGCTTTTTAATCCCCTTTTTTATGAACCGCACTATTCAATTCTTATTAACGTCTGCCATTTCTTTACTGCTCTGTGGCGCTGCTTTTGCACAAGATTTTAAGATTGGCTTTATCAATACGGATAGAGTTTTTCGGGAGGCCAATACGGCTAAAACTGCCCAAACAAAGCTTGAACAAGAATTCTCTAGACGTGAAAAAGACCTGGCAACTCAAGGTGATTCGCTAAAGGCCATGTCTGATAAATTTGAACGCGAAACTCCTACTCTGTCAGAGTCGCAGCGTACCTCACGCCAAAAGCAATTGGTTGACCAAGACCGTGATTTTCAACGCAAACGTCGTGAGTTTCAAGAGGATTTGAATGCGCGTAAAAATGAGGAGCTACAGGCCGTTTTAGAGCGTGCAAACCGTATCGTCAAGCAAGTAGCTGAGGCCGAAAAGTATGACCTCGTGCTTCAAGAGGCGGTTTACATCAATCCCAAGCACGATATCACTGACAAGGTTCTTAAAGCTTTGAATGCGCAGCGTTGATGTCACGATTGACCAGATCGTTGCTGATTTGGGTGGTGAACTGGTAGGTTCACCAGAGACTCGCATCACAGCGATTGCGTCACTAGAGAGAGCCACTTCTAGTGACGTTTCTTTTTTAAGTTTGGCAAAATATACGCATCAATTCGCGATAAGTGAAGCTGGCTGCGTCATTGCGAGGCAGTCCGACTGGGAGGCCGCACGCGACAAGGGCTTTCAAGGTGCCGCGATTCTTACCCCTGATCCTTATGTGTACTATGCCCGCTTAACTCAGTGGTGGAAGCGGCGTACGCTGATGTCATCTCCAGCAAGCTTGATTCATCCTTCTGCTGTCATCGGACAAAATGTTCAACTTGGACAGGATGTTCGTATTGGCGCCTTGTGTGTCATTGAAGACGGCGCAGTTGTTGGTGCACGAACGATGATTGCTGCTCGCGTGATGGTAGGCGCAGATTGCCATATTGGTGAAGACTGCATACTGCACAGCGGCGTGGTCATTGGTGCGGATGGTTTTGGTTTTGCACCAAACAAACTAACAGATGAGTGGATCAAGATTGAGCAATTAGGTGCAGTACGTATCGGCAATAATGTGGAGATTGGTGCCAATACCTGCATTGACCGTGGTGCGCTTGAGGACACCGTGATCGAGGACGGCGTGAAGCTGGATAACCTCATTCAAATTGGACATAACGTGCATATTGGCAAGCACACAGCGATTGCTGGCTGTGTTGGCGTGGCTGGCAGTGCCAAGATCGGTGCGCACTGCACAATAGGCGGAGGGGCGGTTGTGCTTGGGCATTTAAGTCTCGTCGATCACGTACATATTTCGGCAGCAAGTGTTGTCATGCGTTCGATCAATCAGCCAGGCAATTACACAGGCATTTTTCCGTTGGATGACAACCAGATGTGGGAAAAAAATGCCGTCACTTTAAAACAATTACACAGCTTGCGTGAACGCATTCGTCAGCTTGAGCAGCAAGTAAAATTTTTTCAAAAATAGGACACACTATGCAAATGGACATCCATCAAATTCTTAAAAAATTACCGCATCGTTACCCGATTTTGTTGGTTGATCGCGTGTTGGAATTGGAGAAAGGCAAACGGATTGTCGCTATCAAAAACGTTTCGATTAATGAGCAGTTCTTCCTGGGGCATTTCCCCAATCGACCTGTGATGCCTGGTGTGCTTATGCTGGAAGCTTTGGCTCAAGCGGCTGCTATTTTGACGGTTGAATCCGTTGGCCATGAGATTGACGATAAGACGGTGTATTACTTTGCAGGCATTGACGGTGCAAGGTTCAAAAAGCCTGTCGAGCCTGGCGATCAGCTTGTTTTGGATGTAACGCTTGATCGTATGAAAGCGGGTATTTTTAAATTTATTGCCAAAGGTTTTGTGAAAGACGAATTGGTAGTTGAGGCGAATTTGATGTGCACCATGCGCCGTATTACTGAATAAGAAAAAAACATGACGACGCGTTTGATTCATCCCACCGCCATCATCGATCCTAAAGCGCAGCTAGATACCAGCGTGAGCGTGGGACCGTATTCTGTAATTGGTTCACAGGTCAAGATTGGTAAGGGCTCTAGCGTTGGCGCACACTGCGTGATTCAAGGCCATACCACGATTGGTGCGGACAACCGCATTTTTCAATTCAACTCGATGGGCGCCGTTCCGCAAGATAAAAAATATGCGGGTGAGGACTCTGAGCTCGTCATTGGCGATCGCAATACCATCCGCGAGTTTTGTACGCTGAACATTGGTACCGCAACACCCGAGCAAAATCCGCTGTCTAACGGTATTGGTAAAACTGTGATTGGTAGTGACAACTGGGTCATGGCTTATGTACATGTTGCACACGATTGCACGGTTGGTAACAATACGATTTTTGCCAACAACTCGCAGCTGGCGGGACATGTCGAGGTGGGCGACTGGGTGATTCTTGGCGGCTTTACGGTCGTGCATCAGTTCGTACGCTTAGGCGCGCACAGCATGACTGCTATGTGTTCTCTGTTGTTTGCTGATCTGCCACCCTATGTCATGTGTCAAGGTCAACCTGCCGTCGCCCGTTCTATGAATTTCGAAGGTCTTCGTCGCCGTGGTTTTACCCCTGAGCGTGTTGCTGCTGTGAAAGCCATGCATAAGCTCCTGTACCGTAGCGAACTGAGTCTAGAAGTGGCCTGTGAGCAAATTGATGCTTTGAAGGTGGCTACGCCATCTGCTAGTGGTGACGTGTCCATGCTTGTCGATTTCCTGCGAAGCGCGCCTGCAAATCGCGGCATTGTTAGATAAAAATGAAAATTGCGCTGGTAGCTGGCGAGACCTCTGGCGACTTGCTGGCGGGTCTCCTCCTTGATGGTTTAAAAGCTCAGTGGCCTGATTTAAAAACTTTCGGTATTGGCGGCGCACGCATGGCGGAACGGGGCTTTTCCGCTTGGTGGTCATCCGATAAATTAGCCGTGCGTGGCTATATCGAAGTGCTGCGGCATTACCGCGAAATTGTGAGGATTCGTCGCCAACTTAAGGAGCGCCTTGTGCAAGATCCCCCCGATGCTTTTATTGGTGTGGACGCCCCCGATTTCAACCTTGATTTAGCTCGTGATCTGCGTGCAAAGGGTATCAAGACCATTCAATTTGTCAGTCCTTCTATATGGGCTTGGCGTGGCGAGCGCATTCACAAAATCAAAGAGAGTGTTGACCATGTGTTGTGCATTTTCCCGTTCGAACCTGCGCTGTACGCTAAGCACGGTATTTCAGCAAGCTATGTGGGACATCCGCTAGCCAGCGTGATACCGCTAGAACCCAATCGGGATGCTGCTCGGGATGCATTGGGTCTTGCGCACGAGGATACCGTTGTTGCCGTGCTGCCAGGTAGTCGTGCATCTGAAATTCAATATATTGGCGAGACATTTGTACAGACGATTAAGCTGCTACTGCATGCCCGTCCCCAAATCAGAGTGTTAGTACCAGCGGTACCGTTGTTACGTGCGCAAATTGAAATGCAGCTCTCTAAGAAGCTAAGTCCCCAGCAGCTTGTCAGCGTGCATGTGTTACAAGGCCAATCACATCTTGCTCTTGCGGCCTGTAATGTGTCCTTGGTTGCCAGCGGTACGGCGACGCTTGAGGCCGCCCTATTTAAACGCCCTATGGTGATTGCCTACAAAATGAATCCACTTAGCTGGCTTTTGATGCGCAAGAAACGTTATCAAGCATGGGTGGGTTTGCCCAACATTCTGTGTTCAGATTTTGTGGTACCTGAGTTTTTACAAGGTGCTGCGAGCCCGCAGGTTTTGTCTAGAAGTGTTTTGGCTTGGTTAGACCATCCTGTTGCTTGCACAAAAGTTGCCGAGCGCTTTACGGGTTTGCACCAAGAGTTGCTACGCGATACGCCACATCTAGCGGCGCAGGATGTTGCTGAGGTATTAGCCAGATGAAGCGAAAAGCCTTACCCCTACTGGCAATACAGCCTACCTTGGTGTGGGACAAGCCTGGCTTGGTTGCAGGTGTCGATGAGGCGGGGAGGGGCCCATTGGCTGGCCCGGTTGTTGCAGCAGCAGTGATCTTGAATGACCTTCATCCCATTAAAGGTTTAGATGATTCCAAAAAATTAACAGCGCGCAGACGAGAAAAATTATTTGATGAAATTATGGCAAAGGCGTTGTGTGTGTCAGTGGCCGAAGCGTCCGTTGAAGAGATTGATCGTCTTAATATTTTGCAAGCCACTATGCTGGCGATGCAACGCGCCGTGCTGGGCCTACGTTTGTCGCCCGTCCGCGTGTTGATCGATGGCAACCGCGTTCCCGTGCTACCCATGTTGGCCGAGGCGATTGTGGGCGGTGATGCGTTGGTTCAATCCATTTCTGCGGCATCGATTTTGGCTAAAGTCACGCGCGATCGTTGGTGTGAAAGTGTTGATCGTGACTACCCCGACTTTGGCTTTGCGCAGCATAAAGGCTATGGCACAGCGCAGCACATTACCGCGCTAAGGCTGCACGGCGCGACACCACTGCACAGGCGTAGTTTTGCACCTGTGCGGGCGTACGCGCTACCGTCGGGCAAGTTCCAAGCGGATGTCTGAGCTACGTGCAATGAAAATCCAAACCATTACCTCACGTGACAACCTACAAGTCAAAGCGCTTAAGCGTTTGGCACAAACAAGCGGCAGCTATAAAGAGGCGGGACAGGTGTGGTTGGAGGGCGAGCATCTGTGCGATACGTATTTAAAAGCACCTTCTATGCAGGGCATGCAATTGCAAAAAGCGGTGCTATCTCTGTCCGCTAAGCCTCATTGGCTGGTATTTTTAGAGGCTGTTTGCGAAGTCATTATTTTGCCAGATGCCTTGTTTGAACATATCAGCGGGTTGCCATCTAGCGGCGGTGTGGGGTTTGTGCTCTCGCTGCCAGGACAAATTAGCCGCATCCATAAGACAGCACATACCCTTGTGCTAGATCGTGTTCAAGATGCTGGCAATGTCGGCTCCATGCTGCGCAGCGCTGCTGCATTTGGCGTGACGCAGGTGTTGGCTTTGCAAGGCACTGCGCTGCTGTGGTCGCCCAAGGTGTTAAGGGCCGCGATGGGTGCACATTTTTCCTTGCACATTGTTGAAGGTTTGAACGTGGCTGATGTCGATTTGTATGTGCCCATACTCGCCACACATGTGCACGGCGGTGCGTTGCTTCATGAGTTGCAAGTAGCTCAAAAAATTCCCAACCCTTGTGCGTGGGTGATGGGCCATGAAGGGCAAGGTGTCTCGCAGGCCTTACTGGATAAGGCTTCCATAAGGGTCAATATTGATCAAATAGGACAAGAATCGCTTAACGTAGCTGCCGCCGCGGCTGTGTGCATGTATGCAGCCATGACGCATACATCGTGACCGTTTACCCTAGCGCTGCCATCGCCCGCTGTGTAATTTCATCGACGCTGCCCATACCGCTAATGGCGCGGTACTTTGGTGCGTTGACCGCATCCTGTTTTGCCCAGTTGCCGTAGTACGCGACGAGTGGACGGGTTTGCGCGGCATACACGTCTAAGCGGTTTTGTACCGTGGCTGGCTTGTCGTCTTCGCGCTGAATCAGTGGCTCACCTGTTGCGTCATCAATGCCCTCTACCTTAGGCGGATTGAATTTAACGTGGTACGTCCGACCACTGGAGGTGTGGCTTCGGCGACCGCTCATGCGTTCGATGATGGCCTCGAATGGGACGTCGATCTCAAGCACGTAGTCCAGTTTCACGCCAGCGGTTTTCATGGCTTCTGCTTGCGCAATTGTGCGCGGGAAGCCATCGAATAAGAAGCCTGCTTTGCAGTCATCCTGAGCGATGCGCTCTTTGACAAGTCCAATGATGATGTCATCGCTGACTAGTGCGCCCGAGTCCATGACTTTCTTGGCAGCCAAGCCCATGGCTGTGCCTGCTTTGACGGCGGCGCGCAGCATGTCGCCCGTGGAGATTTGCGGAATGCCGTATTTTTGGCAAATGAAGGTGGCTTGCGTGCCTTTACCAGCGCCAGGTGCGCCAAGCAGAATCAATTTCATGGGACAAGTCTTTCGAATAACTTCAACTGGGTTGTATTAGCTTTTGAGCATAGCACGGGATACCAACACTTCTCTGACGCGAGCTAAATCTTCGGGGGTATCTACGCCAATACCTGCAGCGGCTGAACTCACGTGCACCGCGATGCGCTCGCCATGCCAAAGAGCTCGTAGTTGCTCAAGTGCTTCTAATTTTTCAATAGGCGCTTGAGTCAGTAGAGGAAAGCGTTTTAAGAAGCCAACGCGGTAGCCATAAATACCGATGTGGCGCAGTGGCAAATCGGTTGATGTTTTATCGCGGTCATATGGAATCAAGTTTCGGCTGAAATAGAGCGCTGTATCTTTTGCATCCAGCACTACTTTGACGATATTAGGATTGTTCCATTCAGCGGAATCGGTGATGGCGTGCGCGGCGGTGCTCATAGCGCAATCTGGTCTATCCATTAGCTTTTGTGCTACCGCATTGATGAGTGCTGGATCGATTAGAGGCTCATCTCCTTGCACGTTGACCACAATCGAATCGTCTGCTAGGACAAGCTGGACACAGGCTTCGGCTAGGCGGTCACTCCCCGAGGGGTGATCGGCGCGAGTCATCACCACGCGGATTTGATGTGCATCGCACGCGGCTTTGACTTCTAGGCTGTCGGTCGCCACTACGACTTGTGAGCTATTTGAGAGCGCGGCTTGACGCGCCACACGCACAATCATGGGCACGCCTGCAATATCAGCCAATGGCTTGTTGGGTAGGCGCGTAGAAGCCAAGCGTGCGGGAATGAGGACGGTGAAAGCAACTGTCACGTTAACGCTTCTCTTCTATTTCAGCTTCTGTGAGGGCTCGCGCTTCGTTCTCTAGCATTACAGGAATGCCGTCCCGTACAGGGTAGGCAAGGCGTGCGCTACGGCTGACTAGCTCTTGAGTTTTAGCATTAAAGCGTAGCGGTCCTTTGGTCACGGGGCATACTAGCAGGCTGAGTAATTTGGCATCCATAACGATTTCCTACAAAGTTTTCGATTGTTGCATGAGTGACTGGATGGTCACATCAAACACGGATAAAAAGGTCGCATCTAACTCAAGGGAAAGCGGCACGGCCAAGATGCGATGAGCGTGCTCGGGGTAATGGGGCCATAGTTTGATGGCATCTTTCTCTGTGCAGAGCCATATGGCGCTTGTGCTGGCGGCCAATTTACTAGCCATATTTGATTTTGCAAAATCTTCGTGATCTGAATATGCATGGGTGGAGGCGAGCAGCAAACCTTGGTCCCGCAGCATCTGAAAAAATGTATCTGGCTTGGCAATCCCCGCAAGAGCATGGAGCGTTTGATCTGTTAGCGTGGATAGAGCATACTGCTGTCCGCTCTCGTCCAAGGCATAGCTGGCAAGGCTTCGTGTTACATTGTTTAGTACCAAATGCGCTCGGCAACGTGGTTTGCGTGGCCAAGGTTCACGCAGTGGTCCTGCGGGTAGCAACCAATGGTTACCCACACCTCGTTCATCAAAAAGCACGATTTCAATATCACGACCTAATGCAAGGTGCTGCAGCCCATCGTCACTGACCAGTACGTTGCATTGAGGATACGCTGTCAGCAGTGCTTTTGCAGCTTGCACCCGATTAGACGCCACCGCCACAGGAACTTGACAGATTCGCGCGATCAAGAGCGGCTCGTCCCCGACTTCAGTGGCCGTGCTGTGGCTGCTAACAACTTGGCATGCTTTGTTTTTTCGTCCATAGCCGCGCGAGATCACGCCAGGCTGGTAGCCCATGTGTAGCAAGCGCTGCACGAGCTCCATGACCAGTGGTGTTTTGCCAGCGCCACCCGCCACCACGTTGCCGACTACAACGACGGGCACAGGGAGTCTGTGTGCTTTAAAAATTTTGAAGTCATAGAGCCGCGCGCGTAGTGCACGCAAGCGGCCAAAGACCCAAGCAACCGGGCGTAGCAGCATGGCGAATGGGTGAGAGCGGCTAAGCCAGTGACGTGGTGGCATGGTGCAGGGTGGGATTCAATTTATTGGCTTTGCTGCGCAGCAAAAGTGATTTGTGACAATCCCGCAAGCCGGGCTGCTTCCATCACCGTGATCACGGACTGGTGGCTGGCTAGCGCATCTGCGCTGATCACGACAACAGTGTTTTTTGCGCCGCCTGCGGCTTCGCGCAAAAGTGCTGCCACAGGCTGCACACCTTTGCCATCCACAGCTTGCTTACCTACCGCATAACGTCCATCACTGCCAACAGCCACAATGATTTCTTTCGGATAGTCCTTGGACTGTTCTGTGTCAGCGGCGGGCAGTTTGACTTGAAGCTCGGTGAACTTGCTGTAGGTAGTCGATAGCATTAGGAAAATCAAGACAACGAGTAGCACGTCGATAAACGGGATTAAATTGATTTCGGGAGGTTCGACTTTGCGTTTAGAGAATTTCATGGGAATGCGTTCGTAGCGTTCAACTTGGCGTTATTCAGGACGGCAATGCACTTTGAGGTGCTGATAAAAACGCTCGGCAGCTTGTTCCAACGTTAGTTCTAGCTCATCTACTTTGGCTCTGAAATAACGCCAAAAAATGAGACTAGGGATTGCGACCATCAAACCAAAGGCTGTGTTGTAGAGTGCAACTGAGATACCGTGTGCCAGCATGGCGGGGTTTGTACCTGATGCGCCTGAACCTGTTTGACTACCAAAAATTTCAATCATGCCAATGACCGTGCCCAGCAAACCGAGGAGCGGCGCAACTGAGGCAATCGTGGCAAGAGCAGAAAGGTATTTTTCAAGCGCCTGCGTCGCGTGGCGGCCTGCCACTTCCATGGCGCTTCGCAGTCCTTCTGGGTTGGGGCGTGGTTGTGCAAGCAGCGCACGCAAACCCGATGCGAGGACGCCTCCCAAAATGGAGCTGCTCTCCATGTGCTTGATGGTCTCGCTAGAGGGTAAATTGGGGCGCGAAATGCTCATGGCTTCGTCCAACAATTTGGTTGGGTTGATGCGTTTGCTGCGTAAAAATAAAAAGCGCTCGATGATGAGAGCCAATGCGACAATCGAACATATGACTATGGGCCAAATTGGCCAGCCGGCAGCTTGAAGAATAGATAGCAAAGGGTTTCTCCGTAAAAATATCCACTAAATGACTAGCCTCCAATTCTCGCACGACACTCATCCTCCTTTGCAGCGCCAAGCTTGGCGCGTGGGCGCACTGTGTTTAGCTATTAGTGATCAATTGCAAGCTAGATTTAACCCCGTCACGGTGCGCGGGGAACTCTCAAGCTTTTCTCGCGCTGCCAGTGGACATTGCTATTTCACACTCAAAGATGAAACAGGGCAACTTCGCTGTGCCATGTTTAAACGTGCTGCCTCTGGCGTGGAATTTGTGCTACAAGACGGTCAGCAGGTCGAAGTCACTGGCAAGCTGGGCGTCTACGAGCAACGCGGTGAGCTGCAATTAGTGGTCGAATCCATGAGCCGCGTTGGGCAGGGCACACTCTTGGAAGCGTTTATGCGCCTGAAGGCTAAGCTGGATGCGGCGGGGCTATTTTCGTTAGAGCGTAAGCGCCCGCTAGGCCAATATCCACGTGGCATTGGCGTAGTGACGTCACCCAGCTCAGCCGCTTGGAGTGACGTGATGACGGCCTTGCAAAGGCGAGCGCCGCATGTTCCTGTGCTGCTGTCACCGTCAGTTGTGCAAGGCGTAGATGCGCCGAGTCAATTAATAGCTGCGCTGCATTTGCTTTACGAGAAAATTGATGAAGATGAGAGTCAGCTAGACGTGATCCTCTTGGTGCGCGGCGGCGGCTCGCTTGAGGATTTATGGGCTTTTAACGACGAACAACTGGCGTACACGATTGCCCAAAGTCCCGTTCCTGTGATTTGCGGCGTAGGTCATGAAACTGATTTTTCAATTGCCGATTTCGTGGCGGATGTGCGTGCACCCACGCCCACCGCAGCAGCGGAGCTTTGCGCCGCACCTGCCCTGCAGGCCATATCTACATTGACTTCCCAAGCATATGCCTTGCGAAGCGCCATCCAGTATGGACTAGAGAGAAGAGGGCAGATGCTGGATATGGCCGCAAGGCGGCTCTTGCAGCCCAGAGATCAGCTTCGCAAACAAGCGGATCGGCTGACGCAGGCAGGGCACAGGTTGCAGACGAGTCTGCGTGAGCAGCTGCAAACGAAACATCACAACCTAGCGCAATGTCAAACGCGCCTTGGGCTCTTGCATCCGCAAAAAGTGCTGGATCGTGGCTTTGCGTGGGTCAGCGACGAGGCGGGGCAGGTCGTTAAGGATGCTGCTCAACTGCAAGTGGGGCAACGGCTTGCTGTGCATTTGGCAAGCGGCGAGAGAACAGTTAGCGTTTCTCAGTAATCTAAATTGAGCATAAAAAAAAGCCGCTCAATCGAGCGGCTTTTTGCTTACTGCAAGCGCTTAGTGCTTACAGGCCACCGTTTTGCTGCGCCACCATGCAAAAGAGCATAGGGATGGAGAGCATAGTGTTCGCGCGTGAAGTCAGCATCGCCATCCGAGCAGCTTTCGCTTTTTCAGCGGCTTCAACAGTCACGATACCAAGAGCTTTCTTTTGATTTGGCCAAATGATGAACCAAACGTTGAACGCCATCACCAGAGCAAGCCACATGCCGATACCAATGGCGGTGAATGGTTTTGCGAGCATTAAAGCTGCGCCCAAGTAGCCGCTCATCAACGCAACCAATAGTCCTGTAACGACAGTTGCCAAAGCAGCCCAGCGAAACCAAAACAGTGCCGTGGGTGCAATCACTTTGCTGATGGCCGGTTTTTGCTCGTCAGGAATTTTTGACATCGACGGGATTTGCACGAAATTGAAGTACCACAAAAGACCAATCCACATCACACCACAAACCACGTGCAGCCAGCGCATCGCAAATGTGCCCCACGCGTGTGAGCCCATGTTAGCTGTGCCTGCTAGGACGATTAATAAAACAAGTAGAACAACGCCCGCTAAAACGGTACGGCCTAGAGATTGAAAAATTGCACCCATATGAGTCTCCTAAAAAGATCGAAAAGTTAAAAAAGTAACTGCTCAATTCTATGGGTTTTCCTAACTTTTGTCAGGATTGTCAGGAACTCAGCGTTGAAAACTGAGCTTTGGATTAATGCTTGAAAGGCGCACCGCTCAGTTTTGTGCCCGCTTTAATCCCTTTTTTTGTAAACCATCCTAGGTTCATTTCTAAAACAAAGCGCACAGGCTTGATTGAGCAATGGGAGTTGAGAGTTTGAGGCTCCATATCGACTAAGTTGACGATTGTCCCATCGTCAGCGATAAAGGCTGCTGTGAGTGGCAGCAGCGTATTTTTCATCCAAAAGCATTGTTTGCTTGGTTCGTTAAAAATGAAAAGCATGCCTTCGGCTTGGGGCATGGCTGGGCGATTCATGAGGCCAATTTCGCGTTGCTCGGATGTTTGTGCTATCTGAGCGTCGATTTGAAACATGCCGATACTCAGCTGGGTGCGAGCCAAATTCATCTGCGCTGCTTGCGCAAAACTTGATTGGATGAGAAATCCGAAGATAAAAAAACAAATGATTTTTTTCATGCACATATCATAGATTAATAAGAATATAGACGTAAAAAAACCGCCAACTCTTCCGAGTGGCGGCTTTTGACGCTTGGCGAATTACTTCGCGGCAGCTGGAGCCTTGTCAGCAGCAGCTTTCTTTTCTGCCTTAGCAGCTTTCTTTTCAGCTTTTTTAGCTTTCTTTTCTGCTTTAGCAGCAGCTTTGTCTTCTTTAGACACAGCAGGCTTAGCGTCAGCTTTAGCAGCTGGTGCAGCGGCAGCAGGAGCTGCAGCGGCTGGCTTAGCAGCAGCTGGTGCGGCTGGTGCAGCAGGAGCCTGAGCGAAAGTTGTAGCAGCGAAAAGACCAGCAACCAAAGCGGCGATGAGTTTGTTCATGATGAGTTTCCTTTAATTAACGTTATTTAAAAAATCCCCCAAGAAATTCTGGAGGTAGTGCTCTAACGGCGGCAAAAAAGCTTTGGTTGACAGCGGGGGAAATTATATTTGATAAATTCGTACGCTAAAGGGCTTAATTTTTGCTTCTATAGGAGTAAAAAAACCCCCACCAATCTTGTGATTGGTGGGGTTTTTGAGAGATAAAGAATTACTTCTTTGCTTCTTCTTTTTTAGCCATTGGCTTAGCGTCAGCTTTCTTAGCTTCTTCTTTTTTAGCCATTGGCTTAGCATCAGCTTTAGCAGCAGGTGCGGCAGCAGCAGGAGCAGCGGCAGCAGGAGCAGCAGCTGGCTTAGCAGCAGGAGCTTGTGCGAAAGTAGTAGCGGCGAAGAGACCAGCAACCAAAGCGGCGATGAGTTTGTTCATGATGAGTTTCCTTAAATTAACGTTACTTAAAAAATACCCCCAAGAAATTTGGAAGGTAGTGCTCTAACGGCAGCAAAAAGCTTTGGTTGACAGCGCCAAGTATTATATTTGAAAAATTAGTAGGCTAAACGCTCTGGTTTAATTTCTTGCAAAATGGTCGTCGCGATTTCTTCAATGGATTTGGTCGTCGTCGATAACCAGCGAATGCCGGAGCGGCGCATCATGGCCTCAGCTTCGGCCACTTCCATACGGCAATTGGCTAGATCGGCATAGCGCGAGTTGGGGCGGCGTTCGTTTCTGATTTCGCTCAGCCGGGCAGCTTGAATCGTTAAGCCAAAGATTTTTTTCTTGTGTGGC
>JANPAS010000201.1:0-36694 GCA_031430035.1 Comamonadaceae bacterium | reverse complement strand
CAACTAATGAGCTCGCCTTTGTATTCGATGACGCGTTCGTCTTTTTTGATCGGTTTAACGGCAAAAACGCCGCGTCCGTGAACGCCAGATTGGCGGGCTTGAATTTTTCTAGACATAATGCGCGGGAAATGAATCGGGATTAATTGCAAATAATGAGTCCCTATTTTAGAAGCCTAATTGAACTGATATGAGAACTAATCCATGAGTGAAACCCTTGCCAAAACCCTTGTGATTGCTGAGAAACCGTCGGTTGCTGCCGATATTGTGAAAGCTCTCACACCCTCCAGCGGCAAGTTTGAAAAGAGTACGGAGTACTTTGAAAATGACAGCTACGTGGTTACCAGCGCAGTAGGACATTTGCTGGAAATTCAAGCGCCGGAAGAGTTTGATGTGAAGCGCGGCAAGTGGAGTTTTGCGAATCTCCCCGTGATTCCGCCGCATTTTGACTTAAAGCCCATTGATAAGACGAAAACGCGACTCGCTGCAGTGATGCGTTTAGTTAAGCGCAAAGACATCGGTTCTTTGATTAATGCTTGCGACGCGGGACGCGAAGGTGAGCTCATCTTCAGATTGATTCAGCAGCACGCTAAATCTAAGCACGCTGTGAAACGACTCTGGTTGCAATCCATGACGCCGCAAGCAATTCGCGATGGCTTTGCGAATTTACGGACCGATAAACAAATGCAGCCACTGGCTGATGCAGCCCGATGCCGCTCTGAGGCGGATTGGTTGGTGGGCATTAACGGTACACGCGCCATGACAGCGTTCAATTCGCGTGATGGCGGTTTCTTTTTAACCACGGTGGGGCGCGTTCAAACGCCCACACTCTCGGTGGTGGTCGAGCGCGAAGAGCAGATTCGCAAATTCATCTCGCGCGACTATTGGGAAGTCCACGCCAGCTTCGATGTGGCGGCGGGTTCGTATCCTGCCAAATGGATTGATACAGCGTGGAAAAAAGGTGAAGATGAGCACGCCAGAGCAGATCGCGTTTGGAACGCGCCAGATGCCAAAGCCATAGCGGATGCGGTGCGCGGGCAAACGGGCACGGTCTCCGAGCAATCCAAACCAACTACGCAGGCGAGTCCGCTTTTGTTTGATTTGACGAGTCTGCAGCGCGAGGCCAATGGCCGATTTGGTTTTAGTGCCAAGACCACGCTCTCCATTGCACAGTCTTTATATGAGCGTCACAAAGCGTTGACTTACCCACGAACCGACTCGCGTGCGTTGCCCGAGGACTATGTGCCTGTGGTCAAGCAAACGTTTGAAATGCTGGCGGATAGCGGGATGCGTCATCTTGCACCGCATGCGCTGGTGGCGCTCAACAAGGGTTACATCAAGCCAACGAAACGTATATTTGACAACGCCAAGGTGAGCGATCACTTTGCCATCATCCCGACGCTAGAAGCGCCGAGTGGACTCTCAGAGGCGGAGCAAAAGGTTTACGACTTGGTCGTGCGTCGCTTCATGGCGGTGTTTTATCCCAGCGCCGAATATATGGTCACGACGCGCTTGACGGTTGTCAAAAATCACACCTTTCAATCCAACGGAAAAGTGCTCGTTAATCCAGGCTGGCTCGCCATCTTTGGTAAAGAGGCTCAAGATGAAAATACCGAAGGCGGACAAAACCTAGTCGCAGTCAGCAATGGCGAAAAACCATTGTGTGCGGAAGTGGAGAGCAAGGGACTCAAGACACGTCCACCCGCTCGTTATTCTGAGGCCACGCTCTTGGGTGCCATGGAAGGTGCAGGTAAGCTAGTTGAAGACGACGACATGCGCGAGGCCATGCAAGAAAAAGGTCTCGGGACCCCTGCCACGCGTTCCAGCATCATTGAGGGCTTGATTGCCGAGAAGTACATGCTGCGTGAAGGGCGTGAATTGATCGCGACTGCGAAAGCGTTTCAACTCATGACGTTACTTCGCGGACTCGATGTGGAGGAGCTCACTAAGCCAGCACTTACAGGTGAGTGGGAATACAAACTCTCCGAGATGGAGCATGGCCGTATGTCGCGCGAAGCTTTCATGGGTGAAATCGCCGCGATGACGCAAAGCATGGTGCAAAAGGCTAAATCGTTTGATCGCGATACCGTGCCAGGTGACTATTCCACGCTGACCCAAGCCTGTCCTAATTGCGGCGGTGTCGTGAAAGAAAATTACCGCAGATACGCATGCACAGGAACCCTCTCCCCTAGCGGGAGAGGGCAGGGTGAGGGGGATGCCAGCGGATGCGGCTTTAGCTTCACAAAAACTCCAGCAGGTCGCACGTTTGAGCTTGCCGAAGCGGATCAATTTTTGCGCGATCAAAAGATTGGCCCACTGGAAGGTTTCCGCTCCAAAGCGGGTTGGCCGTTTGTGGCTGAATTGGCGTTGGTCAAAGACGAAGAGACAAATAACTTCAAGCTAGAGTTTGATTTTGGTGATGCTGCAAAAGAAGCCGCCGAGAGCGGCGAATTGCAAGATTTAAGTGGAAAAATCAGCTTGGGGGCTTGTCCTAAATGCGGTAGCGGCGTGTATGAGCTGGGCTCTAGTTACTACTGCGAAAAAACCATCCCGACGATGGCGCAAGCCACGCCCACCTGTGATTTCAAGAGTGGCCGCATCATTCTTCAGCAACCCGTTGAGCCAGAGCAAATGGCGAAACTGCTGGCAACTGGCAAGACTGATTTACTGGATAAATTTGTCTCCATGCGCACACGGCGCGGCTTCAAGGCCTTCCTTGCTTGGAATAAAGAAGAGGGCAAAGTCTCGTTTGAGTTTGAGCCAAGGCCAGAAGGCGCAAGGAAGTTTCCACCACGAAAAACGGCAGCAGCTAAAACGGTAGTGCCAGCGAAAAAAGTTGTTGCTAAAAAAGTAACGGTGAAAAAGACACCAGCCAAGAAAGTCGCAGCCAAGAAAACGGCGGCTAAAAAGTCACCTGCTAAAAAAGTAACCGCTAAGAAGGTCGCAAAGTAATTTCTATGAAATTCAAACTCTATTTCGCACCAGGCGCATGCTCATTTGTGCCGCACGCCATGCTGCAAATCGCGGGAGCAGCTTTTGAGCCTGTGATGGTGAAACTGCACAAGGGCGAGCAAAACTCTCCCGAGTACCACGCCATCAATCCACGTGGACAAGTGCCCGTGCTGGTGGTGAATTCTGAGTCAGATTCACCTGTTGCGCTCACGCAAATCGTGGCGATCATTGGCTACTTGAACGACGTGTTTCCTGCGGCGAACTTTTTGCCTACCGAACCGCTTGCTAAGGCGCGTGCGATGTCCACTTTGGCTTGGATGAATAACACCGTGCATCCCACTTTTACGCATATTTTTATGCCGCAAAAATTTACCGATAACGCAAGTATTCATTCCGATTTGGGTTCATTCAATCGCAAACTCTATAGAACGCAACTGGTAGAACTCAATGCAATGGTAGAGGCAAAAAATGCACGACAAGCCACGTATCTATTGGGCTCTGCGATCAGCCCGCTTGATTTATATTGCCTCACGCTCACGCGCTGGGGCGGGATAGCGGGCATTGACCCGACTGCGCACAACGCGGCGCTGTGGGCACATATTCAAATGGTAGCGGCGCACCCTGCTGTGGCCGAAGTGATTACGCGTGAGCGCTTGCAGTTGAATGTGTTTCAAACTGGATCGTAAACCGCGTACCCACAGGATCTTGCGTAGGGTGTGCGTCCTCCACAACCACTACGGCACCGTGTTGCCTTGCAATAGCTTGCACGATGGCGAGGCCCAATCCAGAGCCGTCCACGCGATTACTTAAAGAGTCGTTCATACGATAAAACGGTTGCAAGACACGCTCGCGCTCGGCAGCAGGAATACCAGGACCTGTGTCTTCGACTTGCAAGGAGAGCGCTTCGCTGTCTTGATCTTGCAGCACACGCGCCGTAATCACGCCGTGCTCGGGCGTGTAGTGGATGGCGTTCTCTAACAAATTGAGCACCAACTCTTTTAAAAGCACAGCATTGCCTAGCATGTTGCTGTCACGGACTGTAGAGGTATCGTCAAAACCCAAATCCATTCGTTTATCTAGCGCTTGCGGCAGCGCATCACGTACCGACTCTATGACAATGCGTTCCAAATTGACTTGTGTTTTTGCAACCTCACTACCTGTCGCTTCGGCACGTGCCAACGCCAAAAGTTGATTGACCGTGCGCGTCGCGCGAACGCTAGATCGCCCCACTTGTTTCAGCGAGTGTTTTAGCTCTTCCGTGCTCACGCCTTCGCGTAGTGCCAAATCGGCCTGCATGCGTAGTCCAGCCAGCGGTGTTTTTAGCTGATGCGCGGCATCCGCTAAAAACCGCTTTTGAATGAGCATGGAATCTTTGAGTCTTGCCAATAAGTCGTTGACAGAAGCAATCAACGGCGAGACTTCGCGAGGCACATCGGCTAGGTCAAGTGGGCTGACATCGTCGCTTTTGCGCTGGCGGATGCGTTGTTCCAGCTCTTTAATGGGCTCGGTGCCACGGATGAGCGCCAGCCAAATGAGCAGCACCACTAAAGGCAGCATTAGCAACTGAGGCAACATCACGCCTTTGATAATTTCAGTTGCCAGTGTGGAGCGTTTCTCTAGCGTTTCCGCTACTTGAATCAAGACCGGTTTGTCGCCCGATTTTCGGTCTTGCACAGCCTGTAGATTAACCCAAATGTAGGCCACTCGGATGTCACGCCCTTGGTACTCATCAGCCCGGATGTAGACCTTGCCCAGCAAGGGTTTGTCTTCCAAATATGGCTGCGGCAGCTCGCGCTCGCCTGCGACGTATTCGCCCCAAATGCCCAGCACTTGGTAGTAAATGATGTCAGCATCATCAGCTCTTAAAATTTCGCGTGCGGGGGCTGGTAGATTGAGCTGCGCTTTGTTTTGCTCCATCTTCACAAGTTGTGCGAGCGCTTGCACGTTGTACTCTAAGGCGCGATCAAATGGTCTACCTGCGGTGTTTTGAGCCACCAACCAAATCAGCACAAAGCTCATTGGCAAAATTAAGAGTAACGGAATGAGCATCCAATCCAAAATTTCGCCGAACAAGCTGCGCTTGCCGCGTTGGAAAAAGTGAACGGCCATAGCGCGGTGCGAGTTAGTTAATTGATTTTCTCTAAGCAATAACCGAGACCGCGAACGGTAGCGATGCGCACCGTACCTTTTTCAATCTTTTTGCGCAGACGGTGGATGTACACCTCAATCGCATTCGTGCTGACTTCTTCGCCCCACTCGCACAAACGCTCAACCAATTGGTCTTTGCTGACCAAACGCCCCGTGCGTTGCAGCAGCACTTCTAGCAGCCCCAGTTCTCGCGCTGAGAGATCGACCATCTTGCCCTCTAAGGTTGCCACACGCCCAGCTTGGTCGTATTGCAAAGGGCCATGACTGATGATGCTGGACGAAACGCTAGAGCCGCGGCGCGAGAGGGCGCGCACCCGCGCTTCCAATTCTTGCAGCGAAAAGGGTTTGGCCATATAGTCATCTGCGCCTAAATCGAGACCTTTCACGCGATCTTCAATGCTGTCGGATGCCGTCAAGATGAGAACGGGGATTTTTGCGTTACGCGAACGCAGGCGTTTGAGAACGTCAAGCCCATGCATTTTTGGCAAGTCCAAATCAAGAATGAGCAGGTCAAACTCGCTGTGCGTCATCAGGGCTGCGTCGGCTAGGTTGCCATCGGCGACATGGTCAACTGCCGCCCCGCTTTGCCTTAACGTACGTAGTAAACCGTCGGCTAGTACTTGGTCATCTTCGGCAATCAAAATTCGCATGGCAATTCCTAACGTGAGAGTGATACAAGCATTCTAATAACCGTGGGCGTAGGCCTCTAACCCTAGTCGAACCACAGTCGCTACATCCTCACCGACCTCGGATCTAAACTCAATCTCCGCCTTGCGCACCGCATCCACAAAAGCTTTTAGCCATAACTGCCCTACGTTTGTGTAGCTCACCCATTTGGCACGCGCATCCAGCGGATCGACCCTGCGCTCAATCAATCCCCACGCCTCGCACTGATCCAGTACATCGCTCATAGCCTGTTTGCTAATGCCTGCGCTGGCAGCCAGTGTTGATGCTCGCGCTCCTTCGGGCGGTAAATGCCGAGTTAGGTGAATGTGCGCGGCACTAATTTGGTCACGCACCGCAAGGTTGGATAGCGCCAGAGGAAGCTCAGGATGCGCTGCCATGAGTTGCAGCACACGGCCATCAAAATGCCGCAGTGCATCGCCCAGTAAATGCCCAAGGTGGCGCTGCCCCGCGTTTTGTACGCCCATTTCGGCGGCTCTTGGTGTGGATTTGAGACCAGTCTTCACGCCTCTTCCGTATCCACTTCGCTACGGGCTTGCGCGTTGTAGCGGTTTCCTTTGATCAAAGCCTTATCCAGCAGGGCTTCCACGGCAATAATGCTTCGCACATCAAGCTGAATATGGCCTGCGGTGAAATTGTCCTGCATGTGCGCGACTTGCGTTGTACCAGGAATCGTAATCATGGCGGGATGCTTGTTCAGCATCCAAGCCAGTGCGAGCTGTGCGCCTGTGCAGCCAAGGCTTTTTGCCAGTGCCAAATAGTCTGGCAATAGCTTTAAGTTGTCAGGATAGTTCTCGGGCAAAAAGCGCGGCATGGTTTTGCGAATGTCGTTGGCTGCTAGAGTGCTTGCGTCCTGCAAATCACCGCATAAAAATCCACGCGCCACAGGGCTAAATGCGACAAAAGCAACGCCCAGTTCTTTGCACGCATCTAGCACAGCGATTTCTGGATTACGTGTCCAGAGAGAGTATTCGGTTTGCACGGCGGCAATGGGCGCCTCGCGGTAGGCCTTACGTAGCGTGGGGCCTGAGACTTCGGAGAGGCCAATGCTTTGGATTTTTCCTGCTTTTTGTAAATCAGCTAAAGCGCCCACGGATTCCTCGATGGGCACTTTTTTATCCCAACGATGCAAATAGTACAGATCGATGACGTCGGTTTTGAGTCGCTTCAAACTGGCTTCGCACTGGGCGCGGATTTTGGCGGGCGAGCCGTCAATGACGCGTGTCATCTTGCCGTCAATTAGCTCGCCACCCATGCCGCATTTGCTGGCGAGTGTGAATTTTGAGCGATGCGAAGACAGCACCTCACCTACTAGCGTTTCGTTTGCACCAAAGCCGTAAAGCGTAGCGGTGTCAAAAAAATCGTAACCCGCGTCTAGTGCACCTAGCAAGACGCGCTCGGCTTGATCGGGATCTGGCGGTACGCCATAAGCGTGGCTGAGGTTCATACAACCTAGGCCAACAGGGTTAACAGAGAACTGAGCGATACGACGTTTGTAGCTAGGATTTTGCATAGGTGACAGTTTGAGGGGGAACACTATAGGGATGGGAAGTTAAGCGCAGTATAAAACCGCTTAGCGATTTCAATTTAGTTCAATCCACCTAGGAGATGCGCATGCTCACGCTCAATATCAATGGTCAAAATAAACAGTTAGATGTCGAGGCTGATATGCCGCTTTTGTGGGCGCTTCGCGAAGTGCTTGGCATGACGGGCACCAAGTTCGGCTGCGGCATTGCGCAGTGCGGTGCTTGCACGGTGCACATTAACGGCGCTCCTGCGCGGTCGTGCTCAGTTCCAGCTTCCGCGCTGCAAGGTCAAAAAATCACCACGATTGAGGGCTTATCTAAAACCAGCTCGCATCCCATTCAAAAAGCATGGAATGCGGTCGATGTGCCGCAGTGCGGCTATTGCCAGTCAGGGCAAATCATGGCGGCAGCGGCGCTGCTCAAAGGTAATCCAAAACCAACGGACGCTGATATTGACGCAGCGATGACGAATATCTGCCGCTGCGGTACATACCAACGTATTCGCGCGGCGATTCATTTGGCGGCGGGCAACAAAAAGATGGCGGCAGCCAACGGTTACACGGGTGATTTCATGGGTTTATATGCAGCGGAACACACGGGCGCAAATGCATTTGTCGTTTTAAGCAAAGAGGTGACAGCATGAACACCACCACAATCAAACGCCGCTCTTTCCTCATTGGGTCAGGCACCCTAGCTGCAGGCGGCTTGGCTATTGGCCTGCCAGCCTTCATGGCTGGTGAGGCACTAGCAGCAACGCCTGTGGGCATGGGCTTTGGCGCAAGCGAGGCAGGCGGTAACGAGGTGGGCGTATGGGTCGTCATCAAACCCGACGACACCTGCGTGATTCGTATCGCTCGCTCAGAGATGGGGCAGGGCACGCGCACGGGTCTTGCGCAACTGGTCGCCGAGGAGCTGGAATGCGATTGGCGAAAGGTTACGACCGAAATGCCAACGCCAGGCCAAAGCGTCGCACGTAAACGCGCGTGGGGCGAAATGTCCACGGGCGGTAGCCGTGGGATTCGTATCTCGCATGAGTACGTTCGCCAAGGCGGCGCTGCAGCACGGTTGATGCTGATTCAAGCCGCAGCCGAAAAGATGGGCGTGCCTGCGTCAGAGCTGACAACAGCCAATGGGCTGATCACCCACGCCAAGAGCAAGAAGAGTCTGCGTTACGGCCAAGTCGCCGCTGCTGCCGCAAAACTCACCCCACCAGATCTGAAGACAATTACGCTCAAAAACCCAAAAGACTGGAAGGTTGCAGGCAAGGCGATGGCGCGTATTGATACGAAAGAGAAGCTGAATGGCTCCCTCGTTTACGGCGCGGATATTCAACTGCCAGGCATGCTGTGCGCAGCCATCAAAGACTGTCCCGTGTTTGGCGGCAAGCTGGTCAGCTTTGATGAGAGTGCGGTCAAAAACATGCGCGGGGTTAAAAAAGTCGTGCGCGTCGAGACAGGCGTGATTAGCGGCGTAGCCGTAGTTGCCGACACATGGTGGCGTGCCAAGCAAGCGCTGGCATCGCTACCGATTGTGTGGGACGAGGGTGCAAACGCCAAAGTTAGCAGTGCCAGCATCTTGGCGCATTTGAACGAGGGCCTCACGGTCAACGCGCCCCTTGGCACATTGGCAGGTCGCCAAGAGGGTGATGCACTCGGCGCGATTGCCAAATCGGCAAAAAAAGTCGAAGCCACGTACTTCACACCATTTGTCTCGCATGCGCCGATGGAGCCGATGAATGCCACGGTCAAGTTGACAGCGGGTGCGGATGGCAAGATCACACGCGCCGAATGCTGGGTGCCCACACAAAACGGCGAAGCCTCGCATGCGGCCTTGGCTGCAGCAACTAAGCTGGCACTGCCCGAGTGCGAAATCTACAAAATGGATTTGGGCGGTGGATTCGGTCGTCGCGGTGGTAACCAAGACTATGTGTTCCAAGCCGTCGAAATCGCCAAGCATTTCGTCGGGACACCCGTCAAGCTTTTATGGTCGCGCGAGGAAGACCAAGCGCACGATTTTTTCCGTCCAATCGCTACAGCCAAAATGGCGGCTGGCCTCGACGAGCAGGGCAACCTTACTGGCCTGCACATCCGTGTGTCAGGTCAGTCTATCAATGCACTGTTGTCACCGCTCAATATCAAGGACGGAAAAGACGAGCGCCAGATGCAGGGCTTTTGGAAAACGACGGCGGGCGATGCCCAGTTTGGCTATACCGTGCCTAACTTGCTGACAGAGTACGTGATGCGCAACACCCACGTGCCTGTGGGCCCGTGGCGCGGAGTGAATACCAACCAAAACGCCATTTTTGCCGAGTGTTTTATTGAGGAGGTCGCGCGCGCTGCAGGTAAGGATTCGCTAGAGTTTCGCCGCGCACTCATGAAAAATCACCCTAAGCATTTAGCGGTGCTCAATGCGGCGGCTGAAAAAGCAGGCTGGGGTAAGCCACTTCCACCAGGGCGTTTCCGAGGTATTTCGCAGTTCATGGGCTATGCCTCGTACTCGGCAGCCGTAGCCGAAGTGTCGGTGGGACCAAATAATGAGCTGAAAGTTCACCGCATCGTTAGCGCCACCGATTGCGGCCATGCTGTGAACCCCGATCAAATCGCTGCACAAATTGAAGGCGGTATTGCGTATGGTCTCTCGGCGCTGTTTTTTGGTGAAAACACTGTTGAAAACGGACGTATGAAAGAGCTGAATTTCGACACCTACCGCATCTTGAAACTGAAAGAAATGCCCAAGGTGGAGAGCGTGATCGTGCCAACTTTTGATTTTTGGGGCGGGGTCGGCGAGCCCACCATTTGTGTGGCTGCACCAGCGGTTTTGAATGCCATCATGGCTGCGACGGGCAAGCCTGTCCGCAGTTTGCCACTGAAGAACCAAGGCTTTACGTTTGCGTAAGAAAGCGATGCTTCGATGAAGCGGCCGCGCGAGTTAGATGCTTGGGAAGCCGCTTCCCTTTTGGCTTCGCGCGATATCACGTCCGAGGATTTAGTGCGGTCCTGCCTTGAGCACATTCATGAGCGAGAGCCACTCATCCACGTTTTCACGCATATCAATCCTGAGGCAGCAATCAAACAAGCCCGCGCGTTAGACACTGGCGCCATCCGCGGCTTGCTGCACGGCATTCCGTTTGGTGTGAAAGATTTGTTTGATACGGCAGACGCGCCAACTTGCTACGGATCGCCTATCTATGCGGGTCACCAGCCATTAGCGGATTCGGCGGCGGTCGCGCAGTGCCGCGCAGCAGGTGGCATCATGCTGGGCAAAACGGTGACGACGGAGTTGGCGAATATGCAGCCGACGACGGATACGCGCAATCCGCACAATACAGATCACACACCTGGCGGCTCATCCAGTGGCTCAGCTGCGGCGGTGGCCGACTTCATGCTGCCCATCGCGCTGGGAACGCAAACGGCGGGTTCAATCATTCGACCTGCGGCATTTTGCGGCGTGGTGGGCTTTAAACCCAGTCACAACCGCATCGCGAAGGCGGGCGTCAAGAGCTTGTCTGAAACGCTAGACACTATCGGCGGTTTTGCGCGTAATGTGCGCGACGTAGCTCTGCTGACGAGTGTGCTCACTGGTGATGCGAGAATGATCCTGCAGCCCAATGTGGATGTGGCTTTGCAGGGCATTCGCTTAGGGCTTTGTCAAACGCCTGAGTGGCATTTGGCAGATAACGATACGCAAACGGCGTGGGCGCAGGCGCTGCAATTACTGCAAAGCGCGAAACTTTCAAAGTTGGTGTTGCCAGCGTCGCTCTCCAACTTGGTTGCCGTGCAAAAAGACATTCAAGCTTTTGAAACTGCCAGATCGTTGTTGCCCGAAAACCGCGAAACGCCGAATCGCTTAAGCGCACCGCTGCAAACGCTACTGGCTTACGGCGAGACGATTAGCGGCGAAGCGCATGCCGCGAACTTGCTCACCACGCAGCACGCACGCCAGCAGGCGGAAGATTTATTTAAAGACGTTGATGTGATCCTCGCGCCCAGCACGATAGGTGCTGCACCGCAGGGGCTGGCGCATACAGGTGATCCGCTGTTTTGCCGAACCTGGACGCTGCTGGGTTTACCGTGTATCCACTTGCCGTTTACAAAGTCTGTAAACGGCTTGCCGATGGGGCTGCAGCTAGTGGGTCGCTATGGGCAAGATCATCAGCTACTCTCTGCTGCACATGCCGTGCACACGGCAATGCGCTTGGTATGACACTTCAAGGGAATTCCCTAGCGACAGCAGACTACAGACACATTAGCATCAAACTTTTATAACTTTAGGGAGTTCAGCTATGAAACCGTTATCAAAACTAGTCAAATTAAGCTGCTTGGCCATATTGGCTGTGGCTTTGCAAGGGTGCTCGTACATGCCGGTATCGGTCACCAGTTGGATTGACGCGCCATCCAAAGACGCGGGTTGGGTCACACTATTGGATGGCACGAACCTAAACCAATGGACGAGCATTGGTAACGCGAATTGGCGACTCTACGAGGGTGCAGTGCAAGCCGAAATCGGCTCGGGCTTTTTGGTATCGAAGCAGTCCTATAAAGACTTTCAAATAAAAGTCGAATTTTGGTCTGACGAGGATGCCAACAGCGGCATCTTTATGCGTCTCTCCGATCCTAAAGTGATCACCGCCGACAACTCCTACGAAGTCAATATCTTTGACAAACGCCCCGATCCAAGCTACGGCACAGGTGCCATTGTGAACGTCTCCAAAATTGATCCTATGCCCAAAGCGGCTAACAAATGGAATACTTACGAAATCACGGCTAAAGGCGATCAACTCACGGTCACGCTGAACGGCGTGGTGACAGCAGACGTCAAGAACAGCAAGTTTGCCAGCGGCCCGATTGCACTGCAATCAGCAGGTGGCGTGATTAAGTTTCGTCGCGTGTGGATTAAGCCGCTGTAATTAAGTGCTTTCGTGCGCTGCCGCTATTTGCCGTAGCGCATTTTCAAACACGGCAGCGGGTTGTCCACCTGAAATGAGATGCCTGTCGTTAATGATGACGGCAGGCACGGCGTGAATCTCTTGCGAGTGATAAAAACGCTGACGTGCGCGGACTTGTGCGGTGTATTCGTCACTATCTAATATGGCTGCAGCCCTTGTTACATCTAGCTTTAAGCGGATTACAACACCCATCAAAGCCTCACGCGCGGCGGGGTTTTGACCTTCCGTGAAATACGACTTCAACATCTCTTTTTTCATCAAATGTTGAATGCTATTTCCGCTGACATCTTGCCCCAATTCGCCAGCCCAATGCAAAAGGCGGTGGCAATCAAAGGTATTCCAAGTGCGGCCACGGCCTTCCATCCTGAAGTCAAATCCCACCTGTGCACCTCTTGCCCGAATCATCTCGTAGGTCTTGGCTTGTTGTTCTGCGGTAGAGCCGTATTTGCCTGTTAAGTGCTCAGTGATGTTTTGCCCCTCGGGCGGCATATCGGGGTTGAGCTGGAACGGTTGAAAGTGGATCTCGGTTTTGATGCTGGGATCGCTGACCGTAATATTGGCAATGGCTTGCTCTAAAGCACCAAGACCAACGGCGCACCACGGGCAGGCGACGTCGGAGACGAAATCGATTTTGAGGGTAGATGTTTTCATAATTTTTCTTTCACGAATATTTATCTTCTGATAGACGGACCATCCATTGTCATGCCATTGGCACGCACTTTTAAAAAAAGCTCTAGGTCGCGTAATTCGGGGCTTCCTAAAGGCGGAAGCGGTGCTTGCACGCCCGAGTAGCAGGCGCGAAGACGACGCTCTAGTGAGCCCAAACTTTGCCACGACATACGGTAAATCGGGAAGCCCGTGGGCTGCGCTTGACTAATCACCTCGGCGCGCATGTTGGCGCCAACACGTCCAGCTTGCGCATCGTGGCAGTGCACGCAAGCTAGGTTGATGCGTCCGATACGTGCGCTCCATAAAGTCTGACCATTGCTGAAATGGGGCTCTATCGCGGCTGTGTTGATTCGCTCACCCTTTGCAGCTTGATGTAGTGAAGCACTGAGTGCCAAAACGTCATCTGCCGTCAGTATGGTTTTTATGTGCTTGCTGACGTAATCCTCTAAATTAACAAGTTGTTTGTCTGCATTGAGCTTTGGGAAAGTGGCAACCTTTGATTTCAAGCCAGCCATATCGCCGTGACAGCTTGCGCAATTAGCCTGCCACAGTTGCCCACCGCGCTCAATCCATAGCTGGGCTGGATGCTTGTCTGGATCGTTTTGCAAATCCTGTAATTGCTTGGAGAGAAAGGTATTGCCGCTAACTCTGGCATCCATTGGCGTGCTTGTTTGTGCCAAACTGCATAGCGCTAAGCCATATAGGCCAAGGCCTGCGAGGCATTTAGCCGCTGCCTTAACGCAGCTCAAGTGCCAGATCACGACTGAGCTCTCCGCGTTCGCCTTTGTCATCGACCCACATTGCAACCAAGCGCATAGAGCCTTGGGAAGCCTTATCCCGTATGGCCTCTGAGAGTGCTATCGGGAACACCATGTAGGGATGCGCCGAAACGCCAATGCCAGAATTCATCTCGAATAACAACTGGTTACCAAGGCGTACAGTAATTTTTTCGATTACGTTTTTGGGCACGCGCGCCCCCGAATCTAGCGTGCGAAAGCCTGACTCCATGCTGTGCCCAATTGCCAAAACGCCTTGCACGATCCGCGCCGTTTTAATGTCGCCTTTGATGGTCAGTCGCATCGGTATCGTTGCCATGATCGAGTTTTTATTGGCTTAGCTTGCGTCAAAGCAGGCAGATGATGTAATGACGGTTGGTGCAGACATCCCCATCACGCGGCCGTCTTGCAGCGTTGCGACTAGCCAAACGTCTTGACTTGCGCCTAACCGAATCCGCACTTCAAAGCGATAGCTGGACTGAGGCTCGCCCAGATGCAGCTGAATGACCCGCGACACGGGATTGTCTGGTGCGTAGATCTCAAACGTCTTAAAAGCCATGCTGGGCGGCGCTTGCAGGGCAACGCCTATGGGTACTGCTGTACCCGTATCGACCAAGGACTCTAACTCCAAACGCGCAAAAACGGCCGCAGTGTTGGCGGTATAGCGTGCAGATTGAAATAGTCGTTCAAGCTCTGGCGTGGTCATGGGCACATCCTAGCGCAGCAACTCTAGCGCCGCAACCACATCTGCAATCTGCGCGTCAGTGAGTAGTCGCCCCTTGGCATTGGGCGTGTTGAAGTCCACGCCAAAGGGCGGCATCAAGGTACTTGGTTTGATGACCCGTGCATCCACTACCCACTGCGTGAGCTGTGCTTTGCTGTAGCGGCTGCCCACGCCATCTAGCGGAGGAGCAAACGTGCTTTGAATACCAGATTTTTTCCCTGCTGCATCAGGGATGGAGTGGCAGGCGGCGCAATTACCGCCGCGTTGATCGAGCATGACGCGAAAGCCGGACTCTGCTAATTGCGCATTTGCATCAACCCCAATCGCAATAGCTGCTGATACCGTCAGGGTAAACATGAGATTGCGACGCATGGCTTGGGCTTTTATTCAGGCAATTACGTCCCTAGTTGGATTTCCAAATCATGCAGCACACGGTAGCAATCGAGCACCGAAGCCACGCTGCTATTGGGTTCACGACCCTCTTTAATGGCGCTAAAGAACTCTCGGTCTTGTAGTTCGATGCCGTTCATCGACACTGCAACCTTGCTCACATCAATCTGCTCTTCTTTGCCCGTAAATAAATCATCGTAACGCGCAAGGTAAGTGGCTGTATCGCCGATGTAACGGAAGTAAGTGCCCAGCGGGCCATCGTTATTGAACGACAGCGAGAGCGTACAGATCGCGCCGTTAGCCGCTTGCAGTTGGATGCTCATGTCCATAGCAATGCCTAGCGCAGGTTGAATCGGGCCTTGCACGGCGTTGGCTTTAACGATCGGGCTGCCCGCTTGGTACGCAAACAAATCCACCGTGTGCGCAGCGTGATGCCACAAGAGATGATCCGTCCAGCTACGCGCTTGGCCAAGGGCGTTCATGTTGGTGCGGCGAAAGAAATACGTTTGCACATCCATTTGCTGGATGTTGAATTCGCCCGTCTTAATTTTGTTATGCACGTACTGATGGCTTGGATTAAAGCGGCGTGTGTGGCCACACATCGCGACTAAGCCGCTGCTCTTAGCGAGTGCTGCTACCGCTTGACCTTCGGCGTAAATATCGCACAGCGGAATCTCGACTTGCACATGCTTACCAGCCTTCAAACACGCTGTGGTTTGATCGGCGTGCATTTGCGTGGGGGTACACAAAATCACGGCATCGACTTCACTCCGCGCGAGGGACTCATTCAAATCGGTCGTGATGTGTTTGATCCCGTATTTATCCGCGACTTCTTTGGTTTTTTCTAAGTCACGGCTAATGAGCGAGACCACTTCCACGCCGTCGATATTTTTGATGCCATCTAAATGCTTGATGCCAAATGCACCTGCACCAGCAAGGGCGACTTTGATTGTTTTGCTCATGGTGATTTCCTGATTGTTAATTTACGAATTCTCTAAAATTAAATGTCCCACGCTGGTGTTGCTCGCGGGCACATGATGAAAGCGGTGAATCTCTTTGGGAGCCGCACCGCGAGTGGCCTCACCTTGTGCCGAGTCACGCAAATCTGACATCGCACCACGTGCAATCAACCACATCACCAGCTCGATGCCCTCAGATCCCGCCTCGCGGATGTAGTCGATGTGTGGCATCTTGGCAAGGTCTGCGGGGTCTTTGACCATGCGCTCCACAAACGCTTTGTCCCAGTCCAAATTAATGAGTCCCGCACGCGGGCCTTGCAGTTGGTGGCTCATGCCGCCTGTGCCCCAAATTTGCACATTGAGTTCTTTGCCTGAAGCATCTTCGTAACTCTCAACCGCGCGGCGAATCGCTTTGCCTAAATTCAAGCAACGCTGGCCCGATGGCACGGGATACTGAACTACGTTCACCGCAAACGGAATCACGGGGCAAGGCCATGCGCCCGTCTCTGGGTGCTGCTCGCCGCACATTAAGGACAGCGGCACGGTGAGGCCATGATCAACATCCATATGGTTGACGATGGTCAGATCGAAATCTTGTTGAATCACCGATTGCGCAATGTGTGCCGACAGCGCCGCATGTCCCTGTACACGTGGCACGGGACGCGGCCCCCAGCCTTCATCGGCAGGCGTGTACGAGTCCGCGCAGCCGATGGCGAAGGTCGGAATCATCGACAAATCAAACGCAGTGGCGTGATCGTTAAAAACCAAAATAATGACGTCAGGCTTGTTCGCCTTCATCCATTCTTTGGATTTTTCATAGCCCTTAAATAGAGGTGCCCAATAAGGCTCGTGCGATTTGCCGAGGTCCATTGCCGCGCCAATGGCGGGGACGTGCGAGGTAAAAACGGATGCGGTAATTTTTGCCATGTGAATTTTCCTAATTCTTTTTTCTATCAATCTAAAAGTTTGCCTGTGCCGTGCCCCTGCGGCTGCCGATTCGCTTGCGCGTCGCCGCTCTCGCCAATCACACGGTTGCCTTCGACCGAGCGGCCACCGGCAATCATCATGTCGCGGTATTCAATTTCGGTTCGGCCAGTCATTGAACCTGCCATTTGCTGAAAGCTTTTGCCATGTGTTGCGCCTAGTTTTGCGAGGAAGTAGATGTTGCCGCCCAGCGCAATGCAGCGGTTTAAATCCGCAGCCAGCACGGCTAGCTTTTGGTCTTCGGTCATTGGCCACTCGTCAACATAAGCGCGTTGGTCGGCTAGAAAACGCGCACGATTTGGCGCAGTCATAAGCGACATACAAAACTGGTTGAGGTGATAACCCTCGCGCGATTGATCCATATCGAAGATGGTCGTGCCAGGGATGTTGGTGTAGGGTTTTTCTAGGGACATAGTTTTTACTTCTTTTTCAAATTTATTCGGTAATCACGCCAAACTTGCCTGCGTTGAAATCATCAATCGCTTGCACGATTTCGCTGCGTGTATTCATCACAAACGGGCCGTGGCCAAACACGGGTTCATTGATGGGCTCACCTGCCAAGAGCAGCAATTGCGTATCTTGCGCGGCGGTAATCGACACTTCAGTGCCCGTTCGACTCAGCACCACTAGCTGCGCCGCGCCAGCTGTTTTGCCCCCATTAACCGTGACTGATCCGCTTTGCACCAAGAGCAGCGTTGTCCAGCCTTCAGGCTGCGAAAGTGCGATCGTTTTTCCTGCTTCAATCCGAACATCCCACACATTCATGGGTGTGAATGTTGTAGCTGCGCCCGTCGCAATAGAATCGGCCTGTAAGCCATGACCAGTAAGGCTTCCAGCGATGACCCTCACAGAAGCGCCATCTAGCAAGGCCTCTGGGATATCTGCTTGTGTAATCGCTTGATAGCCAGGCTTTGTCATTTTGTCTTTGGCGGGCAAGTTCACCCACAACTGCACCATGTGCATCGTGCCACCTGCTTGGCTAAACGCAGGGGAGTGGAACTCGTCGTGTACGAGGCCGCTACCAGCGGTCATCCACTGCACATCGCCTTCGCCAATAATGCCGCCGCCACCCGACGAATCGCGGTGCGCGACTTCGCCGCTGTAAGCAATCGTTACCGTCTCAAAGCCGCGGTGCGGGTGCGAGCCCACGCCGCGCGGGGTTGCGCCATTTGCCACATCACGCGGCTCGCAAAGGTACGGCGCGCCATAGTCGAGCATTAAAAACGGGCTGTACAGTTCGGCATCTTGGTTGTAACTAAACATGCCGTGCACGTGAAAGCCGTCACCGACCCAGTGGCGAGGCGGTGCGTTGTCTATGCGGATGATGGATTTAGCGGTCATTTAATCGTTCCAGTAGAGACGCATAGGGTTATCTACCAACAGCTTGTGTTGTAGCTCTTTGGTGGGCGCGATATGTGGGATGAAGTCAACGAGTAAGCCGTCGTCTGGCATGTGCTTCTTGAGGTTGGGATGCGGCCAATCGGTGCCCCAAATCACACGGTCGGGGAACTCATCGACAAGGCGCTTGGCAAACGGAATCACATCTAAGTACGGATTTTTTTCACCATTCAGTGCAGCGGGTCCGCTTACAGAGAGGCGCTCAGGGCACGTCACTTTGCTCCAAACGTTTTTGTGCTCGCGCATAAATTTCACGAACAGCTCAAACTCTGAGCCATCAGCAGATTGACTCACATTAGGCGTGCCCATGTGATCAACCACCACCGTGGTCGGCAAAGAGGCAAAGAAATCCCACAGCTCGGGCAAATCCACAGCTTCAAAGTAAATGACGACTTGCCAGTTCCATTTTTTAATGCGTGTGGCAATCTCTAACAGCTCATCGCGAGGTGTCGAGTCCACCAGACGCTTCACAAAATTAAAGCGAACACCGCGCACACCCGCATCGTGCAACGCTTGAATCTCCTCGTCAGTCACCGAGCGCTTCACTGTCGCAATGCCGCGTGCCTTGCCGTTACTGGCAAGGAGGGCATCGACCATCGCACTGTTGTCCGCGCCGTGGCACGTGGCCTGCACGATGACGTTTTTGTCAAATCCAAGATGATCACGTAGTGCAAACAACTGCTGTTTAGATGCATCGCAAGGCGTGTACTTGCGCTCTGCGGCATAAGGGAATTCAGCGCCCGGCCCAAAGACGTGGCAGTGCGCGTCCACCGCGCCCGCTGGCAATTTGAATGTCGGCTTGGCAGGACCCGTGTACCAGTCCATCCAGCCTGCGGATTTTTCAAAATTTCCTGTTGTGGGTTTACTCATTTTTGAATTTCCTTGTGAATGTTTTATCCCCTCTCCCCCCTGTGGGAGAGGGTTAGGGTGAGGGGGTTAATCGGGTTTGATATTTGCTTCACGAATCAATTTTTCGTATCGTGCGCGCTCAGATTTAATCAGCGCCACAAACACGTCGCGGCTCGCAGGCAACACTTCTCCGCCCACTGCCGTCATGCGGTCAGTCACGGCTTTGCTTTGCAGAGCTTTTTGTACTTCGGCGTGGAGCATGTTCACAATCGGCATGGGTGTTGCTGCAGGCGCTACAAAGCCGTACCAAACGGAAGCTTCAAAGCCCGCAAAGCCAGATTCAGCTAGCGTTGGCACATCGGGGAAAACGGCAGAGCGATTGCTTGACAAAACCGCCAGCACTTTTAGTTTTCCGCTTTTCACGTGCGGAGCAGCTTCTAAAGCATTCACGGCGACAAGTGGCAACTGTCCACCAATCACGTCGGTAATGGCAGGGCCGCCGCCTCGGTACGGGATATGCTGCAAATCAATACCAGCGGCGCGTGTAAATAACTCTAATGCCAAATGCGGCGTTGCACCATTGCCAGGGCTACCGTAGGCAATCGTGTTCGGCTTGCCTTTTGCTGCGGCAATCAAAGCTTGAATGTTGGCGTAGGGCGCGTTGGCATTTGCTGCAATCACCACAGGCACACGTCCGACCAATGAGACGGCGACCAAGTCGCGCTCGGCATCAAATGGCTGGGGCTTGTAGAGCGACATATTGGCTGCAATGGCATTAGCGGCCAGCATCAGCGTATAGCCGTCGGCGGGCGCATCAATGGTGGCTTTGGTCGCAATATTGCTACCCGCGCCCGCTTTGTTTTCAACGATAAAGTTTTGCCCCATTTGCGCCTGCAGGCTTTGTCCGACCGAGCGTGCAATCAAATCGACTGCGCCGCCAGCGGCATAGCCGACCATGACTTTGACGGGTTTGGCGGGATAGGTTTGAGCTACGCTTGATAGTGCAATGACAGCCGCGCAAATAGTCATGATGAATTTAAAAGATTTCATTTTGCTGTCCCTCTTAGTCCTGAATGTGTGATCGTTTTTTGAACCAATCCGCTGGCGGCTGCTTGCTCTGCGAAAGATTTCATAAATTCTGCCGCCGAATCGCGCCCCTTGGGAATAGCAATGGCGAGGTGTTCTAATCCCCAGCGGTCATCCAAAATGCGGAATTGACCCGCAGGCAAGCTGTCCAAAAGCTCAAACAAGATCGCTTTATTAGTAGCGAAAGCATCTAATTTTCCAGCCACTAATTGTTCGCCAGCCACTTTGAGCGAAGGTGTAGTCGATAGAGCCGCTGCCTTGAAAGCCTTGCCGAGCGCGGCCTGCGAGCTACTGCCTTGCGCCACGCCGACGCGCACGCCAGCTTTGTCCACATCACTCACGTTTTGAATGGGCGATGCTCTCGGCACAAGGTAGCCTAGTTCTAAATTGATGAGTGGCGCTGTGAAATCTACATCTTTGGCACGCACAGGCGTGGCGTTGGTAAACGTGATGTCGACTTTTGCAGAGCCTGCATCCGTTTTCATGGCGATCAAAATTTCCGCCAATCTTGGGTACTCAACTAGCTCAAACGGCACGCCTAGCTGCTTGGCTAATTCCGTCCCCAGCCCAATCGCCACGCCCTTTTTTTCTTTGGTTTGCGGATCAATCACCATCGAGGTAGGACTACCCAAATAAACCCCAATCCGTAGCGTGCCTGTGGGCGCTAGTGCTTGAACGATCGCGGGATCTGGTTTTGCCAGATTTAAAACGGGCGCTGTCCCGCAACCCATAAGGGCTAAGGCTCCCAGAGCACATAAGCCTGCAAGGCTTGCTAGTATTGGTCTGCGAAGGATGTTCATAGGTTCGATCCGATTAGTCGATGTACTTAAAGCCTGCCTTCGCCAAGGGCTCGCGCATGCTGTACATATCGAGCCCCAAGATGCCGCTAGCTAATTTTTCGCGCTTCTCGCCTTCAAACGATTCGCGGGCTTGCGCCGCAGCCAAGACTTTTGGCACTTGCGCTTTTGGTACCACCACCACACCATCGTCGTCCGCCACAATTGCATCGCCTGGTTGCACGCTCATGCCCGCAACGACCACGGGGATATTGACTGAGCCGAGAGTAGCCTTGACCGTGCCCTTGCTGCTGATGGCGCGGCTCCACACAGGGAAGCCCATTTCTTGCAGCGTCTTCACATCGCGGCAACCGCCGTCGATGATGAGTCCGCGTGCACCGCGTGCCATGAAGCTAGTTGCGAGTAGGTCGCCAAAAAAGCCATCGGTGTTGATAGCTGTACAAGCCGCCACCACGATGTCGCCTGGCTGGATTTGCTCTGCCGCCACATGCATCATCCAGTTGTCGCCAGGCTGGAGTAACACTGTGACAGCCGTGCCGCTGATTTGCGCACCTGCATAAATGGGGCGCATGTAGGTTTGCATGAGTCCCACGCGCCCCATGGCTTCGTGCACGGTGGCAGAGCCCAGAGCCGCGAGTGCGTCTGTGGCAGCGCGGTCTGCGCGAGTGATATTGCGGTAAGCAACGCCGAGTTCAAACATGATGAAGTCCTTTAAAAATTGAAAATTATGCCCAAGGAATTACGTCCAATACATGCCTTGCTCGCGCTTAATGGTCTCAACTTCAGCCGACGCAAGATAAGCCTGAAAAGCACGCGCTGCATCAGCATTCGCGAGGGGCGATGCTGTGGTGATACCGCTAGAGAAAGTCGTGATGCAAGCAATTTCTTCGGGCAGATTGCCCAAAATTTGAATTCCCTGCACGTCCAGCAATTCGGTGAGTTGTTGAAAACCAAAGGCGACTTGTCCGCTGGCAATCAGCGAGCCCACAGGCACGCCTGGCGCTGCAACCACTAGCTTGGCTTTGACCAAATCGCTAATCCCCCAGCGCTCAAACAAACTAGCAAGGTACACGCCGCTAGGGCCAGTGGAGTAACTGATGCTGGTGCAGTCCACCACGGCAGCTTTCACCGCTGCTTCGCTGCTAATGTCGATGGGTGCTGCACCCGCAGCAATCGCCACAGCCACAGGCGACTTCACCCAATCGACCCGCGAGCCTTGATGGACGTGGCCTTGCGAGATGAGCTTGTCGATAGCGTCGGTTGCCAAAAACACTAAATCAAATGCCTCGCCAGCGACGATACGCTTGGTTGCATCGACTCCGCCAATGGAGAGCGCACTAACGGCTGCGCCCGTTTTTGCCTCGTAGGATGCTGTCAGCGCAGCCAAAGCAGTCTTGGTCGCCATCGAGGAAATACCGTTGAGCTTGATTGTGTTCATGATTAGATTGTCTTACTAGAACGTCCTGTAATAAGTTGAATAACTAACTAGCAGATATAACTAATTAGAATATCAAAAACACAACCGCTTTATGGATTTAAAACAACTGGAATACTTCGTCCGCGTAGCCGAGCTAGGCAGCTTTACCCGAGCGGCTTTGCAGCTAGGCGTAACCCAGCCTGCGCTCTCCAAGCATTTGCGCTTGTTAGAGGTCGAACTCAGGCAAAACCTGCTGATTAGAAACGGGCGCGGCGCTGTGCCCACCGATGCAGGTAAACGCTTACTAGGGCATGGACGCGGCATCTTGCATCAGGTCGCGCTGGCGAAGGAGGATTTGAGTACTGCGCGCGGCGAGCTCTCAGGCCGCGTGTCCATTGGCTTGCCGCCTAGCCTCTCACGCCTACTGACTGTGCCGCTCACAAAGGCGTTTCAAGCCGAACTGCCGATGGCGAAGCTCAGACTCACGGAAGGATTTTCGGTGCCAATGCTGGAGGGCTTACGCCTTGGTAATCTAGATATGGCATTGCTTTACAACCCAAGCAGCAGCGCGGATTTGGAGCAAACGCTGTTGTTTGAGGAAGCGCTGGTGATGATTTCCGTTCGTGCTGAGCTTGTCGAAGCACCGCCCAAACAGTCCATCACGCTGCAAGCCGCATCCCGTTTGCCTTTGATCCTGCCCAGCCGTCCCAACGCCTTTAGACAATTGCTAGACATTGAACTGACGCGCCTAGGCGTCAAACCCAAAATCGTGATGGAAGTCGATGGCCTCAACGCCATCCTCAGCCTAGTGGCGGAGGGCCTAGGCCACGCCGTGCTGCCCAGCTACACGCTGGCGCATTATCCAAAAGATAGCTTTGTGGTGCGAGCCATCACGCAGCCCAAACTTACTAGCCAATTGATGCTGGTGCGCCCTAGTCAGCGTCCGACGACGCTGACGCAGCAGAAAGCAAAAAGCCTGCTGCAATTGGTGGTGCAGCAGGCTTTGGGGTGATTAGAGCTTGTCATCGGCCATATCAAGCTGACTTGCGAGCGAAAGTGCAAGGTCAACATATTCAAGCACTTCATCCAATGGAAGTGATATCTCTGCGTAGTGGACTACCTTATTTCGTAATTCACGTAGTTTATTGAAACCCTCGCGCTGCTCATTGGTGAGAACCTTCGTTTTATCAAGATATTTTCTCATTATTGTTGGGCCAACCATTCGTAGAGAACGATCGGCGACGCCAGTTCTATCAACCAGTCGTTGAGCCGCGTGCTCGACTTGTAACCAGGACTCTAAGACGGCAGCCCGTGGTGCCAATTCAGCCATGTGAATGAGGTTGTCACGTAAATTGGGTGTGTTTAATTGCTGCACACTGGGGGCTAAAGCTACTGCATTTATTGCAGGTAGCTTGACGACTAGTTCCCGTACACCGTCACCAAATTCAGCTTCTAAGTCTTTATATTTCAGTCGTTTCAGGATTGGGAAGAGTTCAAGCACCTTGTCCTTTAGACCATAAAACACCAATAACGCCACCGTAGGCCAAGCAAGGGTTTCAAGGAGTTTCGATATAAAAGTGAGCCAGTCCATTTTTTTAAACCCTGCTGTTAGTAACCACGAAAAACTGCAAAAATAAAACCTTCAAACGCCCAAAAGCGCTTTGCAAGATTCTATGCCTGCAGTGCGTTGACTGCGAGTTGGTAACAAAAAAGCCTGCTGCACGCAGAGGTGGAGCAGACTTTAGGGGTGAGGTGAATTAAGATTTAAGCACGGTGCGTTTGAACGTACCAGCCAATCATCGCGATGAGAGCGGCTGCTACCAAGCAAACAGTTCCAAGTGATGTGTCCATGGTTAGATTTTATGCCGCTTGTTAGCTTACCAGCTACTCTCACGCTCAGGCGTTGAGCCAATTTTGTGGATGCTTAAATCAGCGCCGTTGAACTCTTCTTCTTCAGAGAGTCGTAGTCCCATCGTCGCTTTGAGTACGCCGTAGACCACGAAACCACCAATCAGCGCCCATGCAATCGCGACACTTGTGCCAACGAGTTGCCCGAGGAAGCTGATGCCGCCTAAGCCACCCAATGCTTTGCTGCCAAAGATGCCAGCTGCAATACCGCCCCATGCGCCGCATAGGCCGTGCAGTGGCCACACGCCTAGCACGTCGTCAATCTTCCATTTGTTTTGCGTGAGGGTAAACATGTACGTAAAGATAGCGCCTGCGATACCGCCCACAGCCAATGCGCCCAGTGGGTGCATCAGGTCTGAGCCTGCACACACCGCGACCAAGCCAGCCAAGGGGCCGTTGTAAACGAAGCCAGGATCGTTGCGTCCAATGACCAGTGCCACCAACGTGCCGCCGACCATCGCCATGAGGGAGTTGACAGCGACCAAGCCTGAGATTTTGTCGATGGTTTGTGCGCTCATCACGTTAAAGCCAAACCAGCCCACAGCCAGCACCCATGCGCCTAGCGCAAGGAAAGGGATGGATGAGGGTGGATGGCTTGAGATGGAGCCGTCTTTTTTATAACGACCTAAGCGTGCGCCCAGCAAAATGACCGCTGGTAGCGCAATCCATCCGCCTACAGCGTGAACAACGACTGAGCCTGCGAAGTCGTGGAAAGCCTCGCCGCTAATGGATTTAATGAAGTCTTGAAACATGGTTTTTTCGTTCCACACTTGACCTTCAAACAGCGGGTAGATCACGCCCACAATGACGGCGGTGGCAATCAGCTGTGGCCAAAACTTGGCGCGCTCGGCAATGCCGCCAGAAATGATGGCGGGTACAGCTGCTGCAAAGGTGAGCAAGAAGAAAAACTTGACTAACTCATAACCGTTTTTGGCGGCAAGTTGCTCAGCACCCACCATAAAACTCGTGCCGTACGCGATGCCGTAGCCGACCGCAAAGTACACAATGGTGGACATTGAAAAATCGACCAAAATTTTGACAAGTGCATTGACTTGGTTCTTTTTGCGAACCGTGCCCAGCTCTAAGAACGCAAATCCTGCGTGCATAGCGAGCACCATAATTGCGCCAAGTAGGATGAAAAGAGCATCACTGCCCTGTTTTAGTGCTTCCATAGCTTCTCCGTGAATGAATTGAGGGTTGAATAATAATTGTCACCGAAATGATGCAATTTTCATGCCCAAATTGGTGCTTTCGTAGTTTTGCGCTTCATTTACACTAGAGTGCTATCTATATACCTATGACGCAACTCACGCCCACACCCCAATCCATGCACTTTGCAGATAGCTTGCTCCTGAGTAGCGGCAAGCAGATCGTTGGCTACGATTTGGCGTATGAAACCTATGGCACTTTGAACGCTGACAAGTCGAACGCCGTGCTGATTTGCCACGCCTTGAACGCCTCGCACCATGTGGCGGGCACGTATGCAGATGGCAATGTAGGTTGGTGGGACAACATGGTCGGCCCTGGCAAGCCAGTGGACACGAACCAATTTTTTGTCATTGGCGTGAACAATTTGGGCTCGTGCTTTGGTTCGACCAGTCCCGCGGACATTGACGCATCCTCTGGTAAGCCTTATGGATCAAGCTTTCCCGTGGTGACGGTGGAGGACTGGGTGAACGCACAAGAACGCTTGGTCACAAAGCTTGGCATTACGCAGTTAGCCGCTGTGATGGGCGGCAGCCTCGGCGGCATGCAGGCGTTGTCTTGGACATTGCAATATCCTGACCGTCTGCGCCACAGCGTGTGCATTGCCAGCGCGCCTAATTTATCGGCGCAAAACATTGCGTTTAACGAAGTAGCGCGGCGAGCCATTACGACTGACCCCGATTTTTATGGTGGCGATTTTTATGCCCATGCTACCGTGCCAGAGCGCGGCCTGCGCCTTGCACGCATGGTCGGTCACATCACGTATTTAAGCGACGATGCGATGGATGAAAAGTTTGGCCGTGAGCGCATCGAACCCTTGGCAGGCCAAGCTGCCTATGGCTTTGACGAGGAGTTTCAAATTGAAAGTTACCTCAAGCATCAAGGTAAAAAGTTTGCCAGCTACTTTGATGCCAATACGTATTTGCTGATTACCCGTGCGCTGGATTATTTCGATCCAGCCAAAGCCTACGCGGGCGATCTGAGTGCTGCACTGGCACGAGCTAAAGCCAAATTTTTGGTGGTAAGTTTCACGACCGATTGGCGCTTTCCTGCGGGGCGTAGCCGTGAAATCGTCAAGGCGCTGGTGGACAACAAGCTGTCCGTCAGCTATGCCGAGATTAATGCTTCGCAAGGCCATGATGCGTTTTTGCTGGAAGACGAGCGCTATATGAATGTGGTGCGAGCTTACTTTGAAGAGTCCATTGGTAAGGAGGTGTCTGTATGACGCCTTTTGTTCTTCAAACCATTGCAGCGCTGGTGCCAGAGGGTTCGCGGGTGCTGGATTTGGGCTGCGGCGACGGCGAACTGCTGGCGCATTTAAAAAGCGCCAAAGGCTGTACGGGTTACGGCATCGAAATTGACGACAAAGCCGTACATGGCTGTGTGCAGCGCGGCGTAGATGTGATTCAACTTAATCTTGACGAAGGGCTGAAACTGTTTGACGACAACAGCTTCGATGTCGTCTTGCAAATCGACACCTTGCAACATTTGCGTAATGCCGAAGTGATGCTGCGCGAGACCGTGCGCGTAGGCAAAACGGGCATCGTGGCGTTCCCAAATTTTGCCCATTGGCCGAATCGTTTGAGCGTGCTACTTGGCCGCATGCCCGTGACCAAACGACTACCGCATCAGTGGTACGACACGCCCAATATCCGCGTGGGAACGTATGAGGATTTTGCGGTGTTAGCCGCGCAAAACAAACTCACAATTGAGGATGGTTTTGGCATTCAAGATGACGCCGTGATCCGCTGGCAGCCCAATTGGCGTGCGGGTACAGCGGTTTTTAAATTGTCTGCTTAGATGCGCGAATCACGCGTCCAACGACCTCACCATTAAACCCCCGCGACGCTAAAAATCTAGCTTGCTTGGCGTACTCGCTTGGGGTCGTGTAGGGCTCACCAAACTTGCGTGTCCACACTTCCATGGCGCGATCGAATTCGGTCTCTTTGAGTTGCTCAGCCGTCTCTAGCAGCACGCCTGCATCAATGCCTTTGGCTTTCAGCGTGTGGATTAACCTTGCTGCGCCAAAGCGGCCTGCCTTTTGATTCAGTGTGGACTCGACGACGCGGGCTTCGGAAATAAAACCTTTGGCTTCCAAATCGTCGAGCGCGGCTTTCAGTTCACCATCAAATTCCTCATGTGGTTTTAGTTTTTGCTCCAGCTCAAATCTGGAGTACTCGCGCGCCGCGAGGTAACGCAGCGCGCGGCCTTTCAGAGAAGGCTTATTGAACATTAGTTCCGCGTGACAGCATCTTGAATCGGAGCAATGCCCAGCGACTCGCGCACTTTGTTTTCAATCTCGATGGCGAGGTCGGGGTTTTCGCGCAAAAATTCACGCGAATAATCACGGCCTTGGCCAATTTTTTCGCCGTTGTAGGCGTACCAAGCCCCCGATTTTTCGACCACTTTTGCTTCTACGCCCATGTCGATGACTTCGCCCAATCGGCTGATGCCTTCGCCAAACAAAATATCGAACTCCGCCATTTTGAATGGCGAGGCGACTTTGTTTTTAACCACCTTGACACGGGTTTCGTTACCAATCGCTTCTTCGCCCTTTTTGATGGTGCCAATGCGGCGAATGTCTAAGCGAACCGATGCGTAGAACTTGAGCGCATTGCCGCCCGTGGTCGTCTCTGGCGAGCCAAACATCACGCCAATCTTCATGCGGATTTGGTTAATAAAGATCACCATGCAATTGGTGCGTTTGATCGAGCCCGTCAGCTTGCGCAGTGCTTGGCTCATCAAGCGCGCTTGCAGGCCAGGGAGCGAATCACCCATTTCGCCTTCGATTTCGGCCTTGGGGGTTAGGGCGGCTACCGAATCGATGACGATTAAATCCACACCGCCCGAGCGAACGAGGGAATCGACGATCTCTAGCGCTTGCTCACCTGTGTCGGGCTGGGAAATCAGCAAGTCTTGCAGATTCACGCCCAGCTTTTGCGCGTATTGGATGTCGAGTGCATGCTCGGCATCGACAAACGCGCATTGACCACCAATCTTTTGCATTTCGGCAATCACCTGCAGTGTCAGCGTGGTTTTGCCTGAGGACTCAGGGCCATAAATCTCGACGACACGGCCGCGTGGCAAACCGCCCACGCCCAGCGCCACATCTAAGCCCAGTGAGCCCGTGGAGACGACTTGGATGTCCTCAATCACTTCGCCTTCGCCAAGGCGCATGATCGTGCCCTTGCCGAATTGTTTTTCGATTTGCGCCAGCGCAGCTTGCAGCGCTTTGGACTTCTCCGCGCGTTCTGCGGTTTGCTTGGCATCCAACTTGGCGTCGGGTTTGGCGCTCAATTTTGGCTCGGCTGCGATTTCTGCTTTCATGGTGTACTCCTGTTAAAAAACTGTTAAATAGCTGTATGGGATGACAGTAATGTAGCAGAAGTAAAAATGAAATTTATATATTATTAGTCAGTTTAATTGCCTAATTAAGCTGCGTTACAGCGTATGCGACCGATCCCCAGCCGCAAACCCCAGCGGTTCAAAATTCGGCAGCGTTGAGAGGCAAATCACCTTAAACAGCTCACCCATTTCGTGTTCCGTGATCAGCTTTTGTGCCATGGCTTTCTCGGCCAGAGACGCATTTCCGAGGTGATCGAGCAGTCCGCAATTCAGCAAAAACCGACCTTGCGAGGTATAGCCGTTGACGGTGAGGCCGGCATCCTGCCCCGCCAGCGCAATCCCTGTGAAATTGACGTGCGCCGTGATGTCTTTCTCGCCCACATGTTCTAGAGGGTTGGTGCTGGACTGATGCGCTTGGTGGCACATCAGTGTGCCCATGCTGCGCTCAGGGTGGTAGTACTCGCTCTCGCCGAAGCCATAGTCAATCATGAGGATGGCGCCGCCCTTGCCAGTCATGTGTTGAGATTTGAGCAACTTGTCTGCAAGCGTTTGAATAAAGGCCTCGCCTTGTGGGTGGATTTCGGTGAGGTAGTCGTGGGTGCCTAGAACATCGACGGGTGGACGCAGCTCAGTCGGTGCATCAGCAAAAGACAGCGAGTCGTTTAGATTGATCACACCGCGTTCATGCCATACGTCATTGACTCGCGCCAAGAGCTTGACGGGCATAGCATCTAGCACTTCATTTCCAATCATGACCCCGCAGGCCATATCCGGTAAGGCTTGCAGCCAATGCACACGGGAGGCCATATCTGGCGTGGCCTGCAGGCCTGCTTCTAATGTTGATTTTTGCTGCGCAGCTAAGCTACCCGATAGATCAACAATGTTGTAGCGCGTGATTTTGTTGCCCAGCTCGTTCAGCAATTGCAGCGCAAGTGCGCCCGTGCCAGCGCCGAATTCCCAAACTTCGGATGTGCCCGTGGCATCCAGGCATTCGGCTACTTGTTTGGCGAGCGTCTTGCCAAAGAAGAGCGAAATCACAGGACTCGTCGCAAAGTCGGACGTGGCTGCGCTCGTACCGATTTGGCTTTGCGAACGCGTGTAGTAGCCGTGCTCAGGGTTGTAGAGCGCATCCGCCATGAAGGTATCAAAAGGCTGCCAACCTGAGGGCGCTGATAAGGGTGAGAAAATGGACATAAACGGTAAAACGAAAAATCAATTTTATGGCTCAAACCAACGTACACAACACGGTACAAAAAACGGTACTCATCACTGGCGGTGCGCACCGATTAGGCGCTGCTTTGGTGCGGGCGTTTGCGGCCAAGGGTTGGCGTGTGTTTTTGCATTACGGTAAGTCGCAGAGTGCAGCAACAACATTAGCGGACGAATTGGTCAAACTGGGTCAGCAGGTGAGTTGTGTGCAAGCCGATTTGCAAAGCTCTGAGTCTCGCAAAGCCATGATGGATGTGGTCTACAGTCAAGTTGACCAGCTAGATTGCTTAATCAATAACGCCTCGCAATTTGAGGCAGACAGTGCCGATGCGTTTGATGTGGAAGATGCTGCGAGTCAGTGGTCGGTTAATTTGATGGCTCCGCTGGACTTAACGCAAATTTTGGCGAAGAGAAATGTAGGCGATGGCTGTGTGATTCACGTGCTAGACCAAAAAGTATTCAACCTGAACCCCGATTACTTTAGCTACACCGTGGGCAAACTGGCGCTAGAGCGCACCGTCGCGCTGCAAGCGCAAGCGCTGGCGCCACGTGTGCGCGTGTGCGGTGTCGCGCCGGGTTTGATGTATGTGAGTGGCCCGCAGTCCCAGGAAAACTTTGATTTGGCATCCAGCATGAACCTGATGCAAAAAGCGATTGATCCAGCAGATGTGGCGAGCACGTGTCTGTTTTTAGCGCTGAACGCCGCCATCACGGGGACGACACTGTGTGTGGACAACGGTCAGCATTTAGTGGCTAGCAACCGCGATGTGATGTTTGTGGCGCAAGAAAAATTAGAGCGCAATTTAGAGAGTAAAAAAGTATGACCATCGATTTGACGCAGTGCCGTCGTTTGTTTTTAAAAAATTACGAGGTCAACATCAACATTGGCGTCCATGAATTTGAAAAAAAAGGCGAGCAGCGCGTGCTGTTTAACGTCGAGCTGTATGTGCCGCTTGCTTTGTCCACGCCGCACAAAGACGAACTCGAGGAAGTCGTGGACTACGACTTTATGCGCCAGACGATTGCCAACCGCATGGCGCAAGGTCACATCCATTTGCAAGAGACGTTGTGTGATGACGTGCTTAAAACGATGCTGTCACATCCCAAGGTGATGGCAGCGCGCGTGTCTACGCAAAAACCTGATGTGTATCCCGATTGCGAATCGGTCGGAGTTGAAGTATTTGGAGTAAAAAAATGATTGACGAAACAATTGCTGAAGCGCCAGCAAAACTCACCGCGCGTGAGCGCAAGGCGCAGCAGCCGCTAGAAATTCAAAAGCTAGAAAAACGCCTGTGCCGCGAAGTGGGCCGCGCGATCATCGACTACAACATGATCGAAGAGGGTGACCGCGTGATGGTCTGCGTTTCGGGCGGTAAAGACAGCTACGGCATGCTGGATATTTTGATCAAATTGCAGCAGCGCTCGCCCGTCAAATTTACGCTGGTGGCGGTCAATCTCGACCAAAAGCAGCCAGGCTTCCCCGATCACATCTTGCCCGCGTACCTTGAATCCATTGGCGTGGAGTACCACATCGAAAATCAAGATACCTACTCCATCGTCAAGCGTTTGATTCCTGAAGGCAAGACCATGTGCTCGCTTTGTTCGCGTCTGCGGCGCGGCATTTTGTACAAGGTGGCGGACAAACTAGGCGCTACCAAAGTGGCGCTAGGTCATCACCGCGACGACATCTTGCAAACCTTCTTTTTGAACATGTTCTTTGCCGCCAAGATGAAGGCCATGCCGCCAAAATTGGTGTCCGACAACGGCAACCACATCTTGATTCGTCCCATGGCTTATGTGCCAGAAACTGACCTGATTGCGTGGGCTGAGCACAAGCAATTTCCTATCATTCCGTGCACGCTGTGCGGCAGCCAAGACGGCCTGCAGCGCGTGCAAGTCGGCAATTTGCTGCGCGAGTGGCAAAAGAAATACCCTGGGCGTGTGGAGAACATGTTTAGCGCGATGCAGGACATCAAACCCTCGCATATGTTGGATCGCAAGCTCTATGATTTTGAAGGGTTGAAAGCTACGGGTGTGGAAGATCCAGAAGGTGACAAGGCGTTTGATCCTGAAGTGTTTAAAGAGGCATTGCCATCAACCGCTTTGGGGCAAAAAATGATTTCCATTGCTACGGAATCTTCGGTTGGTGCGTGCTCATGAGCGCCACACCAACGATCCAAGAACCCACCCGCATCATCGCGATTCGCCACGGTGAGACGGCTTGGAATGTGGACACGCGCATTCAAGGTTCGCTTGACATTCAACTCAATGCGCGGGGTCACGAGCAAGCCAAAGCTGCGGCTGAAGCGCTGCGCCATGAGCCGATCGCCGCCATTTACTCCAGCGACCTGTGGCGCGCCCATGACACGGCGATAGCAATTGGCGAAGCCGTTGGCATGAGCACTATTCCCACCGAGGGACTCCGCGAGCGACTCTTCGGTAAATTTGAAGGCAAAACCTTTGCCGAGATTGGCGAACTCTGGCCTGACGAGGCCGAGCGCTGGCGTAAGCGCGAACCCGACTTTTGCCCCGAAGGCGGCGAGTCGCTTATTACTTTTAGAACACGGATTTTGAAGTGCGTGAGTGGCCTTGCCGCGCGTCACGCAGGTCAGCAAATCGTCGTCGTCTCGCACGGCGGCGACAACGACATCCTGTACCGCGCCGCGACAGGGCTTGATCTGCAAGCGCCGCGTACGTGGAGCCTTGGAAACGCCGAAATCAACCGCTTACTCTGGACGCCGCAAGGCTTCACGCTAGTGGGCTGGTCGGATACCGCGCATTTGAATAGCGCGCCGCGTGATGAAGTGAATAACCCAAAGTGAGTATTTAAAACAACCTCGCCTGATCACTTAGCGCACTCGCATCAAACTGCGTGCAATCAAAACTGAGTGATGACCGAACAGGTGGAATCAACTCATAACGCTTGACTGCTTTTTCAAAGCGCTGTTTGATGAGGTTTGCCCACAGCCCTGATCCAATCATCCGAGTCGCAAAGTCCGCGTCATAGTCTTTGCCGCAGCGCATATCGTTGATGCGCGCCATCACACGATATGCGCGGTCTGGGTAGTGCAATGCCAGCCATTCTTTGAATAGCGGTGCAACCTCCCAAGGCAGACGCAGCACGGTGTAGAAGGCGCTTCGTGCACCTGCATGTTTAGCGGCTTCCAGCACTTGCTCCATGTCGTCGTTGATAAACGGAATTTGCGGCGAGACGCTCACGCCCACGGGCACGCCAGCCTTTGCCAGCGTTTCAATCACGCGAAGTCGTCTGTGCGGCGCGGCAGCGCGGGGCTCTAGGATGCGAGCGAGATGCGCGTCTAGCGTGGTGATGGTGACGTAAATCGCAACGAGATTTTTTTGCGCCAGTGGCACGAGGAGGTCGAGATCGCGTTCCACGAGCGACGACTTGGTGACCAACGTGAAGGGATGATTGGTTTTGGCGAATACCTCGATACAAGCGCGGGTTAGTTTGAGTTCGCGCTCGCAAGGCTGGTAGCAATCGGTTGCGCCGCCTACATTGATAACCTGTGGCTGATAGTTTCTGCTTTGTAGCTCCTTGGCGAGAACCTCATGGATATTGGGCTTGGCGATGATTTTGGTTTCAAAATCGAGTCCAGGTGAGAGTCCAAGATAGCTGTGCGTCGGACGTGCAAAGCAATAAATACAACCATGCTCGCAGCCGCGGTACGGGTTGAGCGTTAAGCGAAACGGCAGATCGGGTGAGTCGTTTTTAGTCAGCGCGGACTTGGCGTTTTCAAACCTGATTTCGGTTTTTGGCGGTAATTTGTCAGAGCTAACCAGTGAATCGTCACCTTCCCATCCATCATCAAACTGCTCGCGCTCATCCAGTGAAAACCTATGCTGGATAAGGCTTGCCGAGCCACGACCTTTGATGGCTTGGATAGGGATGTGGTGCTCGGTTTGCATGATAACTGTACATATTAACAGCTATCATGCGTATGGCTTAATTCTTTAAAAACGCCTCAATCATTTCAGCCAAAATCTCAGGTTGATCGTGGTGCATCATGTGTCCCGCATCCGCCACGGCTTCAATCCTGCAATTGGGCACACTTTTTAGGCGCTCGTGGTATTCGGCGAGCGTAAATTTGTCACCCCACCACTTACCCAGTTCGTTATCTGCCGCTTCCACGGCAAGTAGGGGGGCAGTGATTTGCGCGTAAAGCGAGAGCGCCTCATCGACTTGGTACAAATTGGCGTTGACGACTTTGTGCGCCGCGTCGCCCAAGATGTCCCATTTGCCATTTACATTTTCTTCTGCCCATTGCCGCGCCAGCCATTGCGCTTTGTCTTCGCTAATGCGTTTATTGGTTTTCATTAAGCGTCTCGCTACGCCATCGGCGCTGTCGTATGACGCAAGGTTGAGTTCGCCTTTGTTCATTTTTTTAAGCTCGCCCATCCACTGCACGTAGCGCTTGCCCGCATTCTCGGGCTTGGTTCTGGGCATACCAAAACCTTCTAAATTGATCAGTCTATGGATGCGCTCGGGCTTGATGCCCGAGTACAGCATGACGACGTTGCCGCCCAAGCTGTGACCTAGCAAATCGACTTGTGGAGAATCTAACCAATCGAGTAAAAAGTCGAGGTCAGCCAAGTAGTCTGGAATCCAGTAGTTGTCGGTGGACGGCACAGCGGTCTTGCCGTAACCACGCCAATCAGGAGCGACGATATAGCGATCTTCTTTTAGCGCGTCCACAACAAACTGAAACGACGCGGACACGTCCATCCAGCCGTGTACCATGACGAGCGGTAATTGCCCCGCTTTGCGAGTCCCCCAAGTGCGCACGTGATACTGCAAGTTACGAATGGGGACGAATTGGCTATTAGAATTTTTAAGAACTTGATACATACCGCTCATCATAATAATGAAACACAGTACACACATTGACAATTACGCAGCCTTGCATAACGGCTTTCGCTGGCAAGTGCCCAAATATTTCAATATTGCTGAGGTCTGCTCGCGCCGATGGGCTGGCGAGCCTTATTCCTCGGTGCGTACCGCCGTGGTGGAGCATTACGGCTCAGGTAGCGGTTACGGCGATTACGCTGATTTCAGTTATGCAACGCTGCAAAAAAATGCGAATCAACTCTCCAATGCGCTAGTTGTCAAAGGAGTTAAGCGGGGTGACCGCGTGGCGATTGTGATGCCTCAAAGCTTTGCATGCGCGGTAGCTTACATCGCGTGTTTTCAAATGGGCGCAGTGGCGATGCCGCTGTCTAAACTGTTTGGCGAGGACGCGGTGAACTATCGGATGAAGGATAGCGGCGCAGTTGCGGTTTTGGATGGCGTGGATTTCAAAGCGATTGAGGCTTTTTCGGCAGAGTTCGCGTGCGTGAAGACGCTGGCTAACGACCCCGCCATCTTGATTTACACCAGTGGTACAACGGGCGACCCGAAAGGCGCGCTCATCCCTCATCGCGCCATGATTGGCAATTTGACGGGCTTTGTGTGCAGCCAAAACTGGTTTGGGTTTGATCCGCTGGACGCAACCAAAGAATCAGATGCGATTTTCTGGTCGCCTGCGGATTGGGCGTGGACGGGCGGCTTGATGGATGCACTCTTGCCATCACTTTATTTTGGCCGTCCCATCATTGCTTATGCGGGTCGCTTTAGCCCAGAAGTTGCGTTTGATATCTTGCAAACCTATTGCGTGACGCACAGTTTTATCTTTCCGACGGCGTTGAAGGCCATGATGAAGGCGTACCCTAAGCCGCGGGGCGAGTTCAATTTGCGCTTGCAAGGACTCATGAGTGCAGGCGAGGCCGTAGGTGACGCTGTCTTTGCGTATTGCCAAAGTGAACTAGGCGTGACGGTGAACGAAATGTTTGGTCAAACTGAAATTAATTACATCGTTGGCAATTGCGCTATGAATGGCGTGTCGTCCAATGTAGGCTGGCCTGCACGCGCAGGCAGCATGGGCAGAGCCTATCCAGGACATCGTGTGGCAGTGATAGATGAGGCTGGGAGGCCATGTCCAGCGGGGCTTGCAGGCGATGTTGCGGTGCATAAATTAGATAGGTATGGCAAAGCAGATCCGATTTTCTTTTTGGGTTATTGGAACAACGAGTCGGCAACAAAATCCAAATACACGAAGGACGGTTGGTGCAGAACTGGCGATATGGCGACTATGGATGCAGACGGCTATCTTTGGTACCAAGGCCGCTCGGACGATATGTTTAAGGCGGCGGGTTACCGCATTGGCCCCTCTGAAGTGGAGAACTGCCTTGTCAAGCATCCTGCCGTGGTGAACGCTGCGGTCGTGCCCAAGCCCGATGCCGAGCGCGGTGCGCTAGTGAAAGCCTATGTGGTTTTGGCCGCAGGCTTTAAACCCAGCCAGAAATTAATTGCCGAATTGCAATTGCACGTGCGCGGAAAATTAGCGCCCTATGAATACCCTAAAGAAATTGAATTCATTGCCGCGCTACCCATGACGACAACAGGTAAGGTGCAGCGGCGGTTGCTTCGGTTACAGGAAGAAGCCAGAGCGGTAAAAAAATAGAGAAAATCACAGCATGAAAAATATACAACTTGGCCAATCCGATCTTCACGTCAAACCTATTTGCCTTGGCACCATGACTTTTGGTGCGCAGGTGGATGAAGCGACTTCGCACAACATCTTGGCTCGCTCATTAGATGCGGGCATCGACTTTATGGATACGGCCGAAATGTACGCCGTACCGCCAACCGCGGCAACCTATAACAAGAC
>JANPAS010000200.1:0-5998 GCA_031430035.1 Comamonadaceae bacterium | reverse complement strand
AAACTTCGTCAGAAAAAACGGGGGCAGTTTGCAGACCAAGCGCCGTTGCGTTTGGTGGAGGTGCTTGCGAAGCTGCAGATGTAGATGTGATTTCTTCGTCCCAAGTTAACATATTAATTTCCGTTCAGCGGATGATAGTTGTAATGCGCGCAAATGCAAAATGATTTCGTAATTTTTTATGCCATGCGCGCATTTTTGTTTTCGTTTGTTGTGTTTTATTGACAAGCTTCGCAGCCAGGATCATCAATCGCACAAAACTTAATGTCAGTCGCTGGTGATGCAGATAACTCCGCCTGCGAAGCCAGCGCTGCCGCCATCAATGCAGAAGGTGCACTACTCGCGGAAGCCTGTCCAGCTGTGCCTTGTGGGGCAATCGTAGATGTAGACGTACCCGAACTCACCGAGTTCATTTGCCCTGCACGCCCTGTTGATTTCTCAGCATGCGTAGCACCGACGGTGCGCAAATAATAAGTTGTCTTGAGCCCGCGAATCCAAGCCAGCTTGTACGTATCATCCAATTTTTTACCAGATGCACCGGCCATATAAATATTGAGCGACTGTGCTTGGTCAATCCATTTTTGACGACGCGAGCCTGCTTCAATGAGCCACACGGGCTCAACTTCAAACGCGGTTGCGTAGAGTGCTTTCAAATCGGCGGGTACGCGGTCGATAGGACGGAGTGAGCCATCAAAGTGTTTCAAGTCCATCACCATCACATCGTCCCAAAGCCCGAGGCTCTTGAGGTCGCGTACCAAGTAGCTATTGATGATGGTGAACTCGCCCGACAAATTGGACTTGACGGACAAGTTGCCAAAGCTCGGCTCAATCGATGCATCCACACCGATGATGTTGGAGATAGTTGCTGTCGGCGCAATCGCCACACAGTTGGAGTTGCGCATGCCATGCTCGGCAATTTTGGCGCGTAGCGATGTCCAATCTAATTTGCTGGAGCGATCAACTTCTAAATAGTTCGTACCGCGCTCTTTTTCCAACATATCCAAACTGTCAATCGGCAAGATACCTTTATCCCACAGCGAGCCCTTGTAGCTTGCATAGCGTCCACGCTCTTTGGCCAAGTCGCTGGATGCGCTGTAAGCGAAATAGCAAATCGCTTCCATCGACTCATCGGCGAATTGCACGGCCTCATTAGAAGCGTAAGACATACGCATTTCATACAAGCTGTCTTGGAAGCCCATCAAACCAAGGCCTACAGGGCGATGGCGCATATTAGAGTCACGCGCTTTTTTGACCGCGTAGTAATTGATGTCAATCACGTTGTCCAACATCCGCATGGCAGTGCCAATGGTGCGCTTGAGTTTGTCGTGATCGAGCGTCTTCGATCCATCCGCATTGGTTTTGATGTGCTGCACCAAATTAACTGAGCCTAAATTGCAAACGGCCGTCTCGGTGTCGCTGGTATTGAGTGTGATCTCGGTGCACAAATTGCTGGAATGAACCACACCAACATGTTGCTGCGGTGAGCGGATGTTGCACACATCTTTAAACGTAATCCAAGGATGACCTGTTTCAAACAGCATCGTCAGCATCTTGCGCCACATGTCAGTTGCTTGCAGCGTGCGGGTCGGACTGATCTTGCCGCTAGCCGCCTCCGCTTCGTATTGGACATACGATGTTTCAAAATCGATGCCATACTTGTCATGCAAGTCTGGCGCATCAGAAGGCGAGAACAAGGTCCATGTTCCTTTTTCCATCACACGCTTCATAAACAAATCTGGAATCCAGTTTGCGGTATTCATGTCGTGCGTACGGCGGCGATCGTCACCCGTGTTTTTGCGCAGCTCCAAAAACTCCTCAATATCTAAGTGCCACGACTCAAGGTAAGTGCAAACCGCACCCTTGCGCTTACCGCCTTGGTTCACAGCGACAGCGGTGTCATTGACCACCTTAAGGAAAGGCACAACGCCTTGGCTCTCGCCATTCGTACCCTTGATGTGTGAACCCAATGCGCGCACACGCGTCCAGTCGTTGCCGAGGCCACCTGCAAATTTAGAGAGCAGCGCGTTTTCTTTGATGAGCTCGTAAATACCATCCAAATCATCAGGCACCGTGCTGAGATAGCAGCTCGACAATTGCGAACGCTGCGTTCCGCTATTAAAGAGTGTGGGTGTGCTGGACATAAAGTTGAACGTCGAGAGCACTTCGTAGAACTCAATCGCGCGGTCTTCACGGTTGATTTCGTTCAGCGATAAGCCCATCGCCACGCGCATAAAGAAAGCTTGCGGTAATTCGATACGTGTTTTGCGAACGTGCAAGAAATAACGGTCATACAGCGTTTGCAATCCGAGGTAATCAAAGCGCATATCGCGCTCAGGCTTCAAGGCTGCACCCAGCTTTTGCAAATCAAAGTGCATCATGCGCTCGTCAAGCAGGTCGTTGTCCACGCCGCGTTTGATGAATTCAGGGAAATATTCGGGATAGCGCTTAGCCATACTGGACTGCAGCACTTCCTCGCCCAGAATCTCTTTGCGCATCGTGTGCAACAAGAGGCGCGAAGTCGCATAGGTGTAATCAGGCTCTTTTTCAATCAAGGTACGCGCAGCCATGATGGCGGCTTTGTAAACCTCGTCAATCGGAACGCCGTCATACAAGTTGCGCAAAGTGGATGCCAAAATTGGATCAGGCTTCACATCCGCATTCAAGTCTGAGCACGATGTTTCAATGAGCGTCGTCAAACCCTTTAAGTCCAGCGCCACTCGATTGCCGTTATCCGTCACGTACATCGTTGGCTCAGCCACAGCAGGCGCGGCTTCCTTTTGCGCGGCACGCTCTTGCGAGCGCTTTTCGCGGTAAAGCACATAGCTACGTGCAATTTCGTGATGACCGCCGCGCATCAAGCCTAATTCAACTTGATCTTGAATGTCTTCAATGTGGAACGTGCCGCCGCCTGGACGTGAGCGCATCAGCGCTTTGATGATGTTCTCGGTCAGCGCGTCGACTGTCTCGCGCACACTAGCCGATGCTGCGCCTTGCGTGCCGTGCACAGCCAAAAACGCCTTCATCATGGCGATCGCAATTTTGCTTGGTTCAAACGGAACCACCGAGCCATTACGCCTCAGGATTTGATAGCCAGACCACGCCGCAGAGCGTGTGGTTTGACCGCCCGAATCACTATCGGATTGGTTAGGTGCGTAAGCTTGAATGGTGTGACTTGTCATGATGAGTAGAAATAAAGGTAAACACTAGATATGGGTGAATAATACGCGATTCAGCCAAAAAAACACTATCCCTAGTGTACAGCGTTGTCGGTATTTACCCTAGTTTTATTTCTATAACATCAACCGATTCCGCGTTTGAGACGAGGCCAATCGAAACCTGATCCTGGATCATCCTTGCGTCCAGGTGCGATGTCCTCGTGCCCCACAAAATCAAGCGCTTTGTAGGTGTGGCTTAGCGCCGCATTTAAGCTTGCAAGGCTCTCGTATTGGGCGTCCGTAAAAGTCTCACCCGGCACGCCCTCGAGTTCAATGCCGATCGAAAAATCATTGCAGTTGCTTTTTGTCTCGCCAAGCTTATTGGTGTAACTGGATTGCCCCGCATGCCATGCACGATCATGGCAACTCACAAACTGCCAAAGTGCGCCCGTTCGCTCAATCAAAAAGTGTGCAGATACTTGTTGACCCCGAATCGTCTCAAAATAAGGATGCTCATCCCAATCGAGTTGATTGGTAAACAGCTGCTGAATATGCCCACCGCCATACCGCCCAGGCGGCAGACTGATGGAATGGATCACCACCAAATCGACCAACGTGCCTTCTGGTCTAGCGCCAAAATTGGGCGACGACAAATACCGCGCAAAGCGATACCAACCGTTATCCCACAAGGCGTCCATTTAAGGCTCGGCTTTAAGACGATGCGCCGCCGAGCAATAACGACCATGCTTGCCTTGCACAGCCTCTGTTGTCGGAATATGCACCGAGCACCAGCGGCAAGGCTGCATATCAATGACTTGGGCGCGCTGCTCTTTAGCTTTGCGCTCTTTGACTGCCACTTTGCGATTGCTACGCCAAATAAAAATAGCCGCCACCAAAATGACGAGGATGAGCAAGTATTTAGACACCATATCAGCGATTTAAAACAACCTGGAGCACAAAGTGCGTACCCACATAAGCCAAGAGCAAAAACACGCTTCCAAAATGCACCATGCGCACCGCCTTAGCACCTCGCCAGCCCAAGTGCACACGCCCCACCACTAGCAGCGCAAAACACAACCACGCAAGGACAGCAAAAATTGTTTTATGCTGAAGTTTGAATAAAAACCCAGATCCGCCCGCCATACCGCCCAACAACAAACTTAAGCTGAGCAGCGTAAAGCCTGCGTAGACAAAAAGAAACATCCAATGCTCGAGAGTGAGCAAAGGGATGCGCGGCGCATCACCTAATTGACCGCGCAAACGACGCTCCGTCTGCGTAAACATCCAAGCACAAACAACAGCAGCCGCAAACATGGCATAAGCCGCAATCGCGCTGCTAATGTGCGCCAAGAGCCAAGGCGAATCAGCCGCCATGCCTAAGTGCGAAAGCGCAAGCCACAAGCCAGCAGCAAAGAAAGCGATCAGTAGAATGCTAAGCAAAATCATGCTCACAGTTTAGTAGAAAACTAAAAGTCAAAAATCTTATGGCCTCCCTCCTCGCAGACAAACTCTCCGCTCTTACCAAACGCTTGCGCGGCGAAGCTCGCATTACCGAATCCAACGTAGCGGACATGCTGCGCGAAGTGCGCATGGCGCTGCTCGAGGCCGACGTGGCGCTGCCCGTGGTGCGAGACTTTGTGGCACGCATCAAAGAAAAAGCGCTCGGGCAAGAGGTGGTGGGCTCACTCACTCCTGGTCAAGCCTTGGTGGGCGTGGTCAATCAAGAGTTGATTGCGACGATGGGACTGGGTATCTCGGATATCAACCTCCACGCGCAACCACCCGCCATCATCTTGATGGCAGGTTTGCAAGGCGCTGGTAAAACCACGACAACTGCCAAACTGGCCAAGCACTTAATTGAGAAGCGCAAAAAGAAAGTGCTCACGGTCAGCGGCGACGTGTATCGCCCAGCGGCTATTGAGCAATTAAAAACCGTTACCGCACAAGCAGGCGCTGAGTGGTTCCCAAGCGACCCTTCGCAAAAGCCCGTGGATATTGCGCTCGCGGCCATCGACTACGCTAAAAAACATTACTTTGATGTGCTCTTGATAGACACCGCTGGCCGAACGGGCGTGGACGAGCAGTTGATGAACGAGATCAGGGCGCTGCACAAAGCCGCCAATCCTGTCGAAACGCTTTTTGTGGTCGATGCGATGCAAGGCCAAGATGCCGCGAACGTGGCAAAGGCCTTTGGCGATGCGCTGCCACTCACGGGCATCATCCTCACCAAGACGGACGGCGACTCACGCGGCGGCGCGGCGCTGTCGGTGCGCCAAATCACCGGCGTGCCGATCAAGTTTGCGGGTGTCAGCGAAAAGATCGACGGGCTAGAAGTGTTCGATGCCGAGCGCTTTGCGGGGCGCATCCTAGGCATGGGCGATATCGTCGCGCTGGTCGAGCAAATCACCAGCGGCGTGGACGTAGCAGCCGCACAAAAAATGGCCGCCAAAATGAAGAGCGGCGCGGGCTTTGATTTGGAGGATTTTTTAGGTCAAATCCAGCAAATGCGCTCCATGGGCGGCCTGCAAAGCATCATGGACAAGCTGCCTGGGCAAATGGCGGCAAAGGCCAAAGGACAAGACCTAGACAAAGCCGACCGCGACATCCTCAAGAAGCAAGGCATCATCCACAGCATGACGCTGCAAGAGCGCCGCAAACCAGAGATCATCAAAGCCACACGAAAAAGACGGATAGCCGCAGGAGCTGGTGTGCAGGTTCAAGAAGTCAACCGCATGCTGAACGAGTTCGAGCAAATGCAAACCATGATGAAAAAGATGAAGGGCGGAGGCATGATGAAGATGATGCAAAAAATGGGCGGGATGGGCAAAGGCAGTATGCCTGCGGGA
>JANPAS010000199.1:0-5132 GCA_031430035.1 Comamonadaceae bacterium | reverse complement strand
CGAGTTGCTTGCCGCCGGCATGCCACGCAATAGCGTTTTGCTAAAAAATCCTGTCGCCATAACTAAGCCGGCATTATTTGCTCCTTCTACGCAGTCAAACGCTGCGCTCTCGACAACTCTCGCCGTAAGTAACTACTTGGCAAGCCCGTCTAACTATGATGTCAATGCTTCTATTAGAGTTTCAGGGATACAGTTAAGCGGCACAGATAAACTTGATTTGTTGTCTGAAAGCAGCTACGGAATTAATGGTCGATTACAGCAATCTTATATTTTAGGATCCCCTGGAGAGCAACCATTTGTTGATGGTTTGAATACATTCAGCGAAGATTCTTTTGAATACTGGGTTGATACACTAACTATTTGATACTAGGATGAAAATTATGAAATTTATACACACAAAAAATATAGCTTGCAATTTGTTTCGTCGCTCATCTTTTTGGGCCTCTATAAGCCTGACCAGCTTGTTGCTCACCGCATGCGGCAGCGGTGGCGCACTTGAACCCGAAGCCGTCGTGCAGTCTTTTGCCAATGCGCAAGTGCTAGAAGGAAATAGTGGAACCACGATGCTCCAGTTCCTCGTGACCTTGGATAAGCCAGCTGTTAGAGGCTTGGTTGTGTCGTTCAGTACTAGTAGTACAGCCAAGCCTGGGGTAGACACTCCAGGTACTGCTATCGGAGGTGTTTGCTCAACGGCGAATATTGATTTTGCTTCCACGTCATCGAAAATCACAATCGCAGCAGGAGCGAAGACAGGTTTCGTGACGATTGATGTATGCGGAGATGCAAAATTTGAACCAAACGAGACATTAAAACTAACTTGGTCTTCGCCTGGGTCTCTTGGCGGGGTCGCGATCGGCACAATCGTCAATGACGATGCCGGTGGGTTAAACGGCACTGGTGCTACAGCTTTGATGGGCGGATTGGCCGCTACTGGCCGCGATGCAATTACTTTAACCAACTCTTCGGTTGATGGTGCTTTGGGGTTCTCGTACGAACGGCCTCTCGCAGATTGTGTACTTGACAAGGTTACAGGTTTGACGTGGCAAAGACTAGACCCTGTCAAGCAGCCATATAGCGGCCTTGGTGCATATGTTGCATCAATCAACGCTAGCCGCCCCTGCGGCTTGAGCAACTGGGTGATTCCAACGGTGGATCAACTCTTGAGCCTAATGGATGCAAGCAAAACAACAGGCTCCGCGATTAATGCCGATTACCTCGGAGTTGCGGGCGGCGACATGCGTGGAAAATATTGGAGTCGTGAGTCGCGTGCAACTGCGGGTGCGGCGGCAGCGGATGCTTGGCAGGTAGATGCTAGCAACGGGGCTGCAGTTTCCTACGCTAGCAAAACTGACTTGCTGGGAATTCGATTGGTTAGCGAGGCAGTGGCTGCATCTCCAGCTTGCAATAACAATAATTTGCGATTTGAAGACTTCAATGATGGGGCAATATCCGATCGCCATACTGGACTTATGTGGAAAAAATGCCCTGAAGGCTATTCCGATTCAGCATGCTCCGTTGGACCGATACTCAGTTTTAGCTCTGCAAATCAAGTAATCACGCATCTGAACTCCGTAAATGCACCCAATTCCAGTACCTCGTCGGGCTACTCTGATTGGCGAGTGCCAACTAAAAATGAACTTGCCTCACTTGTATTGCGCTCATGTGCTAACCCGGCGACTTTAGCCACAATTTTCCCTGGTACAGACGCTCTTAACTTTATAACTGCAACTTTGGATGCTGACTCTCCAGCGACAAGAGTTTGGGGGGTAGACTTCGCCGAGGGCACGATTGGCCCGAGCTTACTTGCAGGTCCATTCAGATTGCGCCTGGTTCGTGCAGGTCAATAATACTACTGCTAATGTTCGAATTCGATACGCTGACTTCTGCTGCTGGATCTGCGAGTGCCTCGGATAATCCAGCAACGCAGGCAATGATTGAGGAAATTCACGAGCACCTTGTGTTTGTTTTGAGGGAAAAATTGGTCTGGATGGATGCCTTACAGCCGGAAATGTCAGCAGGAGGAGGGCATATCGTGATTCGGTTTGAGCGAGGTGGTCAACGTTTTGTTTTTCGTGTAGCCAAGCATGGTTTGTATCAGCACAAGCGTACAATGCTGGCGTATCGACATCTGGATCACTTGGGTGTCATTCCCGAGAAAATTTATCACGATGGTGTCTGTCTCATCGAACGGTATGCCGCTGGGACACCACTAAGCGAGCAAGTAAGCGATCTAGTGCTCAAGGGTTTGGCTCTAAAACTATCAAAAATACATGCCATGGGTGCGAATGGCTTTGGTCCTTTAGAGTTTAATACAGAGGGTGCTTTTCCAGATGCATCGAGTTATTATTCTGAACAACCCCAAGTGAAACTTAATTGGGCTGAAGCAGACTTATCAGATGATCGTATAGAGCAGTTGAATGACGCACTATTGGATGCCAACCGGCTACCACCAGAGCTACTGGCTGCGCCAGTTCGCCTTGGACATGGTGATTTATGGTGCAATAATGTAATGGTTACGGAAACCGACTTCAAAATTTTAGACTGGGATCGTATCGGAGCATATCCAATGGAACGAGACTTGACTTTCTTACTAGAATTAGGGTTTAGTGCACGACAGCGAGATCTTTTTCTCTCTTGGTACGCATTCAGTGAAGTAGTTGACGTCCAGTTATTGCGCTGGTTTGCCAAGCGCCGTGTGATGCGCGACAATGGACTACGTTTAGGCAAAAAGCTGGCAAAAATACATTCCATCGACAGTGCTCAGTTAGCGATAGGATTGCGAAGAACATGAGCACCGGCTTAAAGGCCCGCAATTACTTGGTATTGCCTCAATTCATAACTCGTCAGCGGGCGCAAGCTCTTGCAATAAGTTTGGCCCAACACCATGCGGCAACCCCTTTGATGCCTGATAGATTAGTTCCAAGTTCTCCAGCTATATATGATTTCTTGCCGTTTGTACGCTTGCTTGTCGAGAAAATTCCTCAGATCGAGCTGGCCGTAGAAGACAACATCTTGCCTACTTATGCTTACGCACGAATTTATGGTCATGGAGAAGCTTTGCCCTTGCACGAAGACCGCGATGCATGCGAATTGAGCTTGACGATCAATCTGGATACCGATGAACCTTGGCCAATCTGGTTAAAAACTTGTGATGGCGAAACAGTAAGTGTTGTTCAGGAGCAGGGCGATGCACTGATTTATTTAGGCTGTCAAACACCTCACTGGCGCGAACCGTTTAATGGAAAGCACTGCACTCAAGTCTTTTTGCATTATGTGTTTTCGTTTGGTTCACGCGCCTATGCCTACTTCGATAAACAACGAATCCGATGATCTGCGGCACCACACAGCCCAAGGGATTAAAATCACAATGTGTTTGATCTTGATGGTAAAGAAGTTATGAGCACTCAACACTTACGCCCTTATATTGTCCAGCTAGAAAACGTTTTGGACTCGGCTTTTTGCGATCATGTAATCGCTGAGTTTTTAGATTCTGATGAATGGCATCAGGCTCGCGTTGGAGGACTCGCTGAAGTGGACCGAAATACTCGTAATGTAGATGTGATCGAGTTATCGAGTCGACGTGTCCTTCAAAGGAATGCGGATGTTCGCAGTGCGATAGAGCAAACGTTACTTTCGGCAGCCATGAAAGCCGTGCGTGAGTATCAAAAACTCTACCCTGATTGTCATATTGTTCGTGGGAACGCCTTTGAATTTTTACGCTACACCAAGGGCGGGTTTTACCGTAAACACACTGATTCATTTGTAAAGGAGCCGCGGTCACTTAGTTGTTCATTTGCCCTTAATGATGACTTTGCAGGCGGGGAATGGTCGTTTTTTGATGCGGACTATTCACTCTCCCCTCCCAAAGGATCTGTAATACTGTTTCCGTCTAATTTTATGTTCCCACATGAAATACTAAAAATCAGGGATGGGGTTCGATATTCAGTAGTTACTTGGATGATTTGAGGGTTTTACTGGGCTGAGATTGGTGGTGATTTTTGATCCGAATATGGGTCTGAAGCCCACGTAAGGTGGGTTTGTAGGCAAGACGTCACTGTGGCCTGCCCATACCGATGCTCGTTCTGGATTCATTGACATGCACGAATGACTATGCTTGCCTTAAAAATCCCTGGAGCTATGTCTACACCTTTCGTGCACCCGCCAAATAGCTATTGGCTTTTTGCGCAGATTGCTTGAGGTGGCTAAGAAGACTCATTGATAACTCAAAAAAAATAGAACATACTTGCCGCACGAAGGCGCAATCCCAAAGTGTGAAAATCCGAATCGCACTGCCAGCAAACAGTGCTCCAATGGTGAAGAAAAGGTGATTTATCCATGCGGTCTATTTTTAATGACCGAAAAAATGAACCGCACTCACGTGGGGAGGGAAGTTTGGAGGTGCGGAGAGGGATACACCATTTTCGAAGTGTTTATTGAGACATAAAGGACTGTCTTAATGCGTTTCATTTCTTGCAGTTTTGCTGGATTCTTGAAAAATGATTGAAAGTCAACGAAGCAGCTCTTTTCTGGCTTTGTCCGAATACACGGCGCGCATCACCAAGATCGAATTCCACCAGGGGACGAGGGTCGCGTCACTTGGTTGTCTGATACTTTGGCTTAGCAAGATCTCTGTCGCCACAGTAAGCACGCAAAAACGCTGGTTTTAACCACAAAAATTATCTGGTTGACGACAGTACTTGCGAGACTACTTAATGCTTCTGCTGCTAAAGAGAAGTAATGAATGCAAATATGAGTCTAGTGAACGCGAGCTCTACGTAGTTGTAGGTGCGATAATTTAAACAATGCCCACTTCAATTGTGAACATGTCGAACGATTTATTTTTGCACAATAAATCAACATCTAGTTGACAACGCTAGGATTCATGCGGTTTTCTAGGGCGCGAATGGCGGAGAGGGCGGGATTCGAACCCGCGGAAAGTTTTACCCTTCGTACGCTTTCCAGGCGTATGACTTAAACCGCTCATCCACCTCTCCGGAACTTTCAATTATAGCATTGCAAGTGCTGGCTGATTGCCTTACTCTGCCTCGAGCTCGGGCTGCGCAACAGGTGCGCGGCCATCGTGCACTCGGTGGCCGTTTTTTGGGTTCACTTCTACAAAGATGGCTGCTTTG
>JANPAS010000198.1:0-12750 GCA_031430035.1 Comamonadaceae bacterium | reverse complement strand
GCAAAGTAGATGTGAATGACTTCGTTGGTATAGGCAATGGCAATGTGCATCTGGCCTGCATAAGCCCATTCCCGAGCGGTGTATCCCGTTTCTTCTAAAAGCTCGCGCTTGCCGCAGTCCAGCGGTGCTTCGCCAGCGTCCAGCTTGCCAGCTGGGAACTCAATAAACACTTGGCCTAGCGGGTAGCGGTATTGGCGCTCTAGCAGAACGTCGCCGTTATCTAAGATGGGAATGATGACGACAGCACCTGGGTGAATGATGTGCTCGCGAACAGCGGTTTTTCCATTGGGGAGCTGCACCACATCGTGCTTAACATGCAAAAAATCGCCTTGATAGACCAGTTGGCTGCTAACGGTCGACTCGACAAGGTGCGTGTCGCCACGCGGTTTATCTGTCATTTGTGGCGCAGTAAATAGCGATACACGAAGCTAGGAAACGCAAAGGTCACAAACAGTGCAAACGTGATGGCGTAAAACTCCCATTTTTGGCCTGTGGTTTTGCCCAAATTAGATTCAATGGCAAAGCCGATTGCGCCGACAATGAAATACGCTGCGATGAGCGCAGCCAGCCGCCAGAGCAAGCTGGTCGGACTCTTGCCAATAGTGTTAAAGGCTAAAAACGGCAGATTGGCCGCAATAAATGCAAGGCCAATCACGAAATACGCATAGCCTGTTTGTGACATGTTGATGCCGTTAGTTTTTTAGCATTTGCTGGATCGCGCTAAGGCACAAATCCATCAAACCGCTTGGCAGCAAGCCGAGCACGAAGAGCAGCGCAGCATTGAGCCCGAGTACCAAACTGACATCTTTCGCAGGGGTAATCGCAGCAGTTTGAGTGGGGTTGTCAAAGTACATGACTTTGACGACGCGTAAATAGTAGAACGCGCCAATCAAGGACATCACAACAGCAAAAATAGCCAGACCAATAAGATGCGGCGCACCTGTCGCAATCAAAGCTTGCAGCACGGACAACTTGGCGTAGAAACCAACGAGTGGTGGAATGCCCGCCAGCGAGAACAAGCAAGTGGCCAAAATGCCAGCGTAGAGTGGGCTACGTTGATTGAGGCCTGCCAAGTCGTTGATTTCTTCGCTCTCAAAGCCTTCGCGGCTCAAAGTCAGCATCACGCCAAAGGTTGCCAGCGTGGTAAGCACGTAGGTGGTGATGTAGAACATGGATGCGCTGTAGGCGTTTGCCGCACCTGCTACGTTTTTATCGACGACACCCGACATCAAACCAAGTAACACGAAACCCATTTGTGCAATGGTGGAAAAAGCCAGCATACGCTTCAAATTGGTCTGTGCAATCGCTGCCAAATTACCAACGACCAAGGATGCTATGGCTAAGAGCATCAGCATTTGTTGCCAATCCACGGCCAGCGGCAGTAGGCCTTCGACCAGCAAGCGAATCACGATGGCGAAAGCAGCTAGCTTAGGTGCTCCGCCAATCATGAGCGTGACAGCCGTTGGTGCACCGTGGTACACGTCAGGAACCCACATGTGGAAAGGAACAACGCCTAGTTTGAAAGCCAAACCAGCCACGATGAAAACGAGGCCAAACACCAGTAACTGATGCTCTAGGTTTCCCGTTGAAACGGCTTTAAAAATAGCAGACAACTCTAGCGAACCTGTTGCACCATAAATCATGGAGAGACCGTAGAGTAAGAAGCCGCTGGCCAGTGCGCCGAGCACAAAATACTTCATGGCCGCTTCGGTGGCTTGCGCGTTATCGCGGCGTAGCGCCACTAGGGCATAGCTGGACAGCGTAAGAAGCTCTAAGCCGAGATAAATGACGAGTAAGTGATTACCGTCGATCATCACGTACATACCCAGTAGTGAGAACAGTGAGAGCGTAAAAAATTCACCGCCCACGCCATCTTTGGCTGCCGTAGAGCCCAGCATGCCGCGTACTTGTGCATATGGGCGACCATAGACCAGCGTGACGGCTGTTGCGAGCGTTGCAAAGCATTTGAGCCAATTACCCATCGGATCACTCACAACCATGCGGTCAAAACCGTATACGGTGCCTGAGCCTGCTGCGTGCACAAGTGAAATGGCCAGCAGGCCAAGCGTGACAAGGCTTAGCACATAGGTGGTGGTACGACCAGCGCTTTTTACGCCTAAGTCAACTAGCAGAATCACGCAGATAGCGGCTAGCAAAATGATCTCTGGCGAGACGGCAATCCAACTGAATTTATCAATCATGGCTTTAGTCGTTTCTTATTTCAGTTTAGTGGTGGCGAGATGCTTGAGCAAATCGGTGACCGAGGTATCCATGATTTGCGTAAACGGCAGCGGATACACCCCCATGTAAAGCACGGCAGCTGCAAGCAAACTCATGACAAAAAATTCGCGCGAGTTGATGTCTGTCAGCTCTTTGACGTGGTCATTGCCAACAGGCCCAAGGTACACGCGCTTGAACATCCAAAGCGTATACGCAGCGCCAAAGATAAGTGCTGTTGCCGATGCCATGCCAATCCAAAAATTAGCTTTTACAGCGGCCAAGATCACCATCCACTCCCCCACAAATCCGGCCGTAGCTGGCAGTCCGCAGTTCGCCATGGCAAATAAAAGCGCAAACGCTGTGAACTTGGGCATAGAGTGAATCACGCCGCCGTAGTCAGCAATTTGGCGTGAATGCATGCGGTCATATAAGACACCAATGCCCAGGAACATCGCGCCAGAGACAAAGCCATGTGCAATCATTTGAACGATGCCGCCCGCCATACCGAGGTCGTTAAAAACAAAGAAGCCAAGGGTCACAAATCCCATGTGCGCAACTGATGAGTACGCTACTAGCTTTTTCATGTCTTGCTGCACCATCGCAACAAGTCCAACATAAATCACGGCAATCAGCGAGAGCGTAATGATGAGCCACGCCCATTCGTGCGAAGCGTCGGGAGCAATGGGCATGGAGAACCGTAAGAAACCGTATGCGCCCAATTTCAGCATGATGGCGGCCAGCACGGCAGAGCCGCCTGTAGGCGCCTCCACGTGAACGTCAGGTAGCCACGTGTGGACTGGCCACATGGGGACTTTGACAGCAAAGGCAGAGAAGAACGCAAAAAAGATGAGCGTTTGCTCTTTCATGGTGAGTGGCAGTTTGTGCCAAGCCAAGATATCGAAACTATTGCCAGCCGCGTTGTAGAGATAAATCAGCGCAATCAAGGTCAATAAAGAGCCGAGTAGCGTGTAGAGAAAAAACTTAAACGCCGCGTAGATCTTGTTAGACCCACCCCAGACACCAATGATGAGGTACATCGGAATTAAGGTCGCTTCAAAGAAGACGTAGAACAGCATGCCATCTAACGCGCAAAACACGCCAATCATCAGTCCCGACAAAATCAGGAACGCCGCCATGTATTGATTGACGCGCTCAGTGATGGATTCCCAGCTCGCGATGACAACAATCACCGTGATAAAGGCGGTCAGCGGGACAAACCAAAACGAAATGCCGTCAATACCTAAGTGGTAGTTGACGTTGAAACGCGTAATCCAAGATGCTTTTTCGACGAATTGCATCGCCGATGTGCCCAGCTTGAATCCGTCATAGATAGGCAAGGTGACCAAGAGTCCAAGGAGTGCGCCAATTAAAGCGATCCAGCGAACAGCTTTAGCTTGGTCATCACGTCCAAAAGCAAGAAGCAAAACGCCAAAGGCAATCGGAATCCAAATAGCAAGTGATAGGAGAGGAGTGGTGTTCATTATTTAGCCATCCACACAAAATAAGTCATGAGCACGAAGATGCCCAAAATCATGGCCAGTGCGTAGTGATAGAGATAACCCGACTGCAAGCGACGAACTAGGCCAGAGAAGAGGGATACAAGCTTCCAAGAGCCATTAACCAAGCCACCATCGATGATTTTTTGATCGCCTGTCTTCCAAAGACCCGTACCCAACATGCGTGCGCCGCGAGCTAGGACGTTTTCGTTAAACCAGTCTAAGTAGTACTTGTTCTCAAGTAGCTTGTAGAGGGGCTGGACGCGAGCGTGAATCTTGGCTGGTAAGGCGGTGTTGACCATGTACATGTAATAGGCCAAAGCGACACCCGCCACAGCAAGCCAAAGCGGCAAGGTTGTCACTGAGTGCAGCGCCATTTGCGTTGCACCGTGGAAGTGCTTGGCAAGCTCGGCCATGGCTGGATGAGCGGCAGTGTTGACAATGATCGAGTCTTTGAAGAAAGAGCCAAACAGCATCGCGTCAATGCCCATAAAGCCAATCACAACAGATGGAATAGCTAGCAATACCAATGGAGCAGTCACGACCCAAGGGCTTTCGTGAGGCTTATCGCTATGGCCATGCCCGTGATCATCGTGATGATCGTCGTGTCCATGATGGGCATCTGGATTTTGGTCAAAGCGCTCTTTGCCGTGGAAGACCAAGAAGTACATTCGGAACGAGTAGAAGGCCGTAACGAACACCCCCGCTAGCACCGCAAAATTGGCAAAACCAGAACCCCAGAGGTTGCTGAAATGCACCGCTTCGATGATGGAGTCTTTGGAGTAGAAGCCCGCGAAGAATGGCGTGCCGATGAGCGCCAGCGAACCCAGCAACGACGTGATCCAAGTAATGGGCATGTACTTGCGCAGAGCACCCATCCAGCGGATGTCTTGGTTGTGATGGCAACCCATGATGACCGAGCCTGCGCCAAGGAAAAGCAAGGCTTTGAAGAAGGCGTGCGTCATCAAGTGAAACACGGCGACCGAGTAAGCAGAAGCGCCCAATGCCACGGTCATGTAGCCCAGCTGCGACAGCGTGGAATAAGCCACGACGCGCTTGATGTCGTTTTGGATGATGCCCAAAAAGCCCATGAACAGCGCCGTGATAGCGCCAATCACCATGATGAACGAGAGCGCAGTGTCAGACAGTTCAAACAGCGGTGACATGCGCGCCACCATAAATATGCCAGCCGTCACCATGGTTGCTGCGTGAATCAGTGCTGAGATAGGCGTAGGGCCTTCCATGGAATCAGGCAGCCACACATGCAGCGGGAATTGTGCAGACTTACCCATTGCACCAATGAAGAGGCAAATACAAATCACCGTGACTAGCATCCAGTCTGTGCCAGGCAATGAGAGTTTTACCAATTCAGACGTTTTGCCAAATACCTCGGTGTAATTCAAACTGCCCGTGAAAGCGACGATCAACCCAATCCCCAAGATAAAGCCAAAGTCACCCACACGGTTAACTAGGAAGGCTTTCATATTGGCAAAAATAGCGGTCGGTTTGTTGTACCAAAAACCAATCAAGAGATACGACACCAAGCCCACAGCTTCCCAGCCAAAGAAGAGTTGGAGTAAGTTATTGCTCATCACCAGCATCAGCATGGCGAAGGTAAACAGCGAGATGTAGGCGAAGAATCGGTTGTAGCCTTCATCCTCATCCATGTAACCAATGGTGTAGATATGCACCATCAGCGAGACGAAAGTGACGACGCACATCATCATCGCGGTCAGTCCGTCGACTAAAAAGCCGACTTCCATTTTCAAGCTACCGACCACCATCCACTCGTAAATGGTGGCGTTGAATCGTGCGCCATCGGCTACTTGCTTGAGTACGATAGCTGAGAGCACAAAAGAAAGTAGCACGCCAAGCACGGTAATGACGTGGGATAGGCGTTTGCCTATCCAATTGCCGCCTAATTTGGTTCCCCAAACACCAGTGAGAATGGCTCCCACTAACGGCGCAAACGCAATAGTGAGTAGGGTTGAGGTTGAAAGTGAAGTTGTCAAAATTTGGCTCATTGTGAATTAACCCTTCAACTCGTTCAGTTCTTCCACGCTGATGCTGTTCTTGTTACGGAACAAGAGCACCAAAATCGCGAGACCAATGGCAGACTCGGCAGCGGCAACGGTCAAAATGAAAAAGACAAAAATTTGTCCATGCATGTCCCCCAAATAATGAGAGAACGCGACGAAGTTCATATTGACCGCAAGCAGCATGAGCTCGATGGCCATGAGTAGTACGATGAGGTTGCGGCGATTCAAAAAGATGCCCACGATGGACATCGCAAACAGCAGTGCGCCTAAACTTAAATAGTGGCTAAGAGTAATGGTCATACGCTGGCCTCCATCTTGATCACTTCCATACGGTCTTTGGCTTTCACTTTAATTTGGTCGTGCGGGGCGACATGTTTGCTGTCTTTGCGTCCACGCAGCGTAAGTGCAATAGCCGCCACGATAGCGACTAACAAAATGACCGCTGCAATTTGTACGGGATAAAGGTACTGCGTGTAGAGCAGCTTACCCAGCTCTTTCGTGTTGGAGTACTGCACAGCGGTCTGTCCAAGAGCTACCACGGCCTGCGTGGGTTCGCTTTTACGCACATTGCCCATGATGACCCAAATCATCTCCAGTGCAATCACCACGCCAATCGTCGCGGCCAGCGGAAAGTGCCGCCAAAAACCGTCGCGCACCTTGTCCATGTTGATGTCCAGCATCATCACGACAAAGAGAAACAGCACCATGACGGCACCCACATAAACGAGCACGAGGGCTATCGCTAAGAACTCAGCCTTGAGCAGCATCCAAATGGCGGACGCTTGAAAAAACGCTAGCACTAAAAACAGTGCTGCGTGTACGGGGTTCTTGGCGGTGATGACGCGAAATGACGCGAACAGTAAGATTGCCGAGAAGACGTAAAAAAATCCAGTTTTGATGTCCATCTTGAATAAAGCCTTATTTCTCTAACTGGGTTTAGCGGTATTTAGCGTCTTGCGCTTTATTAGCGGCAATCTCGCTCTCGTAGCGATCACCCACGGCGAGCAGCATGTCTTTGGTGAAGTACAAGTCACCACGCTTTTCGCCGTGATATTCCAAGATGTGCGTCTCCACAATCGAGTCCACTGGGCAGGACTCTTCGCAGAAGCCGCAGAAGATGCATTTGGTGAGGTCAATGTCGTAGCGTGAGGTGCGGCGTGAGCCGTCATCGCGCACTTCGGATTCAATCGTGATTGCCATGGCAGGACAAACGGCTTCGCACAGTTTGCAAGCGATGCAGCGCTCTTCACCGTTTTCGTAGCGGCGCAGGGCGTGCAGACCACGAAAACGTGGGCTAATTGGTGTTTTTTCTTCGGGGAACTGCACCGTAATTTTGCGACGGAAGGCATGCTTGCCCGTGAGTAGCATGCCCTTGAGCAGCTCCGTCAGCATGAAGCTATTGAAAAAGTCTTTGATTGAAAAATTGGAGATGGCGTTCATGATTTGCTCTAGTTATTTCCAAATGTTCCAAGAAGTCTGCATCCAACCGCCCACCACGACCAGCCACACTAAGGTGACGGGGATAAAAATCTTCCAACCAAGGCGCATGATTTGGTCATAGCGGAAGCGCGGGAAGGTGGCGCGAACCCAGAGGAAGAGCGTCACAACGCAGAAGGTTTTCAGGCCTAGCCAAATCCAGCCAGGAATCCAATTGAAGAACGCGCTGTCGATTGGCGACAACCAGCCACCTAAGAACATGATCGCTGTAGTGATGGACACGAGCCACATATTGGCGTATTCAGCCAAGAAGAACATGGCAAACGACATGCCCGAGTATTCGACCATGTGACCTGCGACGATTTCGGACTCACCTTCCACTACGTCAAACGGATGGCGATTGGTTTCAGCTAGACCTGAAATGACGTACACGACAAACACAGGTAGCAGCGGTAGCCAGTTCCAAGATAAGAAATTGAGTCCCATAGACGCAAACTCGCCTTTGGCTTGGCCGAGCACGATGTCCGTCATATTAAGTGACGCGGACACCATGAGCACGATCACAAAGCAAAAGCCCATCGCAATTTCGTAGCTGACCATTTGCGCGGAAGCTCGCAGTGCACCAAGGAAAGCGTACTTGGAGTTAGAAGCCCACCCCGCAATGATGACGCCGTAGACCTCAAGGGACGTAATTGCCATCAGAAACAAGAGACCAGCGTTAATGTTTGCCAGTGCGACTTCAGGGCCAAATGGGATGACGACCCAAGCTGCGAGTGCAGGCATGATGGTCATGATGGGGCCTAATAAAAACAAGGCTTTATTGGCCGCAGCAGGAATAATAATTTCTTTGGTAAGCAGCTTGAGTGCATCCGCAATCGGCTGCAAAAGTCCAAACGGACCGACACGATTAGGACCAATCCGGATTTGCATCCAACCAATGGCTTTGCGCTCCCACAGCGTCAGGTAGGCAACAGACAAGAGCAGCGGCACGAGTACGCAAACAATTTTGATGAGGGCCCAAATGGTGGGCCACGCAATGCTCATCCAGAACGAGCCAGAAAACAAATTCAAACCGAAATTAAAGATGGCGTCAATCATGCTGCGATCTCCAGATGTGCGCTTTGTGCGTCATTGGTTAATTGCAAGGCGGGGGCGCGGCGAACGATGCCATCGAGTTGATAAATGGATGCCACGCAAGGCTTGCTGGCTGTGCCTTGCGGGGCAGATGCTACTGCAAGACTTGCTGCGCTTGGGCTGGCGGCATTACTTAGTTTTGAATTATCCAGCTTGGCCGCCGCTAAAACTTCTGGCGACGAATCAAAATCAAAACCTGTCACGCCCAGCATATTGCCTAAAACACGTAGCACTTTCCAAGCTGGACGCGCTTCGCCCAGTGGCTTCACCACAGCGTGGAAGCTTTGCGCACGGCCTTCAGCGTTCACAAACGTACCCGAGGTTTCGGTAAATGGCGCAATGGGCAAGAGTACATCCGCGCAATCCATATTTGTTTTGAAGGCGTTCAGCGACACCACCATTTGCATCCTCGATAGCGCAACTACACCATTGTGTCCAGCGGCCGAGTCGAATGCAGGCTCGCAGCCCAGTAGCAGTACGGCTTTCAAGGTATTACCCTCGGAAGCCAGCATCTGCGTGGCTTGCAGGCCATTTGACGAGGGCATCGCGCCAACTAACTGAGCGCCAACCGTATTAGCAGCTTCAGTCAAATAGCCCACAACTGCGCCAGTTGCGGCGGCTAATTGCTGCGCCAGCGCCAGCAATTGCGACGCGTTCGCATGATGCGCGGCGGCATTGCCAAGCAAAATAACTTTCTTGCCAGTGGCGACTTCAGGAGCGCCTAACCATTGCTGCAAGCGAGCATCCGTAAGGCTTGCGACCCAATCTTGGCTTGGCGCGATGATGCTGTTAGAAATGTTCATCGCCCAATCGCGATTGACTTCATTGATTTGCGAGACCTGAGCGCCCTTGCGCGTTGCTTGGCGAATACGCTGTGCAAACAGCGGGTGATCTTTACGCAGATTTGAGCCAACAACTAGCACGCGCTGCATATTGGATAACGATGCAATTGACGTGCCGAGCCAGCGGACAGCGTGGCTAGAAGTGTTGCTGAAATCGGCTGTGCGCAAGCGATAGTCAATATTGTCCGACCCAATGCCGCGCATAAATTGCGAAGCTAGGAAAAGTTCTTCAACAGTTGAATGTGGGCTTGCCAGCGTACCAATTGACGCAGCACCGTGGTCAGATTTGATTTGCTTGATCCCATTCGCCACGTATTCCAGCGCGGTCTGCCAATCGACATCCTTCCACTCGCCACCTTGTTTAATCATGGGCGAGGTCAAGCGGTCTGGACCATTCAAAGCTTCGTAGCTATAGCGGTCGCGGTCGGCAATCCAGCACTCGTTGACCGCTTCGTTCTCTAGCGGAACGACGCGCATCACTTTGTTGTTTTTGACTTGGACGATCAGGTTCGCGCCAGTCGAATCATGTGGACTCACCGACTTGCGGCGTGACAGCTCCCATGTGCGAGCCGAGTAGCGGAAGGGCTTGCTGGTGAGTGCTCCCACAGGGCAAATATCGATCATGTTGCCAGAGAGTTCCGAGTCAATCGCCTCAGAGCCGTTGTCCTTCACCATGGTGGTGATTTCAGAATGCTCACCGCGATGAATCATGCCCAGCTCCATCACACCCGCCACTTCTTGGCCAAAGCGAACGCAGCGCGTGCAGTGGATGCAACGTGACATTTCTTCCATCGACACCAATGGGCCGACATCTTTATTTGCCACGACACGCTTTTCTTCTTCGTAGCGCGAAGAAGAACCGCCGTAACCTACAGCCAAATCCTGCAACTGACACTCACCGCCTTGGTCGCAAATCGGGCAATCGAGAGGATGGTTAATCAGCAAAAACTCCATCACCGATTGCTGCGCTTTGATGGCTTTATCAGACTTGGTGCGAACAATCATGCCCGGCGCAATGGCTGTCGCGCAAGCAGGCATGGGCTTTGGCATCTTTTCGATGTCCACCAAGCACATGCGGCAGTTAGCCGCGACGGTTAGTTTCTTGTGATAGCAAAAATGTGGAATATAAGTACCAGCCGCTTCAGCCGCAGCAATCACCATGCTGCCAGCAGGTGCTTCAACTTTTTGTCCGTCGAGTTCGAATTCAATCATGCTCATAGTTCAAATCTCAATCCTGAGGCACAAGGCAAGTCTTGTGCGTGATGTGGTGCTCGAACTCCGAGCGGAAATGTTTGATGAAGGCGCGCATCGGCATAGCGGCTGCATCGCCTAGGGCGCAGATGGTGCGGCCTTGGATGTTGTCGGCGACTGAGTTCAGCAAATCTAAATCTTCAGGCTTGCCCTCGCCGTGTTCAATACGATTGATGACGCGCCACAGCCAGCCTGTGCCCTCCCTGCAGGGTGTGCATTGACCGCAGCTCTCGTGCATATAAAAGTAGGAGAGGCGAAGCATGGACTTGACCATGCAGCGGGTGTCGTCCATGACGATGACCGCGCCTGAACCCAGCATCGAGCCTGCTTTGGCGATGCTGTCGTAGTCCATGTCGGTGGCCATCATGATGTCGGCTGGTAGCACGGGCATGGACGATCCACCAGGAATCACGGCTTTGAGCGTGCGACCTTTATCCGCATCGCGGATGCCGCCAGCGAGTTCCAATAACTTAGAAAACGGTGTGCCAAGCGGAATTTCGTAATTGCCAGGACGCGCCACGTCGCCGCTGATCGAGAAGATCTTGGTGCCGCCGTTATTGGGCTTGCCGCATTCCAAATAAGCTTGTCCGCCATTCCTGATAATCCACGGCACAGCTGCGAAGGTCTCCGTGTTGTTAATGGTCGTGGGCTTGCCGTACAGACCAAAACTGGCTGGGAAGGGCGGTTTAAAGCGAGGTTGGCCTTTTTTGCCTTCTAAGGATTCGAGCAGTGCGGTTTCTTCTCCGCAAATGTAAGCGCCAAACCCGTGGAAAGCATGGAGTTGAAAATTGAGTCCGCTACCTAGAATGTTGTCGCCCAAATAACCCGCAGCGCGTGCTTCTTCTAGCGCCGCTTCAAAGCGGTCATAGGTCGCAAAAATTTCGCCGTGGATGTAGTTGTAGCCAACGGACGCGCCAATCGAGAAGCCCGCAATGATCATGCCCTCAATCACGATGTGGGGGTTGTATTGCAAGATGTCACGGTCTTTGCACGTGCCCGGCTCACCTTCGTCCGAATTGCAAACGATGTACTTTTGACCTGGGAAGGTCTTGGGCATAAAGCTCCACTTCAAGCCCGTCGGGAAACCTGCACCGCCGCGTCCGCGCAGGGCAGATTCTTTCAGTGTAGCAATCACCTGATCTTGTGTGAGTGGCTCCGCGCCTGAACCATCTTTGCCTAAGATTTTCTTCAAAGCTGCATACCCGCCGCGAGCTTCGTAGTCTTTGAGCGACCAGTTCTTGCCATCCAGCCCCGCCATGATTTGCGGATTGATGTGGCGACCGTGGAAGGAGGACTCTGCGCCTGTTGCTGCGAATGATTGGAGTAAGGTATCGACGCTCATTTTGTGGCCTCCGCCTTCAAACCGTCGATCAGTGAATCCAGTTTCGCGTTCGTCATCAAACTGCACATATTGCGGTCGTTGACCAAGAGCACAGGTGCATCGGCGCAAGCACCCAAGCACTCAGAAGGCTGAACGGTAAACACGCCATCAGCCGTTGTGCCGTATGGCTGCACGCCGAGTTTGCCGCAGACGTAATCCAATGCTTTTTGTCCGCCACCATGCGCACCCAATTGGCAAGGCAAATTGGTACACACGTTTAGCTTGAACTTGCCGACAGGCGCTTGGTTGTACATGTTGTAGAAGGTCGTGACTTCGTGCACGGCAATCACAGGCATACCCAAATACGCGCCGATGGCGGCTTCAGAATCAGGCGAGACAAAGCCAAGCTCTTGCTGCGCAATCGCAAGACATGCCATCACAGCCGATTGCTTTTGGTCTGCGGGGTATTTGGCGACTTCTTTAGCGAAGCGCGCTAGGGTGGATTCGGAAAATATGCTCATCGTCATTACCTATCAATCTCACCAAACACAATATCCATCGTGCCGATAATGGCGACGGCGTCCGCAATCATGTGACCGCGTGCCATTTCATCGAGGCCAGCAAGGTGCGCAAAGCCTGGAGCACGGATCTTCAAGCGATACGGCTTATTCGCGCCATCGCTCACCATGTAGATGCCAAACTCGCCCTTGGGGTGCTCAGTGCCCATGTAGGCTTCGCCTTCTGGAACGCAAAAACCTTCGGTGAAAAGTTTGAAATGGTGGATGAGTTCCTCCATATTCGACTTCATGGATTCACGATCGGGCGCGGCGACTTTGTGGTTATCCGTAATCACAGGACCAGGATTAGCTTTGAGCCAAGCCACGCATTGCTGGATGATGCGGTTCGACTGCGCCATCTCTTCCATGCGAACGAGGTAGCGGTCGTAGCTGTCGCCTGTTTTGCCGACAGGAATATCAAAATCCATCTTGGCGTACACGTCATACGGTTGC
>JANPAS010000197.1:0-4964 GCA_031430035.1 Comamonadaceae bacterium | reverse complement strand
ATTAGCAAAACCAAACTCGGTATGAAGATTCGTGCGGGAGCATTCAACAGCCCAATGGCCGAAGCGCTCGGCATCAACATTAAACTGATCCACGCTGTGGTGTTTGCGCTGGGTGTTGCTTTGGCATCTGTTGCCGGCATGCTCTCTGCGCCCATTAGTAGCGTCTATCCAAACATGGGGAGCAGCGTGCTCATCATGTGCTTTGTTGTCGTGGTGATTGGTGGCATTGGCTCAGTGCGCGGTGCGCTCATTGCCGCACTCTTGGTGGGGTTTGTAGACACCTTTGGCAAGGTACTGTTGCCGTCGATTTCGGGGATGCTGGTGTACGTACTGATGGCTGCAGTGCTTTTGTGGAAGCCCGAAGGATTATTTAAACAATGAGTGCCGCACGCGCCAATTTAGAAATTTTGCCAAAAGGCCTGCAGGCCACATTGGTAGTGGCTTTGCTGTGCCTTATCGTCTTTCCCTTTATCTCCGATTCTTTGGGATCTGATTTCTACAAAGAGATGGTCACGCGGATGATGATCCTTTCCATCTTTGCCATGAGCTTAGATTTGCTGCAGGGCGTGACGGGTCTCGTCTCTCTAGGCCACGCCGCTTACTTTGGTCTGGCGGGCTATGCCCTCGCCTTCCTCACGCCCGAGGGCGTGGCGATCAGCCTTTGGTGGACACTTCCATTGGCGGTGCTGGCATCTAGTCTTGCCGCTCTCATCATCGGATTTTTTGTCGTGCGCACGCATGGCATTTATTTCATCATGGTGACGATGGCCTTAGCTCAGATGGTGTATTTCTTGTTTTTTGACAACAAAGGCTTAGGCGGCTCAGACGGACTCTACATCAACTTCAAACCGAGCACGTCTATTTTTGGCGTTCAGACATTTGATTTAGACAACAAGACGCATTTCTACTATTTCACGCTGATGATGATGCTACTTGTCTACGCCGTACTGCGAAAATTGCTCTGGAGCCGCACGGGACGTGCCCTAGCGGGCATTCGCATCAATGAGCATCGCATGCGTGCAATGGGCTACGGCACGTTCAAGTACAAGCTAACTGCCTTTACGATCGCGGGTGGATTGGCTGGGTTAGCGGGCTATTTGCACGGTGCACAAAGCGGCTTCGTCAACCCCGAGCTGATGGGCTTCCACATGAGCGCCCACGCCATCATGATGTTGGTTTTAGGCGGCATGGGTAACTTTGCGGGTGCCATTGTGGGTGCGTTTAGTTTTGAGATATTGCTCTCCCTCTTTAAAGATTTGCCAAATGGGCTTGGTAAACATTGGCAACTGTGGATGGGTACTTTCATCGTCCTCATCGTCATCTTTGCGCCGCGTGGCTTGATGGGACTGTGGGAGCGAAATGCGAGGGCGAAGGCATGACTAATATGTCCCAGAACGTCTTGCTTCGAGCCAAAAATCTGACCAAGCGCTTTGGCGGTTTGGCGGCGGTGAATGATGTCTCGATTGATCTGGTACGCGGACAAATCCACGCCGTCATTGGTCCCAACGGCGCAGGTAAATCCACGTTGACCAACTTGCTGTCGGGAGATTTACAGATGACATCAGGGCACATCCACTTGGGTGATGCGGACATCACGGGCTGGTCGATGGAGCGCATCTCACGACGGGGCCTTGGGCGCAGCTTCCAAAAAACAAATGTGTTTTTACCTCTTACCGTTTTTGAAAATGTTCGCCTTGCAGCGCACTTCAATTTAGAGCAAACCAACCGCGCCATTGCAATGGCCAAGCTTGAGCATCACGCAAAAACTATCGCTGCCAATATGAGCCACGGCGAGCAGCGGCAACTAGAAGTCGCTATGTGCTTGGCAGGGAATCCTAGCGTTTTGCTACTCGATGAACCCTTGGCTGGCATGGGCGCAGAGGAAGCCGAGCGCATGATTGAACTCTTGCGCAGCTTGAAGCAGCATCACGCGATCTTGCTGGTGGAGCACGATATGGATGCTGTGTTCGCCCTTGCGGACGTGCTGACCGTAATGGTAGATGGAGGAGTGATTGCCACAGGCACACCAGCGGCCATTCGTGCGGATGCCAAGGTGCAAGCGGCCTATTTAGGGGAAGAGCATGCGTAATTCCGCCCCGCTCATTCATGTTCAAAACCTGAACACCTACTACGGCGCAAGCCACATTCTGCAAGGCGTGAACTTCTCTGTGGCTGCTGGCGAAACCGTCGGATTGATGGGCAGGAATGGCATGGGCAAGAGCACGCTGCTCAAATCTATTATGGGGCTCATCAAACTACCCCACGGGCGCGTGACGGGCAACGTAGAGGTCATGGGCTCGGACATGACAAACGCGGCGCCTTACAAGCTCGCGCAAATAGGCATTGCCTATGTGCCCGAAGGACGCGGCATCTTTGGTAATTTAAGCGTGACAGAGAACCTCATCATGGCAGCCCGTGCTGGCAGCAGCGACGTGGCCAAGGCACGCGCTGCCACGCATCAAGATTGGAATTTTGACAAGGTGCTAGAGACCTTCCCGCGCCTCAAAGAGCGACTTCACCACGGGGGGCAACAGTTATCTGGTGGTGAGCAACAAATGCTCACGATTGGTCGTGCCTTGATGACCAACCCCGATGTGCTGATATTGGACGAAGCGACCGAGGGACTTGCACCACTAATTGCACGCGAGATTTGGCGAATTTGCAGTGTGATTAAAAGCAGCGGCATCAGCAGCGTGATCGTCGATAAGAACTGGAAGCACGTGACGCAAATTACCGACAGGAATGTCATCCTTGTCAAAGGGCAAGTGGTGTTCGAGGGCGGTACAGCTAGCTTGCTCGCGCAGCCTGAATTACTGACGCAGCATCTTGGGGTTTAATGACCCCATGACTTCCACACGTAATACACACTTGGCAAGGCCGCTCAATGAAGAAGCGCCGTCCCTCAAAAAAGCTGATCAAAACCTCATTTGGCTGGACTGCGAAATGACGGGACTTGATGCCGATAAAGAACGCCTGCTTGAGATCGCCGTTATTGTCACCAGCCCCGATTTGGCGGTCCGCATTGAAGGCCCTGTATTTGTGATTCATCAATCCGATGAGCTGCTTGGCAAGATGGATAAATGGAACCAAGGCACGCACAAAAAGAGCGGGCTCATTGACAAGGTGAAAACATCAACGACAACCGAAGAGGAAGCGCAAGCAGCTTTACTCAAGTTTATTGGCAAATACGTTGGCAAAGGTCTATCTCCTTGCTGCGGCAACACGATTAGCCAAGACCGAAAGTTTTTGGAGCGATACATGCCCAAGCTGGATGCCTATTTTCACTATCGCAACATCGATGTGAGTACGCTCAAAGAGCTTGCGGCGAGGTGGGCTCCCGCTGTCAAAGATGCGTTCAAAAAAGCGCAAAAACACACGGCGCTGGCGGACGTACACGAGTCGATTGAAGAGCTGGCTCACTACCGTGAGCACTTTTTAAAGCTCTAAAACTCAGTTTTGTATACACTTCAAAACCGCTTGGCGCTACACTCTCCTTTTAGCTGTTAACCGCTAGCCAAGTGCGGATCAACTAAAAATCCACGATCAGCAGATTTCCCGAAAAACACGATTTTTCGGGCGTTTCCCACAAGGCCAGCCGCACTCTTTTTGGAGTTCACTGATGCCGTCACCTTCCTCTCCTGACACACTTGCTAATCTCTTAGCCCCTAGACACCCCTCCGCTATTCTTGCCCTTGCCGATGGCACTGTTTTTGTGGGCCAATCTATTGGCTATAGAGGCCACACTGTTGGTGAAGTCGTCTTCAATACCTCAATGACGGGTTATCAAGAAATATTGACCGACCCCAGCTACTGCCAGCAAATCGTCACCCTCACCTATCCACACATTGGCAATTACGGCATCAATACGCAAGACGTGGAATCCAGCGAGGTTTATGTTGCGGGTCTCATCATCAAGGATTTGCCACTGATTGCGTCCAACTTCAGAAGTACGCAAAGCTTGAGCGATTACTTGGTTGAATCGAAAACAGTGGCGATCAGCAGCATCGACACGCGCCAACTGACACGCCATCTACGCACCCACGGCGCGCAAAACGGCTGCATCATGGGCTTGGCTGCGGGCGATATGGTGACGCAAGCGCACATCGATCAAGCCCTTGCCTTGGCCAAAGCAGCACCTAGCATGTCGGGCCTCGATTTAGCCAAGGTCGTGAGCACAAAAGAGACCTATGAGTGGACAGCGACGGAGTGGACATTGGAATTGGGGTCTGTCCCTAATTCAGGACAAGCCGCATCTGCAGAGGCTCACAACACCCATACGAAATTAGGGACTGACCCCAATTCCAATTTCCATGTGGTCGCTTACGACTTTGGTGTCAAACACAACATCCTGCGCATGCTCGCAAGCCGAGGCTGCCGCGTCACTGTCGTGCCCGCGCAAACCTCAGCTGCTGAAGTCCTAGCCATGAAGCCAAAAGGCGTCTTCCTCAGTAACGGCCCTGGCGACCCAGAGCCATGCGATTACGCAGTGAATGCTGCTCGAAGCCTTATGCAGAGCGGCCTGCCGCTGTTCGGCATCTGCCTTGGCCACCAAATCATGGCGCTGGCTAGCGGCGCAAAAACTTTCAAAATGAAGTTCGGACACCACGGCGCTAACCACCCCGTCAAAGACTTAGCGACTGGCCACGTCGCCATCACCAGCCAAAACCACGGCTTTGCGGTAGACGAAAAAACATTGCCAGCAAACCTGAAACCCACACACATCAGCCTGTTTGATGGCACGCTGCAAGGTATTGAGCGCACAGACTGCTTCGCGTTTAGTTTTCAAGGTCACCCCGAGGCAAGCCCGGGGCCGCAAGACATCGGCACGCTATTCGACAAATTCATCGCCATGATGGCCAGCAAAAACTAAAAGAAGAGCAAAAAAATGAAAAGAACAGATCTTCAAACCATCCTCATCATCGGCGCGGGTCCCATCATCATTGGACAGGCTTGCGAGTTCGACT
>JANPAS010000196.1:0-6841 GCA_031430035.1 Comamonadaceae bacterium | reverse complement strand
GGCTCATACGACAAAACCACATCATGCTCGCTGGCCAATTTTCGAATCAAGGCGCGTGAGCCGAAGGAGCCCGTTTCCTCATCCGTATTGAACATCATGGTGATTTGCGCAAAATCTTTAAATCCTTGCGCTTGCAGCAAGCGCACCGTGTGCAAAATCGTCGCTACGCCGCCCTTGGCATCCGCAATGCCAGGGCCGTAAGCGCGCTCAAAAGCACGCTCTACTTCGCCTGTGGGTGTTTTTACCTTCTCGGTGCCCGTTTCAATGCGCCACGGCAATTTGGCAATCGTCCCCTTCACGTGCACGGTATCCATGTGTGCCATCATCAAAATCTTTTTGCTGCCTGTGCCTTTAACCGTGCCGTAAATGTTGTCACCAACGGGCTTGCTAACGCCGTTGGCTTGTGCAGCGCTTCGCGTCACGGTCGCGCCCAAGGCTTTGAGTTGCCCTTCTAAAAAATTCGTCATCACTGCCATGCCTTCGGCATTGGTAGAGCCTGTCTCTATGTTCACAAGACTCTTAAGTGTTTCAATGGTGGCGGGTTTGGCGGCTGTAGCAGCGGCAAAAAGTGCGTCGTTCCGAGTGGGTGCAGCAGTCTGAGCAATAGCAAGCGAAGTTGTGAGCGCTAAACACAGAGCAGAAATAAGAGACTTTGGCACAATGCATCCTTACAAAATAGAAGGACTAGATTTCACCATGATTGACCACCTTGATCACCTCGTACTTACCACTAGCTTTGAGGCCGCCTGCGTTGACTTTTATACCCGCGTGCTGGGCATGACGCACGAGTCGTTCATCGGTGGCACGCCGCCTATGTGCGTGATCCTGATCTCAATTTGATTGAAATTTCAGAGCTAGTCTAGTAAGCGCAAAAGCTCAGTTAGCGCAAACTGAACCGTCTGCTCGCGCACGGCAGCGCGGTCGCCTGCAAAGTGCTGCGTGCAGGTTGTCACCTCTGATCCCGAATGACCATCCACCGAAAACCCAAAACACACCGTCCCCACAGGTTTTAAATCACTACCCCCGCCAGGACCCGCAACCCCTGTGACCGCCACGGCAATATGCCCCGTAAACCCTGCTGGATATGGCTTGCCAGCCATCGACTCTGCAATCACCCGCACAGCACCACTTGTCATGGCATGTGCCGTTTCTTCAGACACCGCGCCGTAGCGACGAATCATGCTGGAGGACACACCCAGCATTTGCGTCTTTGCATCGTTGGAATACGTGATAAACCCGCGATCAAACCAAGCGCTTGAACCCGCCAAGTCCGTACAAGCGGCAGCAATCAAGCCGCCCGTGCAGCTCTCGGCGGTCGTCAGTAAAAGGCCACGGGATTGGAGCTTGGTAGCGAGTTGCTCTACTAATTTTGCTGTATTCATATCAGTGCCTTAAAACCTCAAAACCGAATAATTGCAAACACCACCAGCACGCAAAACGCCGCCACCAAATCATCAAACAAAATCCCAAATCCACCGCGCCAGCCAAAGCCTTTGAAGGTGCGGTCGGCCCAGCGCACGGGACCTGGCTTGGCGGCATCGAAATAACGGAACAGCACGAACGCGCCGAGTTGTCCCCAAAATGTCGTGGGAGTCACGAGCCAGAGAATCAGCCAAAAAGCGACGATCTCATCAATCACGATGCTGCCAGGATCCATCACCTGCAAATGCTGCGCGCATCGCATGCCTGCCCATATAGAGACCAGCGCCGTAGCGGCAATGACCCAGCCTATTTGCGCGGACGAGAGCCAGCTTTGCAGCACGCCAAACGCTGCCCACGCCCAGAGCGTGCCAACCGTGCCGGGAGCAATGCGGCTAAGCCCCGAGCCCGCACCCAGCGCGATGAAGTGCGCGGGATGAGAGAGCAAAAAGCGAACGCCCGGGCGTAGCGGCGGGATGTACTGAGCGCTATGGCGCGAATCGTGTGAGGGGTCGTTCATAGTTTGGAGTTTATCTGTCCGAGGTGCTGCACCCAGTGCTCGATGCAGGCACGCACCTTGGGCAGACGATGCCGCTCGGAGAGCATCACGGCGTTCATGGGGGTGGGCGTCTCAAAAATGAGTTCGGGCAGAACAGGAACGAGCAACCCTTGCTTGACTAGCGCGTTCGCAACTATGTCCGCCATGCGTGCAATGCCCAGCCCCGCCAGCGTCATGGCGCAGAGCGTCTCGGTGTTATCCGACTGCCATGCAGCCTGCGGATTGAGCGTTTGCGCCGCGCCATTCACCTTAAACCGCCACTGGTTCGGGTGTCCAGCACGGCTATTCACAATCAAACTGTGCTGGGCTAAATCCTCTACGGTTACGGGCGTGCCGTGCTTGGCGAGGTATGCGGGGCTAGCGTACGGCGCTCGCTTGAATTCACCCAAACTGCGCTGCACCAGCAAGTCGCTAGTTGGCAGCGCGGTTCGCACCGCAATATCGATACCCTCACGCGCCATGTCGATGATGCGGTCTTCCACGCGCAGATCAATGACCAGCTTGGGATGCCGCTCTTTCAAGCTAGCCAGGGCTGGCACCAGCACGTAATCGGCAAACACGGCGCTGGCGCTTACGCGGACTACGCCTTTGATCTCGGCGCTGTGCAGGCCAAGGTCAGTCTCAACCAAATGGTGCGCCTCCTCCATGCGCTCGCAGTGCGAGAGAAACGATTGCCCCTCGGGCGTTAGCGAGAGCGAGTGCGTGCTGCGATGCACCATCCGAGTGGCATACGCCGACTCGATGCGCTGCAAGGCACGTGTGATCTGGCTTACAGGCACATCCCTCTCGCGAGCCACAGCGGATAAGGATCCCAGCTTGGCGATACGTGCAAACACGTGCAGGTCTTCAAAGCTGAGTTGATGTGCGGGATTGACTGATGTATCTTTTTGCATAAATCAAATTATGCATCACTTGTTTTTCATTTTTTGCAAAAAGTATTTGCACTTGAATGGATTTCCGAAAGTGACTCAAAAACCTACATTTGATTCACGCCATCCATCCGATGGTCAACTTAGGAGCAACACCATGAATGCAAGCCAATTACGTGCCAGCTATATCAACTGCTTGAGTGCAAACGCCATGAACTATTGGGGCACGATCCGCCGCACGATGCACGTTATGTCTTTTGATACCCAAATGAAAACAACTTGCCGCTCAGCAGCCCAGTTGTTGCCCCAACACGGGAATCCTGCGAACGCATTGATTGGAAGGTTTGTTTAACATGCCACTACTCAACGTAAAACTAAGTGCAAAACCCGATCCTGTGACGACCAAAAGCGTTGCAGAGCTACTCACTGGGCTTACCAACAGCATCCTAAAAAAACGGCGAGAGGTCACCGCCGTTCAGGTGGAGTACATCCCGCAGGGGCAGTGGTTTATAGGTGGCGTGGAGGCCGTCGCGTCAGTCAAACCGACGTTCAGCTTAGACATCAAAGTCACGTCTGGAACGAACACGAAAGATGAGATGCGCGAGTATCTAGCCGCCGTTTCCGCAGGCATGCAAAAAATACTGGGGACTGTGGACGAGGCCAGTTATGTCGTGATCCACGAACTACGTGCCGACAGTTGGGGCTTTGGTGGATTGACGCAAGAGCATCGCTACGTCCACGGAAAAATCACTTGAAGTGATCGAATGATGCGAAAGCTAATACGGTGGGTTTTCCGTCCGCGTCCGAAACGCGCAAACCAAGCTCTTGCGTTACTTTCCCGATACATGTGACCCTGCTGCAAGCCATACTGGATATGGCCTGCAGGGCATCTTTTTGGCTTGGTGGGGCGGTAAATAGCAGCTCGTAATCGTCGCCACCAGCCAGCGCAAACTCAATCGCTAAAGGATGCGAATCCTTGATCCAGTCTGTCTGCACGTTCGCGCCCACCCTCGATGCGTTCAAAATGTGACCGAGATCGCCCAAGAGGCCATCACTCACGTCGATGCAGGATGTCGCAATGCCCCGCAAAGCCATGCCCAGATTGACGCGCGGCGTAGGTCGCTCTAGGCGGTGGCGCACGGATTCAAGCGTTGCTGCGTCTGCTTTTATATTGCCACGCATGATTTCCAGCGCCAGCCGTGCTTGCCCAACGTGGTCAGCATCTGTACCTGAGACATAAATATCGTCGCCGATCTTTGCGCCGCTTCTCAGCAAAGCCTGACCCGTCGGCGCTTCGCCAAACACGGTAATACAGATATTGAGCGGACCTTTCGTGGTGTCGCCGCCAATCAAGGTGCAGTTGTGCAAATCTGCCAGCGCAAACAGTCCGCGAGAGAAACCGTCCAACCACGCTTCGTCAATTTTTGGCAAGGAGAGCGCCAGCGTGAAAGCACGGGGCGTTGCGCCGCAAGCCGCCAGATCAGAAAGATTGACCGCCAGCGCTTTGTGCCCAAGCGCTTCGGGATCGACATCGGCAAAAAAGTGTCGTCCCTCCACCAGCATGTCGGTTGAGACGCACATTTGCGTGCCCGCCGTGGGAGTGAACACCGCGCAGTCGTCGCCAATGCCTTGCTCTGGGCGGCGATTGAAGTACCGCGCAATGAGATCGAACTCACCCATCGAATTGGTGATTTATTTTTTAAACGTATGCCTGCCCGCATCGGGGCTGACCGCATCCAGCACGAAGAGCGGAATCTCCACATCGAAACGCTCGCCGTCTTCCGCCACGCAAAAAAAGCTACCGTGCATCGTGCCGCTGGATGTGTTGATACGTGTACCGCTGGTGTACTCACACGACTCGCCTGGGCGCAGATACGGCTGCCTGCCTACAACGCCAAGACCTTTGACTTTTTGAATCACGCCATTGGCATCATTCACGCTCCAATAGCGCGAAATCAATTGCACACCCACTTGCCCCGAGTTAATGACCTCGATGTTGTAGGCGAACGTGTACACATCGTCCATCGGGCTGGACTGCTCGGGCAGATACTTAGGAATCGCGCTAACTAACATTTGATATTTGGACATGATGGGTTCGACTAGTTGTGGCGCTGCTTGTTGATGCGAAAATAGTAACATGAAAACCCACCCTTCAAAGCACATCATTGCGCCCTCCATTCTCTCCGCCGACTTTGCCCGCCTTGGCGACGAAGTTAAAAACGTGATCGCCGCAGGTGCCGACTGGATTCACTTTGACGTGATGGACAACCACTACGTGCCCAACCTCACGTTCGGCCCCATGATCTGCCAAGCGCTAAAGCCACACGCCAAACGCGCCGATGGCACGCCTGTGCCAGTCGATGTGCACTTGATGGTGCAGCCCGTGGACGCGCTAGCCGCAGCCTTTGCCGATGCAGGCGCAGACTACATCAGCTTTCACCCCGATGCAAGCCACCACGTGCACCGCAGCATTCAGGTCATCAAATCCAAAGGCGTAAAAGCAGGACTCGCGTTCAACCCAGCGATGGAGCTAGATGTGCTCGACTGGGTCATCGACGATTTAGATTTAATTTTGGTAATGAGCGTCAACCCCGGCTTTGGTGGGCAAAGCTTTATCGACTCGGCACTGCGTAAGATTGAGCTGATTAAGAAACGCATCGAAGCCAGCGGCAAAGACATTCGCCTAGAAGTAGACGGCGGCATCAAAGTGGACAACATCCGCAGAGTTGCGGACGCGGGGGCAGATGCTTTTGTGGCGGGTAGCGCGATTTTTGGGAAGACGGATTACAAGGGCGTGATTGATGCGATGCGGGGGGAGTTGGCGAAGGGTGCAATCTCCTCTATCCAAGCTGCGAGAGGCTCGTTAGGTAAATCAACAAAGGAAGAAGTATTGGCTGAATTAGCCAAGATGCGTAGCGAGTGGGAACGATGATGAAACCCATGCGTGAAGCACCACTACGCCCCTTGGAATTAGCTAAACCTTTTACAGCTTCCGCTTTTGAACTCGGTAAAGACTTGTTTGGCAAATATGCAAGTGCTGACGATAGCAGCTCAAGCGAACGTCGTGGACATCGTAGGGTAGCACTGAGTGCCAAATACGAGAGGCTTCAACGAAAATCCAGCGTGACGGAAAAGGTGTGATTGATGCGATGCGGATGGAGTTGGGTTAGATCTCAAGATCCGACCATGATTTCAAGAGTTCCAGCAGGCACATTGTCAGAGAACGTGATGATCGCGTATCGCTGATTAAACTCTTTAACCTCATATACAGGTAGTTGCATATCGGGAGAACGAATCTTGATAGTTGAGATAACTACATCATTTTCAAATGAAATAAACAATGTTGCCAGACTACCAATCTTGTTTACTCCAGATGGTCCGATGCCGTTGAGCGTAGTTTGGAGGTAATACCATCTAAAAATATTTACAAACTCAAGCCGCTCAGGTGATCTATGGTCACCCAAAATATGCAAACGCAGCAAAGCAATAGGAGCGACGAGACGCTTGTGTCGAAGACCGCCAGCCAATAGAAGCCCAATTGACAACCCGAAAAGAAACACTCCCAAACCAAATCCTGTCGCAGGTGCCCACGGTGGAAGTTGAGGGAAATAGTACTGTAATGCTGCTGTAACAAGCCCTAACGCGATTCCGATAATGCCAATTGTGCGATCAATCATGAATGTGCTCCATTTTGTGAGACTTAATATATGCATCCCGCAAAACGTGCGGCACGTCTGAATGTTAAACTAGTACCCATGTTCACGTCTTCAAATTTTCTATCCAGCAAACAAGCATTCGCTTGGGCGCGAGGAGCTTGGCTTTGGCGTACGCCAAATTCAGCCTGCCTCTAACCTAGTCCGGCCTTCCCCTTCGACAAGCTCAGGGCGAACGGTCAAATAACCTTTTCGGTTGATAGAAATTTTGAAAGAAACGCAATGACGGAACTTGAATTCAACACGTTAGCCACACAAGGCTACAACCGCATCCCGCTCAC
>JANPAS010000195.1:0-2147 GCA_031430035.1 Comamonadaceae bacterium | reverse complement strand
ACGCTGTTTAGCGGAGATGTCAACGCGCTGCCAACCTTCGACTGGGCTTTGCAGTTCGACCACTTTGTCAGGGATTGCATCGACAGCGGCGACCGCGCTCGGCTAGCAAAGTTTCAAGATTTGGGCGAGGACTTAAAAGCGCTGGCTAAGACCGCGCATCCAAGCTACGACCACTATTTACCGCTACTGCATGCCGCAGGCGCTGCGGACAACAACGACACGCACCGCTATTTCAATGACAGTTACGAGATGCGAGCAACCGCGATGCGCTCGGTTATTTGGGAAGCACAGTCGTAAGAGGTAAATCACTGATCTCGGCCAACAAGGTCGCTAGCGATTTTCCTGCTGCAGCAATGACACGCAAGCCCTTATCCGCTGTGGCCTGCAGGGCATTTCCTGCAGCGCCTTTGGCGTTGTAATCTTGCATTTGCCAGCCAAATTTCGCGCTTTTGCCATTGCCCAAAATCGGATATTTGGCAGCGCGATCTTGCGAGGTTGAGTGGAAGTTTTCGGCAAGCGTCATATCCACTAAATCAGGACGCAGCGCCAGCATCATCGACGTTTCAATCTCGCCTGCGTGTACGCCAAAGCGGTGTTCGTGCGGGCTAAACAACGTATTCAAATCCTCGCCAGTGTCGTGATCCACCAGCGGCAAGTTGTACCAAGAGGTGTGATACACGATCAGGCCGTGCGCGGTGCGTAGCTCTCTCGCCACCACATCCATCAACCCCACGTTGCCGCCGTGCGAGTTAAGCAGCGCCAGCTTTTTAATGCCAGCACGCGCCACTGATGCACCAATCTCCATCCACAGCGCCATCACCGTCTGCGGCGATAGCGTGAGCGTGCCGGCAAAGCCAATGTGCTCGGTACTGAGCGAGATTTTTTGCGTAGGCAGAAAGAGCGCAGGCGTTGTCCCAAGGTGCGGCAGCGCCGCTTTAATCACACCGTCCACCAAAACCGCATCCACGTTCAGCGGCAGATGCGGCCCGTGCTGCTCAATCGCGGCGACAGGCAATACGGCTACAAGCCTTGCTACATCTGGGCTAGCGGCCAGTTCTGCGAACTGTTTGGTCGTTAAATCTGACCAAAAAGGGTAGGGGAGATTCATTCGAAGGCCTTATGCCGCAATGTGGAAGCTGTCATCGTTACTAAATTTGATGGGCAATATTCTGGCTCGCTTGGTGTTCGAGAGTTTCCAAACGTCGTAATCCGCTTGCAAGCGAAGCCAGCTTTGCGCCGAACCGCCCAGCGCTTGTGCGAGCCGAATTGCCAGATCGGCGCTCATGGCGGCAGCACCATTGACTACGCGCGACAGCGCCACGCGGCTCATGCCAATGTGCTTGGCGAAGTCGGTGACGGAAATACTCGACCCGTCAAACACGCCGTCTTTTAAGACCGCGCCTGGGTGGGGAGGGTTATGCATGGTGGTCATGTTCATTCCTTCTTTAGTGATAGTCCTGATAGTCAACCAATTCAGCGTCTTCGCCGATAAATCGAAACGTCAATCGCCAATGGTGATCGACCCACACAGACCAATGATCTTTCAAATTGCCAGCGAGCGGATGCAAGCGCCAATTTGGCAAATTCATATCGTCAGGCGATACGGCGGAGTTGAGTTTTGCCAATTGAGCAGATAACCTCGTTTTATGATTTGGATTGATGCCAGAGCCATTACCAGTTTCATAAAACCGCTGAATGCCCTTATGACGAAAACTCTTAATCATGCCTTATTGTATCGCATGACGACTCAAGACGATAGAGCTTTCTCAATATCCGCCGTCAATTTTTCAGGTGCATCCATCGACGCATAACGCTTGATGACTTTGCCATCACGCCCGACCAAAAACTTCGTGAAATTCCACTTGATCGACTGGCTACCCAGCAGGCCTGGTGCTTCCTTCGATAGCCACTTGTACAGCGGATGCGCCTCAGAGCCATTCACCTTGATCTTCGACATCATCGGGAACGAAGCGCCAAACTTCATTTCGCAGAACGAGGCAATCTCCTCGTTGCTGCCAGGGTCTTGCCCGCCAAATTCATTGCTCGGGAAGCCAAGTACCACAAGGCCTTGCGCTTGGTACGTCTCCCAAAGTTTCTCTAATCCACCAAACTGAGGTGTGAACCCGCAGGCGCTGGCGGTGTTGACG
>JANPAS010000194.1:0-2406 GCA_031430035.1 Comamonadaceae bacterium | reverse complement strand
GTGCCGCCGAACTTGGAGGCCAAGACGGTGGTGATTGCTGCGGTGAGCGTGGTTTTGCCGTGGTCGACGTGGCCGATGGTGCCTACGTTAACGTGGGGCTTGGTTCGGGCGAATTTTTCTTTTGCCATTTTCAATTGTCCTTAAAAGAGCATGCCCGTGGATTGGTTTAATGTTTGCATGTCGTCACTATTTCCCTTGCCACGGGCAGCTTGGGGTGCGACATCGCAGACAGATTCTTATTTCGCGCGAGCTGCCATGATGGCTTCAGACACGTTACGCGGGGCTTCCGTGTAGTGCTTGAATTCCATCGTGTAGGTGGCACGGCCTTGGCTCATGGAGCGTAGGGTGGTGGAGTAGCCAAACATTTCTGACAATGGCACTTCTGCCTTGATGGCTTTGCCGCCACCAACCATGTCTTCCATGCCTTGGACCATGCCGCGGCGTGAGGACAAATCGCCCATCACGTTGCCAGCGTAGTCTTCTGGCGTTTCCACCTCAACGCTCATCATCGGCTCCAAAATCACCGGGCTGGCCTTGCGGCAGCCTTCTTTGAAGCCAAAAATTGCCGCCATTTTGAATGCCAACTCGTTGGAGTCTACGTCGTGGTAAGAGCCGAAATGCAAGGTCACTTTCACGTCAACGACGGGGTAGTTCGCCAATACCCCTTGCGTAACGGCTTCCATGATGCCTTTTTCTACCGCAGGGATGTATTCACGAGGAACCACACCGCCCTTGATCGCGTCCACAAACTCAATGCCCTTGCCCATTTCATTGGGTTCGATCTTGAGCACGACGTGGCCGTATTGGCCTTTACCGCCAGACTGGCGCACAAACTTGCCTTCTGCGTCTTCCACCGTTTTGCGGATGGTTTCGCGGTAAGACACTTGTGGCTTGCCCACGTTGGCTTCTACGCCAAACTCGCGCTTCATGCGGTCAACAATAATCTCAAGGTGCAGCTCGCCCATACCAGCAATGATGGTCTGGCCAGATTCTTCGTCGGTGCGCACGCGGAACGAAGGGTCTTCTTGTGCCAAGCGGTTCAGGGCAATGCCCATTTTTTCTTGGTCGGCTTTTGTTTTGGGCTCGACGGCTTGGGCAATCACGGGCTCTGGGAACACCATGCGCTCCAGCGTCACTTGGTGGTCTGGGTCACACAGGGTTTCGCCTGTGATCACATCCTTCAAGCCGATACAAGCTGCGATGTCGCCAGCGCGGATTTCGTCTACAGGCTCGCGCGCATTGGCGTGCATTTGCACAATACGGCCGATGCGCTCTTTTTTGCCCTTGATCGGGTTGTACACGCTGTCGCCAGACTTGAGCACGCCCGAATACACGCGCACGAAGGTGAGCTGACCCACGAATGGATCGGTCATCAGCTTGAATGCGAGTGCGGAGAATTTTTCGCTGTCGTCGGCTTTGCGCACTGTGGGCTGGTCGTCTTCATCCATGCAAGGCACAGGTGGAATGTCCACTGGGCTTGGCATGTATTCGATGACGGCATCCAACATGGCTTGCACGCCTTTGTTTTTGAACGCAGAGCCGCACAGCATCGGCTGGATTTCGCAGGCGATTGCACGCTGGCGAATGGCGGCTTTGATTTCCAACTCGGTCAGCTCCACGCCTTCGAGGTATTTATTCATCAGCTCTTCAGAGGCTTCGGCAGCGGCTTCCACGAGTTTTTCGCGGAATTCAGCGGCTTTTTCGGCCAATTCAGCAGGAATTTCACCGTAGGTGAAAGTCACGCCTTTGTCGGCCTCGCTCCAGAGAATGGATTTCATCTTGACCAAATCCACCACACCTGCAAAGCCTTCTTCTGCGCCGATTGGGATTTGCAAAGGCACAGGGTTGGCCTTGAGGCGCAACTTCATCTGCTCGTACACTTTGAAGAAGTTAGCACCCGTGCGGTCCATTTTGTTGACAAAGGCCAAACGCGGCACTTTGTATTTGTTGGCTTGGCGCCACACAGTTTCTGACTGTGGCTGCACGCCGCCCACGGCGCAATACACCATGCACGCACCGTCGAGCACGCGCATCGAGCGCTCCACCTCAATGGTGAAGTCCACGTGGCCAGGGGTGTCGAGGATGTTGATGCGGTGCTCTTCAATCGACTTGCTCATGCCAGACCAGAAGCAAGTGGTGGCCGCCGAGGTGATCGTGATGCCACGCTCTTGCTCTTGCTCCATCCAGTCCATAGTGGCAGCGCCGTCGTGCACTTCGCCGATTTTGTGGTTCACGCCCGTGTAAAACAAGACACGTTCGGTAGTAGTTGTTTTGCCGGCATCAATGTGAGCCGAAATACCGATATTGCGGTATCGGTTGATAGGAGTAGCGCGTGCCATAAAGGCTCCTTGGTAAATGAATTGCAATCTCGCCCTTGTACCAGACAACCAAGACAGCTTGATTGCA
>JANPAS010000193.1:0-3447 GCA_031430035.1 Comamonadaceae bacterium | reverse complement strand
GTACTTTGGGGTGCGCTGCTGATATTTAGTGCGGCGCTGTGGGCGGCACTAGCTTAGACACTGCCGTAAACCCTGATGCCGCAAACAGGCGGAAAAGCTATAGTTGAACGCTGAATTTAATTTTTATTTACGGAGAAACTTTATGAAGACCAAATTCCTTTTATCTGCGCTTGCACTGGCCGCTGCATCTGTTGCCCAAGCGGGCGAAATTCGCGTCATGTGCTACCAAGACGGCGTCGAGTGTGACGTGACTGCTGAGCAAGCCAAACGCTTTGAGGCAGTCAATCCTGGAACAAAAGTCGTGATCGATGTTGTTCCTTACAAAACAATTGTTGAGCAACTGCCAGTGCAGTTGGCGGCTGGCCAAGGCCCAGACATTGCGCGTGTGACCGATCTTGGCGGCTTATCGAAGTACTACTTAGACATTAGTAAAGACGTGAAAGATGCCAAGTACTGGGAGACCAACTTTGGTGCGACTCAGCCATGGCTACGTCCTTCAAGTGCAGACAAGGGTGTTTATGGTTTTATGTCGCAACTGACAATGACAGGACCTTACGTCAATAAGACGCTATTTGAACAAGCGAAGGTCGCACTACCAGGCCCGAAAGCTACATGGGATGAGTGGGTGAGCGCAACGAATGCAGTTGCCAAAGCGACGCAACTAAAGGCCGGGATGGCGTGGGATCGTTCGGGCCACCGCTTTGCAGGACCTGCCATCAGCTATGGCGCCAAAATTTTGGATGCGCAAGGCAACCTTACTTTGGATGCGGGTTACAAAAACACCATCAATAAATTTGTGGGCTGGCATAAAGACGGCTCTATGCTAAAAGATGTGTGGGGCGGCTCGGGTGGCTCGACATACGCAGACTCTGTTGGCGAGTTCGTTAACGGCCGCGTGGCCATGGTGCTATCTGGTTCTTGGCAAATTAACCGACTGCAAAAAGATGTGGGAACGAAGTTCGATTGGGTCGCTGTGCCTAGCCCATGCGGCCCCGCAGCTTGTTCGGGTATTCCTGGCGGCGCAGCTTGGGTTGCCCTGAAGACCAGTAAGTCGCCAAAAGAGGTGGCGGCTTTTATGGACTTCATCAGTTCCGAAACCAACTACGCCGAGTTCACGGGCAAGACTAGAAACATCCCTGCACACCAAGGCTTAGCGAAAAAAGGCGTGCCCTACCCAGATGCCGCTCCTGCACAGCGTGCCGCACTTGGTGTGTTTAGTAGCAGCGTTGGAAACTTGACAACGGAAGCATTTGTTTTCCAAGGTTATAGATTTAACCGCGCCATGATGCTACCAACGGTCACTCGCGTCACGCAAGCTATTGTGGGTGAAATGTCCACGGACGAAGCCATCAACAAGCTCAACGCTGACATGGTGGATGCTGTCAAACAGGCCACTAAATAAGAACGACGTAAGCTAGTCTAGGTAAAACTGCGATGGTGCAAAAACTGGCGAGCCGAGTTGTCAAACTGGGGCTCGCCTTTTTCTTTAATTTGTTTGAGCCTTTTTTTCGGTTCGGGCAAAAACATCTCGGCTTTAAGCGCCTTGGCTGGTTGTTTGTCGGCCCTAATTTGCTAGTTTTTGGGCTCTTCACTTTCCTGCCCATTCTCATCAATCTTGTGTATGCGGTGACAGGTGGCGTCAAATTGATGCCGTTTGATCGTCCTTATGTTGGGGCAGAAAATTTTGGCATTTTGCTTGAATGCCGTGACTACTTCGACATTCAAACTTGTCGTAAAGATATTTTTTGGCGATCGATTTTGAACACCCTCCAATTCAGCGTCATTCAAGTTGCGCTGATGGTGTTTTTTTCATTAGTCACGGCGCTCATTCTCAATCGCAAAATCATTGGACGCGGCTTTTGGCGCGGCGTATTTTTCTATCCCGTATTGCTTTCACCTGTAGTTGTGGCGTTGATTTGGAAATGGCTTTTGCAAAACCAAGGCGTTTTTAACGCAGGGCTTATCGCCGCAGGCAGTCAACCAGTGGAGTGGCTCACCACAGGCTCGTGGGCATTCTTTTGGACGGTGTTCGTCTCTATCTGGGCACACATGGGCTTTTACACGTTGATTTTGTTGGCGGGTTTGCAGGCCATTCCTAAGGACATGTACGAAGCTGCCGAAATGGATGCCGCCTCGCCGTGGCGAACGCTGACCCGCATCACACTTCCGCTACTCATGCCTAATTTAATTGTGGTGCTGGTGCTGGCCATGATTCGCGCTGTGCAAATTTTTGATGAAGTGTTCGTGCTCACAGGTGGTGGACCTGGTTCGGCGACCACCTTCATCGTGCAGTTTATCTATCAGACAGGTTTTGCCGAGCAAATCCACTTATATGGATTAGCGGCAGCCGCTTCGCTCATTCTTGCGATTGGATTGATGACGCTGACGCTGGTTCAGTTGAAACTGACCAACGCAGAAAAGGCTGGCAAGCGGGCACGCTAGTACGTCGCTTAATACGTCGCTCTACCACCCGAAATATCAAACACCGCGCCCGTGCTAAACGAGCAGTCCTCACTAGATAGCCACGTCACCAGCGCCGCCACTTCGTCCGCTTGTCCAAATCGCGCCATTGGAATTTTGGAGAGCATGTACTGAATGAACTCAGGCTTCATCTGGCTAAACATGGGCGAGTCCACCGCCGCTGGCGTGACGCAGTTCACGCGGATGCCTGTGGCGGCTAGCTCCTTGCCGAGTGCTTTGGTGAGCGTCATCACCGCGCCTTTCGATGCGCCATACGCGCTGGCGTTCGGATTGCCTTCCTTGCCAGCCACCGATGCAATATTGACGATGCGGCCATAACCTTTGCCGCCATCGTTGGCTTGCATCACGGGTACGATTTCGCGGCAGCAATAAAACAGCGCATTCAAATTGATTTGCATCACTTGGTGCCATGCATCAATGGGGTACTTCGCCAGCGTTTCATTTGGCCCTGTAATCCCAGCGCTGTTGACCAAAATGTCGATCGCTTTATTGGGCGAATGAGCCACAGTGTCCGCTGTTGCTTGCACCACAGCCGCATGCTCCGCCAGGTCAAGCTGGACGGTCTTTGCAGCCAGGCCTAGCTGGGAAGTCGCACGGGATAAGGCCTCTGGGTCTCTGTCCCATAGCGTCACAGTCGCGCCGCTGGCAATCATTCGAGTCGCAATGGCAAACCCAATGCCCGATGCGCCGCCTGTAATGACGGCGTGTTTGTTTTTTAAATCGTAGTTGTTCATGGTGCTTTTCTTTAAATATTTAGATCGTCATGCCGCCTAAATGGTCATGCCACCATTCACATGCAGCGCTTCGCCCGAGTAGAACGATGATTCGTCGCTGGCTAAAAATATCACGGTGGGCGCAATTTCATCGGCACTAGCCAGTCGTCCCATTGGCTGGCGGTCGATAAAGTTTTTGCGCGCGGCAATGGGGTCTTCAAACGCATTGATACGATCGCCTAGCGATGGCGTA
>JANPAS010000192.1:0-3241 GCA_031430035.1 Comamonadaceae bacterium | reverse complement strand
GCTACCGTGTCAAAGGTCATCGCGGCACGCAGTTTCGCCAATGGGCAACTTCGCGCCTCGGTGAATATCTTGTCAAAGGTTTTACCATGGACGATGAGCGGCTTAAAAACCCGCCAGGCAAAGGCCAGCTTGACTACTTCGACGAACTGCTGGCGCGTATTCGCGACATACGTAGCTCCGAGCGACGCTTCTACCTCAAGGTACTCGACATCTATGCCACCAGCGTGGACTACTCACCCAATACCGAACTCACCCAAGCATTTTTTGCGACGGTGCAAAACAAAATGCACTGGGCGACACACGGCCATACCGCTGCCGAAATCATCCATCAACGCGCCAATGCCTCGCAGCCCTTGATGGGCTTGCAAACCACAAGCGCGAGTGGCGTGGTACGCAAAGATGATGCATCAGTTGCTAAAAATTATTTAAGCGAAGATGAGCTCAATGTGCTCAACCGTATCGTCAACCTCTACCTCGAATACGCCGAGCTGCAAGCGCTAGAGCGCAAGCCCATGCGAATGCAGGACTGGATTAGCAAGCTAGATGAATTCCTAAAAAGTACAGGTCGTCAACTGCTAGATCATGCAGGAAAAATTTCAGCCGAAACTGCCAAAATTAAAGCCGAAGCGGAATATGAAAACTACCGTAAGCAGCAAGATATTTTGCCTCGCGCGGTGGATGCGGATTTTGAGCGGGTGACGAAATTACTTAAGAAAAAATAAAGAACAACATTTATACCGCCTCAAAACGTCCCAGCCTGCAAAATCCCGGTCGTCACGTTATCTAGCTTGGTCACGCCGCACAGCGCAGCGGTAGTCTCTAGCTCTTTTTGAATGATGGTGAGTGCCTTGGTCACGCCTGCTTCGCCATACGCGCCGAGGCCATGCACCATGGCGCGGCCGATGTACACGCCTTTTGCGCCTAGCGCCAAGGCTTTGAGCACGTCTTGCCCGCTACGGATGCCGCCATCCATATGGACTTCGATAGACGAATTTTTGACGGCTTCAACAATGGCAGGTAGGGCAGCGATGGATGAGATCGCGCCGTCTAGTTGTCGTCCGCCGTGGTTGGAGACGATGAGTGCATCGGCGCCTGATTGCGCCGCCAGACGCGCATCGTCTGGGTCTTGAATGCCCTTCAAAATTAGCTTGCCGCCCCAGTAGTTTTTGACCCACTGCACGTCTTCCCAATTGAGGCGCGGGTCGAACTGGCTGGCCGTCCAGCTAGAGAGTGAACTCATGTCGTCCACGCCTGTGACGTGCCCCACGATATTGCCAAAGCCGTGATGTTTTGTGCCCAGCATGCCCATGCACCACGTGGGTTTGGTCATCATGTTGGCGATGTTGGCAATTGTTAATTTTGGCGGCGCAGTCATGCTGTTTTTAATGTCTTTGTGGCGTTGCCCCAGCACTTGCAAATCGAGCGTGAGCACCAGCGCCGAGCAGCCCGCCGCTTTGGCTCTGTCCATCAGGCGCTCCATAAATTTGCGGTCGCGCATCATGTAGAGCTGAAACCAAAACGGATGACCGTCCGTTCCTTTTGCCACGTCTTCAATCGAGCAAATGCTCATGGTGGACAGCGTAAACGGAATGCCGAAGGCTTTGGCAGCGCGTGCCGCTTTGATTTCGCCGTCTGCGTTTTGCATGCCCGTGAGGCCCACTGGAGCGATAGCGACAGGCATGGCCACGGGCACTCCGAGCATCACGCTTGCCGTGGTGCGGCCTTCCATATTGATGGCCACGCGCTGGCGAAACTTCATCGCTTTGAAGTCGTCACTGTTGGCGCGGTAGGTGCTCTCGGTGTATGAGCCCGAATCGGCGTAGTCGTAGAACATGCGCGGTGTGCGCGCTTGGTGGACGACGCGTAGGTCTTCGATACAGGTGATTTTGGACAGAGGTGGAATGCAGAACATGATTCGACTTTCTTTGAAAATGATGCGAAATTGTCTCGTTGTTCTCCCCTACAAAGTAGGGGGGATGTCACGACGTGACAGAGGGGTCAGATCGCCAACCTAGCTTTATGCCGCGCAATTTGCATCCGCACTTGCGCGGGCGCTGTGCCGCCCAGCGTATTCCTTGCTTCTAACGAGCCGCGTAGGCTTAAGCAATCAAACACGTCGGACTGGATGTTGGCGTTAAACGATTGCAAAGTTTCAAGCGGCAGGGCGCTTAAATCGACACCCTGAGCAATCGCGTATTTCACCGCCTTGGCAACGGTCTCGTGCGCATCGCGGAAGGGCAAGCCCTTCTTGGTCATGTAGTCGGCTAGATCGGTCGCCGTGGCGTAGCCCTTCAGTGCGGCGCGTTCCATCGCCTCGGGCTTGATGGTGACGGAGGCCATCATCTCACTGAAGATGCGCAGCGTTTCTTTAAGCGTGTCCACGGTGTCAAATAACGGCTCTTTGTCCTCTTGGTTATCTTTGTTGTAGGCGAGGGGCTGCCCCTTCATCAGGGTAATGAGTCCCATTAAGTGCCCGACCACGCGCCCTGTTTTTCCGCGTGCGAGTTCGGGTACATCGGGGTTTTTTTTCTGCGGCATGATGGAGCTGCCCGTGGTGAATGCGTCGCCAATTTGAATAAAGCCAAAGTTTTGGCTCATCCCAATAATCAGTTCTTCAGATAGGCGGCTGGTGTGAATCATCACCAAAGAAGCGGCTGCTGCAAATTCAATCGCAAAATCGCGGTCGCTGACGGCGTCCAAGCTGTTTTGGCACACTTGCGGATGGCCTTGCTCATCGACCATGCCCAGGGTAATTGCTACGCGCTCGCGGTCTAGCGGATAGCTAGTGCCTGCTAGTGCTGCGCTGCCCAAGGGTAGGCGGTTGACGCGTTTGCGAACATCCAGCATGCGCTCGGCATCGCGGGCAAACATCTCCACATACGCCAGCATGTGGTGTCCAAAGCTGACGGGCTGGGCGACTTGTAAATGCGTAAAGCCGGGCAAGATGGTGTCCGTATTTTTTTCGGCAATCAAGACCAGTGTGGCTTGCAGGGCGGCTAGTAAATCCACGATGAGGTCAATCTCGGAGCGCAACCAAAGGCGCACGTCGGTCGCCACTTGGTCGTTGCGCGAGCGGCCTGTGTGCAGGCGCTTACCAGCGTCGCCCACCAGCGTGGTGAGTCGCGCTTCGATGTTCAGGTGAACGTCTTCTAAATCTAACTTCCATTCAAACGCACCCGATTCAATCTCGGCCTTGATTTGCGCCATGCCGCGCTCAATGGAGGCGAGGTCGTCCTTGCTG
>JANPAS010000191.1:0-9111 GCA_031430035.1 Comamonadaceae bacterium | reverse complement strand
TAAGCCAGAGCTTCCGTTTTGGGCAACAGCGCTAACGTCCAGCGTCCCGTTGTTGCTAAGTACCACGCCGCTATCGCCACCATCTAGCGTAATCACGCCGTTGTGACTTGAAAGGTTGCGAGCGCGGATGACACCTTCGTTGTTGACCACCGTGTCGAGGAGCATGTCTTTGCCACGAGCCGTGAGATAGACCTGCCCATCGTCCGCAACGATCAGTCCTTTGTTTTCCACGAGTGCATTGGCTACGTTGCCCGTCACTTGGGTGCTGAGTAACTGTCCATTGTTTAAAGACAAACTAAGCGTTTGAGTCGCCGCCATTACAAGCTTGCCGCCAATGACCTCTATCGTGCCTTCATTGCTCACTCGGTCAGCATGCATGATGACGTAGCCGCCGCCTGAGCCCGATCCCGAACCATTACCAACAGCTTTGAGCGTGCCTTGGTTAATGATGCCCGCGGTTGATACGCCTTTTAATGTGTAATCAGCAATCCCAAGCTGCGCGTCCGTGATGTTTTTGGTTGAGGCCATCAAAGCGCCCACCTGCACTTGAGCGTCTTTGCCAAACATCACCCCGTTTGGATTGAGCAAAAAGACTTGGCCATTCGATTGCAAGTTGCCATAAATCTCTGAGCGGCTATTACCAATGACTCGGTTCACGGCAATAGAGGCGGCGCTTGGCTGATTAAAAATCACACTGTTACTTGCGCCGATAGAAAAAGAATTCCAATTGGCACCTAGCACATTCGTTGTTTGAGTGATGGTCATCGTATTACCACTCGTCGCAATACTGCCGGCGCCGAAGGTTACAACGCCACCTGTAGGTAACACTTGCCCATAAGCCATGCTAGTGCCCAGCAAGCTCAGGGTCGCTAGGGCAAGTGCTCGCCCGAGTTTTGGAACAGACGCGCTATTTGCCGCGCCTTCACCAGAGGCAGACGTGCCTTTTGAAGTCACTGTTTCAGCAACAGCAACTAAAGCAGCAAATTTTTTACTAAATATATGACGATAGCAATTCTTATTCATTAACTTAAAAGTATAAACCCAAGTGAAAACTAATACTTAATAAGCAATTGTATACATTTTTCCTCATAAAAACCGATAAGCCATCAATCCAAGCGTTCCAGTTAATAAGGCGGGGACCAGTCGGCGCGTCGGTTTGGAGACCATGATTAAGACGCTTAGTACGCAAATCACTATCCGCACATAAAGTGGCACAGTCGCCAGCAAGCCAACAGGCATCAGGATCAAACGAATCGTCAGCGCAGCCACCATGGCATACGTAACGGCCGAGAGCCATCTAAAAATCTCACTTTCTTGGCTAATGTGGCCTGCTAACTTAACGCCGATAGCACGACATAGATAAGTGCCCACACAAGCCGCTATAAGCGCAGTCCATAAGCCGAACTCTGATCCGTTAAGACTTGTCATGTTGCGACTCGACGCAAAAATTTGCGCTCAATGACATAAGCGCAGGTGCCTGCAACCAACCCCGTGACCAGCAAACTGCTGTCCCTATCCAGCAGGTAAAAAAGCGGGCCCAAGCAGCCACCCAGCACGATCGCGATCCGATTCGCCCAAGGCTTCACATCCGTAAACGTGAGCAAGAAAAAAAGTGGGTTGATGAACACCAAAGCCAGCGTGACGGTAGGCGGCACAACGCCTGCCAAGGCATAGCCGATAAGGGTTGCGGGCATGGCGATGAGCCAGCAAGGGAGTCCCAAGCCTAAGAAATAACGCAAACGATATTTGGGTTCAATCGCTGGGAAATCGCGCATCGAGACCGCCCACGCGGTCATGGCCAGCAGATGTACGTGCGCATACAGTTTTTTAGTTCTATCGCTTGCCGCAAACTGCGGAAATAGCGTCACCGTCATGGTGATAAATCGGCTAGATGTGAGCGTGACCGCCAAGGCAATGGCCACAAACGACGAGCCATTCATCAACATCTCCAGCATCACCACCTGACCGGGCAGGGCGAACATCAGCAGACTGCTAAGCCCCAACACCCAAGCACTCACGCCGCTGGTGTGTCCCATGGCGCCAAAGCCAATCATGCCCGCAAACAGCACCCACAGTGGCGCACCTAGGGCTTGCTTAAAACCACTCCAAAACGCCTCATCCTGATTTGAAAAATGACGCGGCATCTACGAAGCCATGCCCAGCGTACGCATCCAGCCAGCCAGTGCTCGTTCATTCTCATTGCCTGCTTCGTACATGCCATGCAGCTTGGCATGCGACTCAGGTCGGTGTTGATTCAGTTTGAGTTTGCAATCCAATTTTTCAACGGCTAACTCAAATCCGACAATGCCTGCCAACATCTTGTGCTGATACTCCGTGCCAAGCCCCATCCACTGCTGGGCATACGCAGGTTCGTGATCGCCAATTAGTTTTTTGAGCAACCGATCTTTGGCCAGAGTGTCTTCAATTAACGTAGCTTTCACCTTGGCGTGTACTGTCAAATAATTCCAAGACGGTACTCGAACCAAATCAGGATAAATCTGCGGCGAGAGGTAGGCGTAAGGCCCCATAAACGTGACCAGCGCCTCAGGGCGTGCCGCCAGATATTTCCAGTGAGGATTTGGTTTGGCGCAGTGTCCAAGTAACACGATCTGCTCGGCACGCTCTTCAAGATGCAAGGGCAGATGCGTCACATAAGGGAAACCTTCGTCGTCATTGCTGACGAGCGACGCGAACGGGTAGTCACGCATCAAATTCAACGCGTGATTTTTATCCTTGGCAACAAACTGTGCTGGCTGGTACATCCAGCTTATTTTTCAATAGCCAGCAATTCGATCACAAATGTCAGCGTTGCGTTTGGTGGAATCACGCCGCCTGCGCCGCGCGAGCCATAGGCAGTCTCTGGAGGGCATACCAGTATGGCTTTTCCGCCCACCTTCATTTTTTGCACGCCTTCAGTCCAAGCCTTAATCACGCCTTGCAGTGGGAATGAAATGGGCGCGTTACGCTTGTACGAGCTATCAAACTCTTTGCCGTTCTCTAGCGTCCCGCTGTAATGCACTTTGACGGTGTCGGTTGCTTTAGGATTTGCACCCGTGCCAACTACGGTGTGGGTGATCTTGACGCCAGACGGCAGGGTTTCGGTGATAGGTGCAGCGGCGTTAGCGTCGGTCATAAAAGCTCCAAGAGATAAAAAAGAAAGAAAAGTGGTTAAAAAAGATTTGCGATTCATAAAAGTCACGAATTAATTGAATGGAAATACGTTACCTACCGAATTGTACGAACTCTGTACAAACAGCTAGGCAGTGCGATACCAATAACGTGACAAACCAAATGCAAGCCCCAGCATTGCAAGGGCCGCAGCGATAAACAGGGCGCTTATCTCAGTTTCGCGCTGTTCCAGCACAAACTTACTGGATAAATGTTGATAGATTTTTTTAAGATCGGCCGCGTTGGTCGCTCTAAAAAATTCTGCCTCAGTGATTTTTGCAATTTTTTGCAAACTCTCTTCGTCTACTTGTGTCCAAAACGACGAAAAAGACTGACCTGGAATAGTGCCATTGGGCGTGCCAAACGCCACGGTATAGACCCGAACGCCTTTGCTGGCGGCTAATTTGGCCGCTTCAATAGGGTCTGCGCCTGTGGTACGCCTGCCATCCGACAAAAGCACAATCGCACCGCCTGTATACGAGCCTGCAGGTTGCACTTTGCTGGTATCGGTTTTTGTTTCTTTAGGTTTATCCAGTGACCGTCCAGTACCAGCTTGCTCTCCCCAACCAGAAAATTCTGAGCCGTAAATCACAGCTTCTAAATTCACTTTGACATCAGGCATAAGGGTGTTGAGTGCGACCAGTAAGCCACTGCCAGTTGCCGTGCCGCGTTGCAAACTAAAACCATCAATAGCTGCAGTGAGCTGCTCTTTATTTTTCGTGACGGCCTGTACCAATTGCGCATTGGCGGCAAAGCTAACAATGCCTACACGTACGTTGGCTGGTAGTTCGCTAATAAAAGCCTTGGCCGCCGTTTGCGCCGCCACAATGCGAGACGGCTGCACATCCTCGGCCAGCATACTGCGAGAGACATCCATCGCCAGCATCAAAGTCATATAGTCCGCTGGCAACGATACCCGCGCCACGGGCCTTGAAGCGGCAAAAAGAACCAAGGACAACGCAAGAGCGAGCAGGGCAGGCGGTACATGCCTGCGCCACATGGCGGTTTTGCGCATCGCAGGCTTAATGAGTGCCAAGCTAGAGTAGATGACCACCGTACGCTGCTTGCGGCGCTGCGCCCAGATATAACCCCAGACCATGAACGGAATGAAGAGTAACGACCACAGAGCGATAGGCCAAAGAAACTGCATAAGGAAATGGTGTGTGAAGGTGACACTCTAGCACTCTTTGCCTAAAAGCTATGCTAATGTGTCGCCATGCAGCGCCTCAAACATTTTGTCGCTAACCGTAGCAAAGTATGGTGGATCGTCCTGTCCATAGCGGGTACGGCACTGCTGCTGTGGTCAACCGTGGCGCTATGGCATCAGCCTGTTACTCGGGCATTAACTCAAGCCGATATTGACGCAGCCGTTTTGCATACCTTGGTCAACAAAGATTTGCCTTCGCGTACAGCGCGTGCCGCGGCCATCATTTCACCGTCGGTCGTACATGTTCGTACCATCATGGCGGAAGCGCCTACCGCAAAACCTTCCCATAAAAAACTGGAGGAGGTTGATGAATTACCCAACACGGGCATTGGCTCTGGGGTCGTGATATCGGAGGATGGCAAAATTTTGACCAATTGGCATGTGGTGCAGGGCGCGTCAAAAATTATCGTGACCTTTGCCGATGGCATGCAGTCTCCTGCTGTCGTGGTGGGTGTGCAGCTAGACAACGATCTGGCTATATTGAAAGCTGAAAAACTCCCCGATGACTTGCAGCCCGCCACTATGGGTTCTAGCGGTAGCTTGCAGCCTGGCGACGAAGTGGTTGCGGTGGGCTTTCCGTTTGGCATTGGCCCGTCAGTTTCAGCAGGCGTGGTGTCGGGCTTAAACCGCCATTTCAGATCTGAAGGCAAGACGCTCATGCGCGGCTTAATTCAAGCCGATGCAGCGGCTAATCCTGGCAATTCGGGCGGGCCACTGGTCAACATGCAAGGCGAGGTCGTCGGTATTGTCACAGCCATTTTGAACCCCACATCTGCACGTACTTTTATTGGTATTTTGTTTGCTACGACGATAGAAAGCGCGGCAGCAGGACTTGGTGTTCCACCCTTTTAACAAGCGAGACAACATATGAATCAAAACAATCAAACCCAGTGGCAATCGACCTCTAGCATGCAGGCAACCGCCGTACAAGTGCAAGAGGGTGCAGCACTTATGGAGCGCATCTTGTACGAGGTCAAGCGCGTCGTGGTGGGGCAAGATAAATTTTTAGAACGCATCTTGGTCGCACTTTTGGCGCAAGGGCATTTGCTGATTGAGGGCGTGCCGGGGCTTGCCAAAACACTCACGGTCAACACACTGGCCAAAGCCATTCAAGGTAGTTTTAAGCGCATTCAATTCACCCCTGATTTGCTACCCGCCGACTTGGTGGGCACGCGTGTGTTTAATCAAAAAAGTAGCGAATTTAGTACCGTGCTGGGTCCCGTACTCACCAACTTGTTACTGGCCGATGAGATTAACCGCGCACCCGCCAAAGTTCAAAGTGCGCTCTTAGAAGTGATGCAGGAGCGGCAAGTCACCATCGCTGGTGAGTCGCACCGTATGCCTAAACCGTTTTTGGTCATGGCAACGCAAAATCCGATTGAAACTGAAGGCACCTATCCGCTACCCGAAGCGCAGGTTGACCGCTTCATGATGAAGGTGATTGTGGGCTATCCAACAGTGGACGAAGAGTTTGTGATTGCCGAACGCGTGACAGGCACGATGCCCGAGATTGGTAGCGTTGCCACGACCGAAGACTTAAACCGCTTGCAACAACTTTGCCGCCAAAGTTACGTGGATTCGGCTTTGATGCAGTACGCGGTCAAGCTAGTCGATGCGACGCGAAACCCCGCTAAATATGGGCTACCAGACATCGCGCCGATGTTGCTCTTTGGCGCAAGTCCGCGTGCCACCATCAGCATGATTGAAGCCTCTAGAGCCATGGCGTTTTTGCGGGCTCGCGCCTACGTATTGCCCGAAGATTTAGTCGATGTCGTGTCCGATGTGCTGCGCCATCGGTTGGTGCTGTCCTATGAGGCAATTGCAAGTGGCGTGACCGCACAAAACCTGATCGATCAGATCGTGGCAAAGCTTGCGCCGCCAGAAAAACCAATGGCACACCTGCGAGGCTAAGCCCTATGTACCTTGCGGCAGAGCGATTGCTACAGCGCCTTGAGTGGACGGTCTTAAAGCGACTGGATGGTCAGTTGCAAGGGGACTATCGCTCGCTGTTTCGCGGTGCGGGTTTGGTATTTGCCGATTTGCGCGAATACCAATCGCACGACGACGTGCGGCATATCGACTGGAACGTCACGGCACGTATGCAAACGCCCTATGTGCGGGTGCATCACGAAGACCGCGAAATTAGCGCTTGGTTTGTGGTGGATGTCTCACCTTCAATGGATTTCACATCCAACCAAACCTCCAAGCGCGAGGTGGCCATCCAAATCGTGACGGTGCTGGCGTCCTTGCTTACCAAGCGCGGTAACCGTGTGGGGGCGCTGGTTTATTCGGCTGCCAATACGCGAGCCGATATTGTGATTCCCACAGGGCAAGGCAGACGTCATGTACTGCAACTGCTGCACCGCTTACAAGGCGTAGTGTCAGCTAAAAAAGAAAAAACCGTCGCAGCCCCCACACAATTGCACCATTTGCTCGACCAAGCGGCCGCACTGTGCAAACGCCGCGCCAGCGTGTTTGTGATTTCCGATTTCTTAAGTCAAAGTGACGATTGGAAAAATAGTTTGGCACGACTTTCTCGTCGCCACGATGTGCTGGCCGTTCAAATTGGTGATCCTGCCGAGTGCCAGCTTCCCAATGTCGGCATGTTGGTCTTGCAAGACGCTGAAACGGGCGAGCAAATGTTGCTGGATGGTAACGATGCGGGCTTTAGACAAAGGTTTGAAGATGCCGCAAATGCAAGGCAGGCAGGTATCCTGCAAGCCTTATCCCATGCGGGTTCTAGCCATTTATCACTGCAAACCGATCAAGCCTTGGATACCAGTTTGATTCAATTCGCACGCCTTCGTAAACAGAGGAGGCTGGCTCATGCTTGAGTGGCATAGTTTGGAATGGGTGTGGCCAAAACTGCTTTGGCTGCAGCTCGTCATCCCCACGGTTTGGTTACTGTTTGTTGCTTGGCGATGGCGTCGTCAGCGTTTTGGCAAACAGTCAGCGGCATCTACTGCCCCCAGCGCATGGTTTCGGCAGGCGGCAAAGCCAGTCTCTTCGTGGCAGCGGTTTTGGATGGCCGCTACGCTCTACCTTTGCTGCGCCTTAATGCTCTTGTCGCTCGCACGTCCCAAAGCGGTGATGCTCTTGCCCACAAGACTAGATGGCGTGGTGCTGGCGATTGACAGCTCGGGCAGCATGCGAGCCAAAGATATCAAGCCCTCGCGCATTGAAGTCGCGCAAACCATAGCCCTGCGACTGATTGATGACTTGCCAAGTCAAGTCAAAATGGGCGTCGTCAGCATGGCGGGTACGGCGTCCCTCGTGCAAGCGCCCACCGAAGAGCGCGACGATTTGCGCCAAGCCATCGAGCGACTCTCGCTCCAACCCGGCTCTGCGGTGGGTAGTGGCCTCATCATTGCACTCGATGCTCTCTTGCCAGCCTCTGGGGTAGACGTTAAAAAATTGATCGAAGAGGGCGAGTCTGCACGCGGCGTCCCCAATGCTGCTTCCGCTGCAGCCCCACTGCCAGAGGGTACTGCGCCAGTTGTGCCGCCATCTTCCATCGCTTCCACCTCGCGCAAGGTAGAAAAGCTAGAACCTGGCGCTAACAAATCGCAAGCGCTGGTTTTAATTACCGATGGACAAGGCAACCTAGGGCCAGACCCTATCAAAATGGCGCAAATAGTCGCTGATTTGGGTGTGCGCGTGTACACCATTGGTGTGGGCACCACGCAGGGCGAGGTTTTGAAGGCTCGCGGCATGCAAGCACGCGTCAAGCTGGATGAAGATGTTTTAAAGCGAATTGCTGAATTGACAGGCGGCGAGTACTTTAAAGCCGACTCTGAGCTGAAGTTAGACAAAATTTTTCAGCGACTCAGCATGCAAATTGCGCTTAAAAAACATCGTCAAACCGAAGTGACGGTATTGTTTGGGCTGCTCGGCATGATTTTTTTAGCGATTAGCTCTTGGCTACGATTTAGGCAAAACGGGCGGTTGATTTAAATCACTTAGCCATGCATGTGGCAAACAGTTCCGATGCCAACCACTTTGCCAGCCAAGATTGAACGGCAGGCAGCGGCTGGGCATCAAACCAAGCCTGATCCACGGCGGCAAACTGGCGCACAAATGGAAACATGGCAACATCAGCAAATGATGGCCTGCAGCCCTTATCCCGCTTGGCCTGCAGAGCATTCTCTGGCGGAGAAATAAACCCCAAAACGGCACCCTCGCGGTGCTGTGCCATTGTCAATTCGGGATGCCTGTTCGCGTATTTGTAGCGATCCAGCAGCGGCTTGAATGTGTCGTCGCAAAGCGCGATCCAGCGATTCATTTCCACTTCGTCGTCAGCAGTCAGCCAGCCCTCGGGGTCGTTTTGAGCTAACGCCCAGCGCATGATGTCCAAACTTTGCTCCAGCACCGTGCCATCTGGGAGCTGCATCACGGGCACGGTTCCTTTGGGTGAAATGGCGATTAACTCGGGCGGTTTGGCGCGGAGTGAGACTTCAACGGTTTGATACGCAATACCCGCCGAAGCAAGCGCCATGCGGGCTCGCATCGCGTAAGGGCAACGTCGAAAGGAGTAGAGTACAGGTTCCATTTGATTAAATATACCTTTTAACTTCACGTGACCCCACTCATCGCCATCACCCAGTTTTTTGAGCCCCTGCGCACCAACCCCTACGCCTACCCGACGCTAGAGGTGATGCACATCATTGGTATTGCGCTACTGCTAGGCAACCTCGTACTGCTGGAATTGCGTGTTTTAGGCGCTGGCAAAGCGCTTT
>JANPAS010000190.1:0-3784 GCA_031430035.1 Comamonadaceae bacterium | reverse complement strand
TGCCAATAATGGCTTCCAGCTCAGCTTGCTCGGCGGCCAGCGCGTCAAAATCCGCGTCTTCTGCGCCGTAGGCTACATAGACTTCTTCTAAACGCGCCTTCGCCGCAGCGACTGCGCCCATGCCGTCTTCAATCGCCTCACGCACCGTGTGCTCAGGGTTCAACTGCGGCTCTTGCGGCAAGTAGCCGATATTGAGATTGGGCATGGGAATCGCCTCGCCCTCAAACTCTTTGTCCACACCCGCCATGATTTTGAGCAAGGTCGATTTGCCCGAGCCGTTGGTACCCAGCACGCCAATCTTGGCTCCAGGGAAGAACGACAGGGAAATGTCTTTAAGAATATGACGCTTAGGCGGGACAATTTTGCCCAAGCGGTTCATGGTGAATACGTATTGCGCCACAGTGATCTCTCTTATCGGATGCTCGCTAAGGTTTTAGCGAAACCGTGTATTTTCTCAGTTTTCTGACAAACTGATTCACAAGAGCCTCAATCCAACTTAATCCCCAAATCCACCGCCAATTTAATCCATACAGGCACGACCTGCTCCCACTCTTTACGGGTGTCCGCCAAGTTTTTGGGCTTGTTGGGAATCGCAAAGCTCTCGCGCAATTTGGCCGCCCGCTCGGTATTCGCGCCTGCCACCACCACGCGGGACAGCGCCTGCAGCACAGCCTCGGGCGTACCCGTAGGCGCCATGAGTGGCAAACCACCCTCAAGCCCCACCAGATTGCCACCTATGCCCTGCTCCACCAGCGTTGGCATGTCTGGCAACTTAGGCGAGCGATAGTTACCCGTCACGCCAATAGCCCTCACACCACGCGGCTGCACAGTGGCAAAGGCTTGGTAACTACCAATCGCAACTTGTGTTTGACCTGACGCCACATCAATCCACATGGGGGCTTCGCCTCGATAGTGAATGGACTGTATCTTCGTGCCATCACTTCGATTCGTTTGGTCGGCCACCATATGCGGATACGAGCCTGGCGCGTACGTACCCATGGCGGTGTTGTTGGTTTTCGCAAACTCGATGAACTCACGCATGTTTCTAGCGGGTACTTTCTCACCCACAGCGACCACTAACGGCCCTGAGGGGAAGCTGGCAATCGGCGTAAGGTCTTTGTCCAAGTTGTAGGGCAACTTGGTGTAGAGCACTCGGTTTTGCCAGACCGTCCCCGAGGTCGTCATCAGCAAGGTGTAGCCATCGGGCGCAGATTTGGCCACGTGCTCAATGGCGATGATCGCACCTGCACCAGGTTTGTTCTCCACCACGGCAGGCACGCCAAGCTGCGCCGTGATTTGTTCGGCATACATACGTGCATAGGCATCTGTCAGACCGCCTGGGGGAAAGGCGACCACAATGCGAATCGGTTTGGCAGGCCATTTGGCAGCCGCAGGTTTTGCTTGTGCCCACGCACTGTGTAATCCAGTGCTAGCCGCAACGGCTGCCGCACCTGACAGAAAATGACGACGATCTAATGAATTCAACATGCCATGCCCCTTGTAAATATTGAGAGCATTCACTCTATCAGCCAAGTCCACATTCAGGGGCAGGATAAACCCGTGCAATTGCTACTCGCGCCCATGGAGGGTTTGCTCGATTTTGTCTTGCGAGACGCGCTCACCCGGGTGGGCGGCACGGCTGTGCACGGAGGGATTGACCGCTGCGTATCTGAATTCATCCGCGTTACCAACACGTTGCTACCCAATCGCGCTTTTATCCGCGTGATGCCTGAGCTGCTGAATGGCAGCCGCACCCCTTCTGGCGTGCCCGTGCGCGGACAGCTTCTAGGCTCCGACCCTGTGTGCGTGGCTGAAAATGCGGCGCGCCTTGCCAGTCTTGGCCCCGAAGGGGTTGACCTCAACTTTGGTTGCCCTGCCAAAGTCGTCAATCGCCACGGCGGCGGCGCGGCGCTCTTGGACGAGCCCGAGTTAGTCGTCAAAATTGTCTCTGCGGTACGCCGCGCCGTGCCAGCCAACCAAGTCGTATCCGCCAAAATGCGCCTCGGTTTTAACGACGACAGCCGCGCCGTGGAATGCGCCATCGCCATTGCCGAAGCCGGCGCCAGCGAACTCGTCGTCCACGCCCGCACCAAAGCCGACGGCTATCGCCCACCTGCGTACTGGGCACGTATTGCGGACATCCGCGCTGCTGTCAAAATCCCCGTGATTGCCAATGGCGAAATTTGGAACGTAGAGGATGCAAGGCGCTGCCAAGCGTTATCAGGCGCAAGTGCACTCATGCTGGGGCGCGGCATGGTGACCGATCCTGGCCTTGCACTGGCGATACGTGCAGATGAAAAAATGCGAGGCCACGCCAGCGTGTCCACTCCATTGGCTTGGGCTGAGCTACTGCCACTCATTCAAGATTTTTGGCTACTCGTTTGCAACACCCAAGAGCCACGCCAACGTGCGGGCAGGCTTAAACAGTGGCTTAATTTTTTACGCCGCACCTACCCCGAGGCGGAGGCGGCGTATATGACGATTCGCACTGAAAACGATCAAGCGCGAATTACGGCTTGGTTGAAAGCGCAGCTTTAAAAACCTTGCGCCAACTCACGCGTTAAATCTGCCGCCGAGATCACCTTGCAACCGCTGGTGTTTTGCCCCGCCCACAGCGGCGAAAAATCACCTAGCCCTTGCGCCTCAGCCCATGCACGCAGTGGCGCGATGGCGTTTGTGGCAAGTGGAAACTGGGGCGCGGCGCGGTTGATCGCGCCCAGCTCTCGCATCAAGCGATTCACGATACCTCGCGCAGGACGACCCGAGAATAAGTTTGTAAGAGCAGTGACCTGTGGGTCAATACCAGCAAGCTCTCCCAGCAATGCTGCCCTGTGCACCTTGCTGGTTGTGGCCTCGGGGCATAGCAGGTACGCCGTGCCAATTTGGACGGCGGATGCGCCAAGCGCTATCGCGGCACGCACGCCGCTGGCGCCTGCAATGCCGCCCGCTGCAATCACGGGAATATCAATGGTGCGAACGATTTGCGGTAGCAGCGAAAACGTTCCCATTTGTTTGTCGATATCAAGACATGGATCGTCTGTCATGAACATGCCGCGATGTCCGCCCGCCTCTAAACCTTGCGCAATCACCGCATCCACACCTAGGTTAGCTAACCACTTTGCCTCTTCGACTGTGGTGGCGGATGAGATGATCTTGCTGCCCCACGAGCGCACTCGCGCTAGCAAATCTGCGCTTGGCAAGCCAAAATGAAAGCTCACCACGGGCGGCTTAAAGTGTTCCAGCACATCGGCGTGCTCTGCGCTAAACGGTATCCGTCCTGCTCCTGCAGGCACATCAGCCTGCAGGCCACACTGGATATAGTACGGCAGCAAGGCATCTCGCCAAGCCTTATCCCGCATGGGCTGCAAGATAGGCGGCGTGTGACAGAAGAAGTTAACGTTGTAGGGCTTACCAGCAGCCTGCTGGGTGATTTTTACCAACTCATCCCGCATGGCATCTACTGACAACATGGCGCAAGGCAATGAACCCAATCCACCTGCATTGGACACCGCCATCGCAAGCGCCGAGCCTTGTGCACCCGCCATAGGCGCTTGAATGATGGGGAGGGTTGCGCCGAACATGACTAGCTTTGCTTACGCGCCGTCACTTCAATTTCAATTTTCATGCGCGGATCAATCAATCCTGCCGAAATCATCATCGCGGCGGGACGCACATCGCCCAGATATTTGCACATGATGGGTTTGGCTAATTCAAGCTCGGCAAAGCTTGGCAGCACATAGGTCACGCGCACCACGTCAGCAAGGCTTGCGCCTGCTTGCTGGAG